>JAHDEN010000027.1 GCA_020628815.1 Chloroflexota bacterium | reverse complement strand
AAATCATCGGGATGCCAACACTCGATTCATACATGCACATCTTGGTCCAATGACCATGATCCCCCATCATATCCCCATGATCGCTTGTGTACACAATTCGGGTGTCTTCAGCCAGCCCAGCATCGGCCAGCGTATCCAGCACCTGCCCGATGCAATGGTCCAAAAAGGTGCACAGACCAAAGTAAGCCACCATCGCCTCACGCATCCGTTTTTCATCAAAATGCTGATCATAGTTGTAAAAGTTATAAAACTCACGCAGGCCGGGGGTGATTTTTTCTGGGTCCCGATCAAACGGATAGCCAATGGGCAACGGCATATCGGCCGGATCATACATGTCATAAAACTCGGCCGGAGCGATAAGCGGATAGTGTGGTGATACCAGCGAGAGAAACGTGACCCACGGCTTGTCGTCCGGTTGCTCAGCCCGTTCGCGAAGCCAATCACAAGCGGCCGAGGTCACTTTTTTGTCATAATCGGTATAGCTTGATGGCCCTCGCCCTACTTGCTCTGCAAACTCTTGCAGGCCGGTTGAATAGCTCGGCAACTCATCCCGCAACAGCCCGTGGGTCCAACCGATCCCACCCATGACGTGCAGGGGCAAGATCTCCTCAGTAAAGCCGTTCCGCTCGTGTGAATCGCGGAAATGGAGCTTACCAATCGACGTCACCCGATGCCCCGCATCCCGCAAGCGGTGCGCCCACCCTTCAACCTGCCCTTCATACGGTTCTGCACTGCTCCATGTGCCGATTTGGTGTACCCACCGGCCGGTGTGCAGTGCGGCCCTCGTCGGTACACACATCGGGGATGGGGTATAAGCATTCGTAAAACGCACCCCGTTTGCGGCCAGCTTGTCCAAATTGGGGGTTTTCACCTGCGGATGGCCATAACAGCCAAGGGCATCTCGGCGATGCTCGTCAGAAATAATGTAGAGTAAATTCTTTGGCTTCATTTTTAAAAGTGACCAGTAAAAAGTGACCAGTTGCCAGTCGTGTTCAACCAAACTGATCACTGGCCACTGGCTACTGAATCACTGTTTATATTCAGGCTCTTCGTCATCCAAAATCGCCTTCAGCTCATTAAAATGATATGCCGAAAAGCCAGGATACTCGTGCCATTGCTCACACGCTTTTTCAGCCACATCATCAGGGATGAGGGCTGGCTCCCGGCCGCTGGCGAGCACTTTTACCTGTGTATCGGCCGCCTTTTCCAGATAGTACATCTCGTCAAACACATCCGAGATCGTCTCTCCCATAATCATGACCCCGTGGTTCCCCATAAACAAAATGCTCTTGCCATCCTGCATCAGGTTAGCCACACGCTCACCCTCGTTGTCATCCATCGCCAAGCCGTTGTATTCACGGTCATACGCAATCCGATCATAAAAACGGGTCGCATTTTGATCGAGCATCATGAACTCAAAATCTTTGATGCAGGCGAGGGCCAAGGTGTTTGGCATGTGTGTGTGAAAAATCACTTTGGCATGGGGTAAATGTTTGTGCAGGTGGGAGTGCAAATACCAAGCTGAAATATCTGGCGCATCCGGCCGTTCAAGCACATCATCTGCATCCAGATCAAATTTAACGATGTCGCTCGCTTTGACCCGCGAAAAATGTTTTAGCTTGGGATTCAGCAAAATCTCTTGCTCGTCTCCCTCACCCATCACCACGCTGTAGTGATTGGCAACCGCTTCATGCAGGTCCAAACGGGCGGTCCAGCGCAATGCGGCCGCAAGGTCGATTCGAGCCTGAGCTTCTTTTTCAGTTAATTGGGACATGGGCGTTCTCCTAATCAGGTAATTTTGAGCCCAATTTTCTCCCTTCTCAAATATATAGGCAACGCCAAAGTTAGTATTTGCGCAGGCTCACGTATCACCCATCACGTTTTTTGATCAAACATGCCAATCAGCTAAACAAGTACAGTTAGTCCATGCTCGACCGAATCAGTTCAGCCATGTCACGCGCCCGCTCGGCCGCCGTGCCGACGTGCGCCTCAGCCTGCATTAGCTCCTGTAGTTCATCTTGGCTCAGATAATTCTGTAGCTCACGATCATTGGCTACCAAATCAACCAAAGGGTTCGGCCGCCCCTCACGCACCGCCTGCCACGCTTGCAAACTCAGCTCACGCAACCATTCGTGTCCATCTTGCCGACTCGCCCCTTTGGCTACCAATCCCATCAACACCTTTTCGGTGGCGGCAAACGGCCCATAAGTGGCCAAATTCCGGCCGATTTGTGCCTCATCAATCACCATTTCTCGCATAATGCGGGTTGCGCGGCGAATGATCTCATCGGTTGCCAAAAACCCTTCCGGCATAAACACGCGCCGATTGGCCGAGTCGTCTAGACTACGCTCCAAAATCGCTTGACTGGCATTGTCCCATGCCACGGCCGGTAAACTGGCAATATAGCGGGCCAAAGAGCAAATATTTTCCGTGTTGATCGGATTTCGTTTAAACGGCATCGCGCTTGACCCAACCTGATTTTTACCAAACGGTTCAGCCCACTCTCCAAACGGCGGGGACTGCAACACGCGAAAATCCATCGCCCATTTGTGGAGCGACGAGGCGATGCCCGAAAGTACATTCATAATGCGGATGTCTTGCTGGCGGGTGTAGGTTTGGGTGCTAATCGGAAATGCTTCGATTCCTAGCTGATCCATCGCAATAAATTCCATCTGCTGGGCCGTCATCCCGGTGCCGTGCAAAATCTCATCATAGCTGGCTTGGGTGCCCACAGCCCCTTTAAACCCTTTGCCACGCACCCGGCCGATCATCCGCTGTAGATCTTCGTAATCGGCCAATAAATCTTGCCCATACACCGCAAATCGATGCCCTAAGGTAGATGGCTCGGCCGGTTGGATGTGGGTGTGCGCCATGACCGTCATATCGGCCGTCGCATCAATTTTGTCGGCTACAACGGCCAACAGCTCTTCCATTTGTGTTGCCAAATGTTGTAGCGATGCCTTGAGCCGAATCCCATACACGTTGTCGTTTACATCAGCGCTGGTTGCACCCCAATGGATGATGCCTCCACCCACCGGACACTGCTCCGCATAGGCTCGGATTTCTGCCATAACATCATGGCGAGTCTCTTTCTCAATCTCTTGTGCACGCTCAATATCAATATTGTCTGCTTGAGCATTCAGATCAGCCACCTGCTCGGCCGAAACCAAGCCCGCCTGCTGCTGCGCAGTGGCTAAAGCGATCCAAACTTGGCGCATCTGCTTGCGCTTATTTTGCTCAGACCAGATGTGGCGCATCTCTGCGCTACCGTACCGCCAAGTAAAAGGTGAAATGTATGTTTCGTGCGAAAAAGTCATGGTACTACGGCCGTTTAGACGTTCGGCTCTAAACGGCTTATGAAAAAGAGAGTTAAAAGCAGAAAAGCATTACCCATAACGGCTATGCCATTGTGGGTAATGCTTTTCGTAGTTAAAAATTTTTAACAGAAACCGGATTGGTCTGTTGATTTAAATTCAAATATGAAAGATATGAGGGCTAGAACTCTCCGCGGCGACGACGACGGCGTTTACGCGTGTTCCACTCTTCTTGAATCGAGCGTGTATCCTCGATCAGTGCTCTCCGTTCTTCAGCAAGACGACGTAGAATGTCTTCATTCTTTTGTCGTTGATTATCACTTAGGTTAACAATCTTTTTTCTGGCCATTTCGCACCTCATCCTTTTGTATTTGATTTTTTTCAGGTACTGCCACCGATAGAGTGGTGACACGACAACTTTGTCAAAATGTCGGGGGGGGGTTGCCCCGGAAATTACTAAAAAAAGTGTCTGTTTTTTGTCTTTATCCGGTCTATTTGTACAAAGTGCACACCAGAAAGACGTGGGGTTTGTGTAAATTTAACTAACGCCAATTATAACGAAAAATTTACGCAGGACAAGGGTTTTTGGGGACCAAAATCTAAATTGGTTTAGATAGGGTTAGAACTGTGACCTGTGAAACGTGACCGCTCCCGATTTATTGGTTTCACGTTTCACAGGTCACACAAAAGGCTACCAGTAAATCCGTTAGCTAGCGTGGTGCCTGATAGTTAGGTGCTTCTTTGGTGATACTGACCGAATGGGGATGACTTTCGCGCAAACCAGCATTGGTGATCCGCACAAATTCAGATTTTTCACGCAGTTCTTGCAAGTTAGCAGCGCCTACGTATCCCATTCCGGCCCGCAATCCACCCATCAGTTGGAAGATCGCATCGTCCAAGCGCCCTTTGTACGGCACTTGCCCTTCAATCCCTTCGGGAACCAATTTGTGGCGATTGGCCTGCTCGCTTTGGCCAGATCCGTACCGGTCTGCACTGTGCCCAACCATCGCACCGGCCGATCCCATACCACGATACATTTTGTAGCGGCGGCCTTCATACAGAATGATGTCACCAGGGCTTTCCTCAAGACCGGCCAACATCGATCCCAACATCACCGCATCAGCACCGGCCGCCAACGCTTTCACCAAGTCACCGCTGTACTTGATTCCGCCGTCAGCAATCGATGGGATGCCGTGTTTACGCGCCTCGGCCGCACATTCAGCCACCGCCGTGATTTGCGGTACACCAACGCCCGAAATGATCCGGGTTGTACAAATCGACCCAGCCCCCACGCCGATTTTGATGCCGTCTGCACCCGCTTCGATTAAGGCCCGAGTTCCGGCCGCTGTTGCCACGTTGCCAACCAGCAATGCGATTTCAGGATAACGGCGTTTCACTTCGGCCGTGGTTTCTAACACCTTGCCGCTGTGCCCGTGTGCCGTATCAATCGAGATCACATCAACCCCAGCTTTGACCAGCTCTTCAAGCCGCGCAAGCCCTTGATCTCCCACACCAATCGCGGCCGAGCATAACAAGCGGCCGTTTGCATCGGTCACAGCGCGTGGGTAATCGAGCTTTTTAATAATGTCTTTTACGGTGATAAGCCCTTTAATTTTGCCCTGATCATCGGTGAGCAACAGTTTCTCAATCCGATGTTGATGCAAAACTTGTTGAGCCTCTTGCAAAGAGGTTCCAACTGGAGCGGTAATCAACCGCTCTTTCGGTGTCATAAACTCAGTAACCGGCTGCGGCCCTGGCTCTACAAAGCGGATGTCACGGTTGGTCAACAAACCAACCAGAGAGCCGTCAGATTCGGTAATCGGCACACCTGAGATTTTGTAGCGGGCCATCAGTGCTTCTGCGTCAGCCAAAGTTGCGTTGGGTGACAGTGTGATCGGATTGACGATCATCCCAGCTTCAGACCGTTTAACTTTGTCGATTTCTTCTGCCTGGTGCTCAGGGGCCAAGTTCCGGTGAATTACCGCCAATCCTCCCAAACGAGACATGCCGATCCCCATTTGCGCTTCAGACACGGTGTCCATCGAAGCGGCTAAAACAGGAATATTCAAACGCATCCCACGTGCAAAGTTTGTGCTTAAATCAACCTCGGCCGGTAATACGTGTGATTCTCCCGGTAAAAGAAGCACATCGTCAAAAGTTAGGGCCTGTCGTTGAAATCGGTTCATAATCTCATCCATTCTGTTCTCTCCATTTTTTTAGATATTAGCTATCAGTTTTCAGTCATCAGCTAGCACAATTCCTTGGAACAATTTCCGTTTAGAGCTCAAGGTCATCCCAAGGATTGAGTCAGGTTATTTTTTATTTAAAAGATGGGTCGTTGTAGGGGGGCCGAATGCTTCAGCAGAAGCTGAAGTTTTTCAGCTAGGATTAAAAAAAAGACCCAGCCTGAGCCGGGTCTTTGTGGTCATGTTTTTAATTAATTCCGTTTGCGAGCGGGCTTGCGCACTCGCCCTCGACCAGTGCTCTGCGCCAGTGCAGAGCCACCGTCGGCCCCAGAAATGGTGCCTGTCGCTAGCAGCAAAACGTACACACCAACGAGCGCGACCATAATGGCGACAACCATCGACCATGTGAGTGGGCTGTTGCCGATGTTAGGTTGGTCCGGCCGGAACAGTTCGATCCAAGCCCGGTTACCGCCCCACCATAACATGAAGAAGCCAAAGCCAATCCCTGGGGTTACATTGTCACGATTGCGACGGAAATAGATCATCATAATTGCAAAGCCGATCAGCAGTGCAACTGATTCATAAAAGAAGGTTGGGTGGAAACGTGTTCCTGCAGGCAATGAGGCATATTCAGCGATAGGACGACTGATAAGCAATCCCCAGCTGTCTGAGCCGGTTGGTGGGCCATACAGCTCTTGATTCACAAAGTTGCCCCAACGGCCGATACCCTGTGCCAGCAAAATCGTTAAACCAGCTACATCGGCATAGTCCCAAACTGCTAACTTACGGTTACGGGCCCAGAAAAAGGTGAGCAGCGCCGCACCGACAAAGCCCCACATGATGTTGACGCCACCGGCCCGGAAGTTGAACACTTCCAAAAACCCATTGTATTGGGTGCCGTTGGCCAAGTTATCTTGAACCACGTAACCCAACCGGGCAAAAACATAGCCAGAGATAACCGCAATCAATAAGCCATTGTAGTAGTCATCGGCCGAATAGCCGCGCCGTTCAACTTCACGGCCGGCGATAAATGCGCCTAAACCGATCCCGATGGCGATCAGCACACCGTATGTGTAAATCGCAAATCCATCAGCGCCCGTATTCCATACCAAACTACCATCTGCCCATGACGGAAACGGAATCCGGAACAAAATGATAGGGAGTAATTCTTGTAACTGGTCAAAAAACATGTTTTTTCCTAAATCCTAATTTTTCTTCAAAACCTCAGTTAATTCTATCAACCAAATCGGCATTGAAGGTGAGAGTTTAATCAATATACCCAAGTCCCCGCAAGTGTTCTAGCATTTGCGGGTCTTGTTCTAACTCTAATGGAACCCCAGCCAGCAAATTATCACGCTGATTTTCAAGCGTACCGATCATGCGGTTTAGCTGTTGGTTCAACTTTTTTGTCAGATCACCATTGTCTGACATGATCGAGGCGAGTTCAAGTTCATCGGCCGAAAGGTCAAAAACCTCATCCGGTTCATCCGCCACTTGAATCAATTTTTTATCTTTTTCGACGATGGCACGGCGCAAATCATTACATCTAAATTGGTCTGCGAGGCCGGGATTACGATCTTCCATCGCCTTGACAAAATTTAAGGGTGGGAACACTTCTGCATAAGCGGTAGCTTGCTCTACATCGCGCCCTTCAACCACTTCGGTAAGCGTTAGTGCGTTTAGCTCCGCCTGCGACGTCGTTGAAACATCGGCCCCAGCCACACCGGCCGCGTTGAGGATAGTGTGGAACACCCGCCGGGTGCTGACAGGGCCAGAAATCCGTTTGCCTTCGGTCCCCAACACTTTTGGCCAGTGCATGATCAAAGGGACGTGCAACAGCTCTTGGTAAGCATTAAACGCATGGCCGAAATAGCCGTGTTCACCCAAGCCGTCACCGTGGTCCCCCACAATGATGGTTAGCGTATTTTCTGCGTTTTTCCGCTGGGCCAAGGCATCAAACAGCGTCTGCAAAAAATCATCCTGGTAGTGGGTCTCCACATCGTACCAGCCGTTTAGGACCTTATCTTCTAACTCAGTTAGTCCATCTGGCAACGGCCGAGACCAGCGGTACGCCTCGCTGTTCCACTCTTGCATCACCCGCCGGGCTTCACGGTCTTTAGCCAGCTCTGGGTGGATGCGTTCTACCATTTCCAACGGTGGATAAAACGGCAGATGGGTTTCCATCAAGTTTAAAAAGGTAAAAAACGGCTTGTCCCGCTCCCCATCGTGGCGCTTTACATATTCAGCCACATCCTCTACCGAGTTTTTGTTTTGCCCCTTAAAGCTGAACCAGCGGGACCACATAGGGGTAAAAATCGGATTGAGCGAGATCGAGAAGGCAACGTCTGATTTGCCAAACCACTGCTGAATCGGCATCCCCACGTTCCGGCGCATAAAGGCAGTAATCGCCTCTTTTAGTTTGCCAAACACCCCTTTTTTGTAGAACTCCGGCCGATTAGGGAACGACCCTGCGTAGTTGTAAAACCCATCGAACCCACGCTTTAGCTCATTATCAAGCACACCGACCAGCGGGTTGTTGCAAAAACCGGCTGTCTCGTACCCGTTGGCTTTGAGCAACTCGGCAACATGCGGGGTATCGGTTGATAGCCTTAGATTTGATTGGGTTAGCTGATGGGCGGTTGGGAATAGGCCGGTAAACATCGATGCATGGCTCGGAATCGTCCACTGGGCGGCCGAAATCCCCTGCTCGAACACAACGCCTTGTTTGGCGAAGCGGTTTAGATTGGGGGTTAAATTTGATTTTGGGTTGTAACAACTGAGCCGATCTACCCTTTGGGTATCGAGCACAATCATCAAAATATCCGGTTTTTCCATAAGTCGACCGCAAGGAAACAACACATAAACCCTTGACGGTAGATTATTTTAGAATGCCGAAAATCGTAATGCAACTCCGCAGGCCAAATGCAATTGGATCATCAAACACTTAGTGGGTCAGTGGGTCAGTGGGTCAGTAAATGATCGCTCATGAGTTTGTGAAGTCAGGCTGATTAGCTGATTTTGTTTATCAAGGGACGTAAGAGGCGGGGACAAACGATTTTCTACGGAGCACAGACTCGTTCCCGCCTCTTTCGCCCCTACTCAGTCAGCATGCCGGGGTAGAGATGAAAGGGGGCGGTATAGCCTTGTCAAAACGGCATACTTACGCCCCGCCCCCTTACATCCCTAGAATATCTTTCCTAGGTCCCAAATCGATACCCAACACCACGCACCGTATTGATCCAGCGGGGATTGGTTGGGTCTTCTTCAATTTTCTTGCGCAAATAGTGAACGTAAGGCTTAATGTTCTCGGGTGTATCCCGATACCCTTCCCCCCAAGCTTGAGCCAACAACTCATCTGTGGGAATAACCCGGCCGGCATAAGCGGCCATTGTCGTAAGCAGAGAGAATTCACGCGGGGTAAAATCAACAACGTTCCCCCGGATTGTCACAATATGGGCCGGGCGATCAATTGTAATTTCATCATCCCCAAACCGATACGTTTCATCTTCACCCATTGGGCTACGGCGCAGGTTTGCATTGATCCGGGCCAGCAAGACGTTCATATCAAACGGCTTAACCAAATAATCATCTGCTCCCAAGCTTAAGCCACGCACGACTTCTTCCGGCCGATCTAATGCGGTGATAAAGATGAGCGGTGTGTTGTTGTGCTCACGCAGCCGGCGGCACAGTTCCCATCCACCCATAACGGGCACCATAACGTCTAGCAGGATCAAATCGTAATTTCGATTCTGTGCAGCTAACAAGCCGTTTTCGGCCGTAAAATAAAAATCTATCGAAAACCCTGATTTATGCAGGAACAAAACAATTTGCTCGTTGATGTTTACATCGTCTTCAATTAATAGGATGGATCGGTTCATCATAATCTCCAAAAAAGGCGGTTTACAAATGTGACTACCCTTTAGGTTAAATTGCCCATCCATCTGTATCAATAACACGTTTGACCCATGCCAAATCGCCCCCTCAATCAAAAAACTGACAAATTTTCCACAGATTTATTTTATATCGTTCAATAACGGGTTATCATTAGCCAAGTCGTGCGGGGTGTTGTTTTTCAGCCTACTCAAAGCCAGCCCCCAACACATCAACCGCAAAAAATGGTCATCTCTCATCTTTCACTTACCGCGTTTCGCAACTACAGTCGCCTAGAGCAAGATTTCTCCGATGGTGTGACTATTTTGTACGGAGATAATGCTCAGGGGAAAACCAATCTGCTCGAGTCTATTTATTATCTGGCAACCACACGCTCTCCATACGCAGAAACCGATCAGCAAATTATCAATTGGGACGTCAATGATCCAGAAGAGCCTATTGTGGTCGCTAGGCTAGTTGCCACCGTGGAATCAGGGCCAACCACGCCCCCTGATCATGCGGAAAGTGAAACTACGGCAACGACCAAAACGATTGAGCTGCGGCTTATTCGCGAGCTAAAAAATGGTGGGGTCAGTTTTCGGCGCGAGGCGGTTATCGATCGGAGAAAAGTGCGGCTCATGGATTTGTTGGGCGAGCTCCGTGTTGTGCTCTTTTTGCCCACCGATCTTGAGCTAATTACGGGTGCACCGGCCGCCCGCCGCAGATATTTAGACATCATGATGTGCCAAGCTGACGGGGTGTATTTACGCAATCTATCGGCTTACAACAAAATTTTAGACCAGCGAAATGCGGCGCTTAAAACGTGTGCCGAAACCGGCCGTGGCAAAGAGGTAATCAATCTACTCTCTGACCGTTTGGCTGAAACTGCGGCTGAAATTTTTTGCAGACGCGCTCGTTTCATGCACGATCTTGCACAAGAGACCAGTATCATCCATTATGAAAATTTAACTGGTGGTAAAGAGACAATTAAGTTAAGCTATTTACCACGCTTAACAAAAGAAAAAATCGGCCGTGGGGCAAATGCCAATAATGCAGAACTCCAAAAATCGGCCGATTGGCTCAATGAGCATTCAGATTCAGTTGAAGCGGTCAACCAAAAATATCTCGAAATTTTACAGTTAACACTTGACAGCGATTTAGCGTCTGGCGTCACTCAGGCTGGTCCCCATAGGGACGACTGGCGCTTTTGGGTAGACGGCCGTCACTTGGCCCATTTCGGCTCTCGTGGTCAACAACGGACCGCTATGCTCGCCTTAAAAATCGCAGAAATTAAACGACTTACCAAAGAAGCCGGCGACCCACCCATACTACTACTTGATGAAGTTGCCTCCGAATTGGATGAACACCGCAGACTTTTACTCCTAGATCAGATATCCAATTCCGGCCAAGCACTACTAACGACTACCGACCTTTCCTTTTTTTCCAGCGCGTTTCTCAACGAGTCCTCTACCATCCAGGTCTCAAACGGCCTACTCACAAATCTCGAACCGTCTGTCTAATTGCACATTCGATCGTTAAAGAATAATAAAATATTACTCTCAGCCATTAACAAGCCAACGCTTGAAGCGACTTTCAGTACTACCGTACTCCTAAAACGTTGGATGTTAACCATTACTCAAGATAGATTTATACCATGACACATCTTCCTATCCTGCCTAAAAAAGGGCTCGAAGAATCTGTGACTCAACCATCAACAATTCTCATCATTGATGATAATGCGGACAATAGGTTACTTCTAGGCTCGCAATTAAATATGCATGGGTACAATATTTTGGAAGCTGAAACCCCTATCGAGGGGTTAGAGCTGGCCAAAAATGAGCTACCCGACCTAATTCTCTTAGATGTCATGATGCCGATCATGAATGGATTTGAGGTATGCCAGCGCCTAAAAAGTGACCCTGAAACTCAGTTAATCCCGGTCATTATGGTTACCGCCTTACGTGATCTTGAGTATCGTATTCAGGGGATTGATGTGGGGGCGGATGAATTTCTGACCCGGCCGCATAATAAAGAAGAGCTTATCGTACGCAGTCGTGCGCTTATTCGATTGCGCAAAGCCCAACTAAACTTACAGGCTGAACGAAACCGGTTACGCCTATTGCACGAGGTAAATCGAGCCGTCAATGACACCGGCCTTGATCTTACACAAACGCTGAATGAAGTGATGTTCGGCACAAAACAAGTCTTTTCAGCAACCCGAGGAAATCTCTTTTTACTTTCAACCGATGGATCATTGGTCAACCGAATTGTCATTCGTGAAGACGGACAAATTGAGCATATTGACAATGTCAACCAACAGGTCTTTCATGAGGGGTTAGCAGGCTGGGCGATAGAAAATCAAACAAGCATCATTGTTGACGACACCCAAACTGACTCGCGCTGGCTAAAACTACCGGACGACGTGGGTGATGTCGGCTCGGCCGTGGCCACACCGTTGAGCAGCCGGGTGGCTACCGAAGGGGTCTTGGTGCTGATGCACCGCAATCCCAACCATTTTCAAGAAGCTGATATAAGTTTGCTCGAAACTGTTGCAGGGCAAATCGCTGTTGCGATTCGGAACGCCACCCTGTTCCGCGAAATGAACGAGCAGCGCAAACGGATGGAAGTCATCCTGGCTCAATCTTCAGAAGCGATCATTGTGCTTTCTGAAGACAAGAAGATCGAACTGATCAACCGGGCCGCCTCCCGCGCTTTTGGCTCTGACATTTCAAACCATGTCGGATCTCATATCAAAGATGTCCCTCAACTAAACATTATTTTGCCCCTATTCTCGGCTCAAAGAGAATCCCACCAATCCATTGAGCTACATGTGCCACCAGACCGGTTTTATTTTGCCAGCATCACCCCCATCCACAATGTTGGGTACATGCTGTTTATGCAGGATATTTCTCTGCGAAAGCGAGAGGAAGAGCGGAGGCTGGAAGAGGCTCACATCAAAAATCAGCAGCTGCACGAAACCTTTTCTCGCTATATGAGCCCACGGGTGGTTGATCAAATGATCGAACATCCGGAAAAAATGTATGAGCGCAAAAAGCAGGATGTAGTTGTGCTGTTTGCAGACTTACGTGGTTCGATCAAAATGATCTTGTCCCAAACACCAGAAAACTCAATCGAAATTTTGAACGAGTTTTTTGAGAAAATGACCGCCATCGTCTATCGGATGGATGGAACCATTTTTGACCTAGCGGGTGACGAACTGATGATCGGTTTTAATGCCCCACTTGAGCAAGAGGACGCAACGCAAAAAGCGGTTGAAACGGCGATCCAGATGCAGGTTCTATTTGAATCTCTGCGCACAAAATGGGATGAAGTTTATGATGTTTTGCTGGGCTTAGGCATTGGCATTGACCGAGGTCAAGTTGTGATGGGGAATGTGGGTGCGGCCAAGCGCTTAAATTTCGCACTCGTGGGTGAGGCGGTTCATACGGCGCATCGCTTGGTTGATATCGCGGCCGACGGCGAAATTGTTGTCTCTGATTCTGTGTATCAATCAGGGGATCTAAATCTGTCAGAAGGGATCCCATCAAACCATGACGACCTTAAGTTCGAAGCTCTAGGGTATACCCATCTAAAAGGAAAGCTTAAACCTGAGCAGATTTACAAAGCGGTTGTTTTACGGTCGCAATAAATAATCTGAGTCTAATCGGGGCAGCCTGCTCTGCAATCGCATCCCTATTTTTTAGGCAACAGTGGCTTTTTCAACGGCCGTCCCGGCCGACGAGGATATTCAGACGGAGTTTCGCCTATTTTTTCGTAGATCACCAGATAATGCTGTTTGTCATGCTCAGGTAGCTGGGCTGTGATAAACGTTGGCTCGGCCGCCCCCAGCTTTTCAGCCGCAAACGCCCCTTCACCCGTCTCGTTTGGCGCATTGTCTCCCTTAAAACAAATTGTGCGGCCCCCCACTTTTGTGAGCGGCACAAGATACTCAAGCAGCACCGGCATGAACGCAACGCTACGAGCCAGTGCAACATCGTATTGCTGCCTGTGTTCGGCCGATTGCCCCAAATCTTCGGCCCGTTCAGCCAAAACAGTCACATTTTTAAGCCCCAATTCATCAACTACAGCCTGCAAAAAGTGGGTCTTGCGCGTCACGCTATCGGTCAATGTTAGATGCAGATCGGGATAAACCAACTTGAGCGGTAACCCGGGCAGACCAGCGCCGGTCCCCACATCAATCAGCTTTAGGCCAGGATGAGCCAAACTAGGAATCAACCCGCCGGTAAGGGAGTCTAAAAAATGGCGCAGGCGAATCCCCTCTGCATCCCGCACGGCCGTCAAATTCATACGGCTGTTCCACTCAAGCAACAGCCGTTCATAGATGTCAAATTGCTCGCGCTGTTCGGCCGAAAGGGTGATATTAAATTGTGGTGTTTGATCAAACCAAGTCATAGTCAAATTCTGAACGATTTGTTTTTCACATCTTACGTTGCATCAGCCATTTACTGTTGCTGCTCAATTTCTTTTAGCTCTTGATTAATGCTAAACGCATCATACGCACGGATCAGCATACTGTGCCGCTCATCTAGCGTGGTGCCCGGCACCAGCGACAGCCAAGTTTGGCGCAGATAATACCGCATGTCTCCATAAATCGGAGCAATTGGATACAAACCATCTTCACTAAACAGCTGCGATTCGATATTGCGGTATAAATCGGGCCGCTCATCAGGGTTGCTCACGGCTGCTCGCAAGATGTCGTTGTCTAAACCGGTACACGGCCGGTTCATCGCATTCGCCCCGTTCCGGCAATGAATAATCTGGATAAACCAGTCCGCGCTATCGGGGTAAAAGCCGGTCCAGCCAAGGTCCCAGATATCCGGCCGCAAACTATCCGCATTCGGCTGCGTCATCGCCAACAACTCACCAAAGGGGACCTGCTCGATCACAATTTTTTCTTCGGGGCAGCCCAGCTCTTCAACCCACATATCCCTAACAAGCTCGGCTTGAAACAGCGACGTGTCGGACGAGCTGACCGTATACCGGATGGTGGGCAAGAAACGACAGGCAGTAACTCCACCTTCTGCCATCGCTCGGCGGGCAAAGTCAGCATTAAAGCCCACCCCAACTTGGTCGTCAGGTGGAGCGCCAAATGCGCCGGGCGGGGTCAAATGACGCGCCGGATAGCCTCGCTCGTTGAAAACTTCGCTGATAATCTCTTCTCGATCAATGGCGGCCGAAAAAGCCCGCCGCAGCTGAGGGATTTTAAAAATCTCGCTCTCGTGATTAAAGACCAAGAAGAAAACCGAATTCTCGGTGACTGACATCACCTTTTGCGGGCTATCAGCAAAAATGAACGCTTGTTGCGATGCGGGGATCGGGACGATATCTAGCTCACGTCGGTTCCATTGATTTAAGGCCTGAATGCCATCTTCAAACAAATAGACCTTGACTCGGTTCACATTACCCATCGATTGATGAGGCCAGAGTGGGTTTTTTTCTAGATTTAGTTGGGCTTCGTAGTCTGAGTTTGGGTCGAGCACAAAGGGTCCGGCCGAGACAACCGCACCGTCTTCGGGGTTGGTCCAATCTTCAAATTCAGCTTCGGCCGCCGTTACCACATCTACCGGAACAGCTTTCATGACCGGCAGCGATGTGACGGTTAAAAAAGCGCTTGAAGGATTTGTCAGCTTAAATTCAACCGTAAACGGCGAAACGGCTCGGGCACCAATTTCAGTTAAATCTGCATCGGTAGCGTCATCCAAACTATTGATCGCCTCGCACCCATGTATCAAAAACAGGGGGATGGGGTCGGGCGTGCCTGTACTGGGATCGCAAGCGCGACGTACCGCAAAGACCACATCTTCTGCATACACCGGCCGGATCGCTTCGACCCGCACAATGCCCCCTTCAGCGGGCAATAACGGAATCAGCCCCTCGGTGCCGACCGGCCGCAGCCAATACACATCCTCACGCAAATCAAACGTCCACGTCATCCCATCTTCGCTCACGCGCCAACCGCGAGCCAAATGCAGCTCAATGCGGCGGGTCAGCTCGTTATAGCGGGTCAGCCCCGGGAACAAGTTTGCCGCAATTTCTAGCTCTTCCAGATCGCCTGTCACCTGTGGATCAAGCGTGTTGATCTGATTTTGAACAATCCCCACATCTAGCAGGGCAAATTCAGCCTCTGGATCAAATTCAACCACCGGCAACAGGCCGCTGCCCGCATCAACCCGTCCCAAAATTTGGTCCGCATACGATGGTGTAGGGGTTGGGGTAACGGTAGGCGTCGGGGTTGCAGATACCTCATCTTCGCCGATCCCGAAAGGGAGTGACAGGGTGTTAGCCGAGCAGCTGGCAATACCAACGGTTAAGAACACAAGCGTGCAGACAAAGAGAAAAACATGGTGTGAACGGTTTGCATGTGTGGTGTGATCAGACATTACGGAGGATGCTAGCCGATGGGATTTGCCCTGACAAACGATGTGGTCAATTTTTCACAAAATAGCACATCTGTTATAGTTACATAATGTTAGAATCGCTGGGCCAGTTTCTTACCCAGCTTGGTATCAGACTATCCTCTTCCAAAACCAAAGTGAAACCGAAAACCAACCTAATAAAACCCTTTATTTATACTGTTAGCTTAGTGATTGTGCTGCTTCTTAGCGGTCATGCTTGGGGGCAAGACAGCGAGCCTTCTCGCTTGGAGTTAACAGGAATCGACACAAGCACCCTGCCGATCATTAGTTTGCGCCTCATTGGTGTGCAAAGTAACGGTCAGCGGATCGATACAACTCAAACCCCTATCGAGATCCAACACGGAGCGGAAACAATCTCGCAAGAGCAATTTGTTTCGATTGATGAGGAAAGTGTCGGGACGCTCACGCTAGTGCTTTTGGACACGCCCAGCGGCGTTGCGGCCGAGCTGGTAGGGATTCAAGAGGCGGTTCAGATTTTCGCGGGGAATGAAGAAAGTAGCTACATGGTTGAACGGATGGATACGTTTGGTATCTATGCGGTCGATTTTTCAGATCCAAAAATTTTGCTTGAGCCTACCTTTTTTAGGAACAGCGTCATCAATTGGCTGGCAGATGAACCCCCGATTCAGGAAGGTTCAACCGCCCTTTACGATAGTTTGGACAGTTTGTTAGGGCAGGTTGATGGGTTAAAGCCCCGGCCGGAAATGATCGCCTCGATTGTGGTGTTTACAGATGGGACCGACTCGGTCAGCACGCGAACGGATGAAGTTTCAGTGATTCAAAAAGCGGTCGATCTAAATGTGCCGATCCATACGGTCCACCTAAACAACAGTCTAATTTTCAACCCAGATGAGGGTCAACGTTTTCTACAAAATTTATCTGATCGAACCGGTGGTTATTACACTGAGCTCAATCAAGAAGGGATCAATTTGCTCTGGGGGACAGTTAGCTCTCTCGGCCGTCAGATCGTCATCCGCTACCGTCCGGCCGAGCCTGTGCCGGGCAATGTTCCCATCGCAGCCCGCATGCGCGACTACCCAACCGTTGAAGCGTTTACCTCAGCTCAGTTTCCGGCCGACCAGCTGAAAGTTGAGTTCGGGCTAGAAGAATATTTCCAAACAGCCGTGATGCCTGACTTGGCTCAACCGCTAGAGATTTCGATACCGGTTGAGGTTTCGTGGCTCGACGGCCGCGAACGGGCGATTTCAACCGCCCAAGTGTTACGCAATGGGGAATTTGTTGCAGAGCTACCTGTCAGCGAAGATGGACTCGCCACAGCCGATGTGAGCTTAACCGGCTTAGCCTACGGCCCCAACGAAATTATTTTGGCCGTTATGGACGAAAATGGGAATCGGGGGAACTCGTCCGCGCTTACATTAAACGTAGCTCCCGGCGACAGTTTGATTGTGCCAGAGCCGATTGCGGCCGGTAGATCATTCTCATTCGGCCGCTCATGGCTCTTTGGGTTGATTGGGATCATCGTTTTGCTCGCCGTTGCAGCGTACTGGATTTTGTTTTCCGGTGCCGGGGGTAAACAAATAAAAATAGCCGATCTCTTCTCGTCTGCCTTTTCATCTAAACCACGGCGCCGCTCACGCAGCAGCGAATTTCAGCAGCCTGATGAATACAATCTGGCCTCAGCCGGGCCGGGCGCCTCTTTTGGCGACGAAACAGCTGTCTCGGTCCAAACCCCAGACGATTCCGGTATGAACTACTGGCTCGATGTGATCGACTCAGATGGCACAGACCCGATATCCTTGCCGCTGATCGGTTTAGAACAGCGGCTCGGCCGTTCTCCCTCAAAAGCGGATCTCTCTTTCGAGAAAGAACAAACTGTTTCGCGCATCCATGCGACATTTGCCCGTGAGGCCAATAGCTATCGTCTGTACGATGAGCAATCGACGGCCGGAACATACGTCAACGGGGTCCCCTTGCCCGATTATGGTCAAATGCTGGTTAATGGGGACGAGATCCAAATGGGTGCGCTCGTGTTGCGCTTCCGTCAGAGCTAAAAAACAAAACCGGCTAAACCCCATCTATGAATTTAACGCCTGATCAGCTTGCCGTTGTTAACCTTGAACCTGCTCCACGCATTTACATTTCAGGGATTGCCGGGTCTGGCAAAACAACGGTGCTCGAAGAACGCTTTAGTTCTCTACTTGAATCTGGAGAACCGGCCGATTCGATCTTAGTGCTGGTGGGGGACTCTGCCCATCGAGAACGATATCAATCGATTGCGGATCACAGCACTCAGCCTGCCCTACTTGATCTAACCATCACCACATTTTTTGGCTTTGCCCGGGAATCGGTCGCCTTTTATTGGCCCATCATCGCCAAACCGGCCGGATTTAAAAAATTGGCCCGCCCTCCACTGGTGCTCACCTATGACATGGCCCAAACGATGATGTGGCAAATCATCGATCCGATGATCAAGGATGGTTATTTTGCAGATTTGCGCCTACGCCCCCAGCAAATTGTCAGTCAGCTGCTAGACAACATGGTGCGTGCCGCATTTAATGGCCTCTCGGTCGAAGAGGCGATTGAAAAGCAACGCATCGCTTGGGGAACAGACCCTGAGCATCGCAAACAGTTAAAAGATGCGGAAGCGGCTGCGCTTCAATTTCGGCAGCGCTGTTTCGCCAACAATCTAATTGATACTGCGTTGACCATTGAGCTGTTTAATCGCTACATCATGCAAAACGAGGAGCTTTTTGCCACGTTAACCGGCCGGTACAAACATCTGTTAGCCGACAATGTGGAGGAGCAAACGCCGGTTGGGATCAACTTTATCGCCCAAATGCTCAACGAAGTTGAAACGGCCGTCATCGCCCAAGATGAAGGTGGTGGCTACAAACGTTTTTTATCAGCCAGCCCCGAACTCGCCAGCGAGCTAGACCAAGCGGCCGATACAAGTGTCCGGTTCAGCCACAACTTTCACGAAGCTGACCATGTGTATCAAATCGCCCATAGGGTTAATCATTTTTTGTTAGGCAGTCAGCCATTGGGGGATGATGAAGCGATTCAGGCGACAATTTTGGGACACGTCCACAGCCGCTACCGCCGCCAGCTCTTAGCCGATATCGGCCCGGCTCTCGCTGATCTTATGGCAGATGAAGGGTTAGAACCGGCCGACATCGCCATCATCCTTCCTTATTTAGATGGGGCATTGCGCTTTAAGCTGGTCCAATCTTTGCATCAGGCTGGCATCCCCCACCAAATTAGCCGGCGGCGCGAAAGCCCACGCGAGGTGCCACAAGTGCGGGCTTGGCTCACATGGCTGCTCATCGCCAATGATTGGGCCTACACAAACCAAGATTCTCCCCATAATAATGAAGGGCTAAAACCGATCAAACATGATGTGGCAGAGGCGCTGCACTTATCTATTGAGGGGCTTGATCCGGTTCGGGCCAATTTGTTAGCCGAATGGCTGTACGCCCCTGTGACCGGCCGTTTGTTAGAACCCACCTCGCTCACCCAGCATCAAATTGATCGAGTTGGTGAACATTTTATAGAAGCGGTCGAACAACTGCGCGTTTGGCTAGAGGAACATGGCAATCGGGGTGCTAATCCGCTACAGCCCGACTTTTTCTTGCACAATCTGTTTAGCGACCTGCTCAGTCGGCCGCCGTTTTATGATCAGCAGCAAACTGAAAAGCTGGCCGCTGTGTGTGACTGGCTTATCCAAATGGCCAGTCGCTTTCGACAAGCGGGGGATCGCGTGCTCGACCAATCTGATCAAGCGGTGGGGCTAGCCCTTGTGCGGGGCATTTATGGGGGATTGGTCACATCGAACCCACCCGCTATCGGTGCACCACCTGATCCAAACGGCGTATTTATCAGCACCATTCAAACCTATCTATTAGAAGAGCGGCCGGTAAAAGTACAAGTTTGGCTCGAAACATCAGCCACAGGCTGGTGGGACCTGCCTCGGCAGCCGCTTAGCAACGGCTTTGTGCTTGACCCTCGCTGGAGCATTAATCAAACTTGGACCTTAGAAGACGACGCCCGGATTAGAAATGAACAGCTATCTAGAATCATGACAGGGCTGTGCAGTCGCTGTTCGCACGGTGTTTTGCTGGCCACATCTGACTTAGATCGGCGCGGCGCCCGACAGGATGGTCCCCTTTTTCAAGCGTTAAAATCACAGCTCCACAACTAACAGCCGGTAATCTCGTAAATATTTATGAGCAGGCTGCTCAAAACCCTTCACCTGTTTTTCATTTGGATTTTTTTTCGATCACACTATCATTAGCTAACTCAGTCGATAACGCATCGAATTTTAAGAGGGATTTAGACAGATCAAACTGTAAAATTAAACCGTATGGTTATGCGCACAGCAGAAAACACACTAACAAGCGGCATACTCTCGAGAAGTTTTTTCTCTTTTTTAAACTATAGCACTACACTTTCTTTCGATTTGGTACAATTGTCATCTGCTAAAAATAGGCAAAACTGTCTACCATTTATTGAAAGATTTGCTCAATCGCGATTTAATTTTTGTTTGGGGTAATATGACCACGATCCTTCTCATAGAAGACAACGAAATGAACAGAGACATGCTCTCTCGGCGCTTACGCCGAAAAGGGTTTGACTTAATAAGTGCCGAAGATGGAATCACGGGTATTGAAATGGCCCAAAATGAAAAACCTGATCTCATCTTAATGGATATCAGCCTGCCGGTTATGGATGGTCTACAAGCAACCAGACAACTTAAATCTGATTCCGATACTGGCAGTATCCCGATTATCGCCCTGACGGCACATGCTATGTCTGGCGATCGAGAAAAATGTTTAGCGGCCGGTTGCGACGATTACGCCACAAAACCGGTCGAATTCCCAGAGCTACTTTCGAAAATTAATAATTGGTCCAGCAAATCTACTCCTTAGATCCATGAAGACCAACTGATTTCAATGGCAAAATCAAAAGGCCCAAAAGTCTTAATAGTCGATGACAACGTATCTAACCTAGATGTCCTTACCCGGCGCATTCAACGGTTAGGCATGGAGCCCCACACCGCCAATGATGGTCAGTTGGCGATGCTTCGACTTGAAGAAGAGCCTTTTGACCTTGTTCTGCTCGACATCATGATGCCAAACATGAACGGCATGCAGGTGTTGGCCAAAATCAAAGAAGACCCGGAGTTAAGAGGGATTCCAGTCATCATTATTTCGGCCGTTGAAGATACCAAGTCGATCGCCCGCTGTATCGAACTGGGTGCCGAAGACTTTTTAGCCAAACCATTTAACCCCCAAATTTTACAAGCCCGCATTTCAGCATCGCTGGAGAAAAAGCAGCTTAGAGACAGAGCCGAAGATTTTCTCGAAACCCAATCTAAATTACAACGCATTTCGCATGAGCTAAACGCTCGTCTAAATATCGGCAATGTGGCCGAGATTGTTCTGACTTGGGCCATGGCGCACAGCACGGCGCATGTCGGCATGGTCGGCCGACTGTTGGGCAAAGGGCGAGGCATGAAGGTTCTCGCCATTTCTGGCGAATCTCCAGTTCTGGCCCGGTTTAGAAATCAAAAAGTCAGGATCGATCATCCTGAATTTGAACGAGCCGTCGCCAGCGGGCTACCTCAGGAATCAGACAAAAAAGTTGGATTTTTGCTGCCCGAATCAAAACGCAGACTGGTTTTCCCCATCAAACGGGCCTCTACAATTTCAACATTGCTCATTTTGGAAGATGAAAGCGAAGAGCGCTACGATCAAAAAGCGATCAGCTTTTTAGCCAGTTTGGCCGACTTAGCCGGCCCGGCCATGGCAAACGCCATCCTTTATGACCAAGTGCAGCGGGCCAACCAATCAAAAACAGAATTTATTTCTGAAGTATCGCACGAGCTAAAAAATCCGATGACCTCCATCAAGAACTATGCTCGCCTGCTTATGAAAAGTGATGGATTGTCTGAGCAACAGGTTAGCTTCACCAACGTCATCGAGCGGAGTGTTGATCGAATGTCTCGCATGGTTTCTGATCTTGGTGATGTTTCACGCATCGAAACCGGCTATCTACGGCTTGAGATCACAGAGATCGATGTAAAAGATGTGGTGCAGACGGTTGTGACAGAGATGGAATCGCAGGTCAACGACAAAAAGCAGTTGCTACAGATCAATTTAGATCAAGACGATCTCATGGTTTTGGCAGATCAAAGTCGCCTGGTTCAAATTTTGGTCAACCTAATTAGTAATGCCAACAAGTATTCGCCCGAAGAAAGTACCATTACGATTTGTGTCACCAAAAATGATGAAGGGATGGCGGAGTTCCATGTCAAAGACGAAGGGATTGGTATCCGGCCGGAAGATCGTGACCGCATTTTCCAAAAATATTTCCGAGCTTCAGACAATGGAGCACGTGGCCAAGTTGGCACCGGGCTAGGTTTAAACATCTCTCGCCAGCTGGTCAACCTGCAAAACGGCAAAATTTGGTTCGAAAGCCACTATGGAGAAGGCTCCGTCTTCTCGTTTACTCTGCCGATCCCAGTCCATGCCGAAGCCGAATCTGAAGCTGAGGCGAACGTCAACGTCTAAACAAAAGCTGAGAAATCGCCTATTTTCCGGCTAAAAAACCCCTCTCCCGCTTAGTTCTACACCCCCCTCCGTAAAAATCATACAAAAAGACTAAAACAATCCTAAAGAAAGGTGAAGAGCTGTTGGCATAGACCCTGCGAACAGTTAAACTTTGTCAAGCCAATTTTAATTAGAAACTTGACTGATTTGACCTCTTCAACCACACAAATTCAAACAGAAAGAACGATCCTAACTTGGGAGCAACTAATTCACGGTATAGCTCTGGTTTTTGCCGCGATATTACGCTTTGGCAATCTGGGTCATACACCACTATCTCCGGCCGAGGCCGAGAACGCTTGGGGGGTGTGGCAATTTTGGCAACCGGCCGTATCTGATCGGCTGCCAGAAGTCGGTTCGGCCGCATGGTTTAGCCTGACCACACTGCTCACCCAAGTCCTTGGCGATTCAGATTTGGTGATGCGCCTTGTGCCAGCCCTAGCTGGTATCGGCGCGCTTTTAGCCATCAGCTACTTCCGCCCATTTACCGGCCGGATGGGTCTGGTCGTCGCCGCCTTTTTGCTCGCCCTATCTCCCCTCTTTGTATCAGCCAGTCGCACCGCCAACGGCAACAGCCTGGCTCTGTTGGCTCTAATCATGACCGGCGGCCTATGGCTCAAACATCGACAAGCCGAAGATAATCGCTCGTTAGCGTGGCTGGTCGGCTGGGTTGCCTTTGGTTTAACCACAGCACCCATCTTCTTTTCAGGCTTGGCCGCCTTTGGCTTTGCTTGGCTGCTTGAATCACGCCTTGGGCCACCACTCAATCTGGGTGGATCATGGCCACAAGAGGGGCAAAGACGACAGCTGGCAATCATTTTTGTAGCCGTTTTGGTTGGTGGATCAACCATGCTGCTGCTAAATCCGGCCGGATTTGGGATGACGGCCAACGGACTTGAAAGTTGGATTTCCGCCTTCGGTGGCTTTTCTAATTTGGCCGTACTCGGTGATCCGATCTTGGTCTTGGCTCAATATGAACTGTTTTTCATGGTCATGGCCATCGCCAGTCTGCTCATCCTGTCATTTTTACGAGACACCATTACCAGCTTTTTAGGATACTGGCTGATGGGTAGTGTGATCATGATGATTCTGCAGGTTGGCGCGGTAGAAAACGCACTTGTGGCCCTCATTCCAGCAGCCCTCATCGTCGGCCGGGCATTTGATCTTACACTGGCTCAAATCCCTCTGCGCAATCTGCTTTCTACCTACCCAGATGGTGGGATGGGGCTCCCCCTTGCCGGGATTAGTACCGTTCTGTTGCTGATTGCGACCACCAACCTCGGCCGTTTCACACGATTGGGGATAGATGCATCATCAGGACAAGCACATTACTTCTTGTTTTTGGTCTGCATCCTGCTTGTTTTAGCCATTGTTATAACCGTTCTGATTTATGATCGTCTCTCGGCCGTGACCGGCTTATTGCTGATCGGACTCTTAGCCTCATCCGTCTACGGTTGGGGTGTTGCTTGGCGTTTGGGCGGAGACCACGCCAACGATACGCGTGAGCAGTGGGTTCAAAGTGGGACAGATAGCGAGCTAAGACTGTTGGTAGACACTTTAAACGAAACCGGCTCTTCAGCTCTGGGACTACAGCAATCAATTCAAATTTATTCAACCATAGACAATTCTGTCTTGCGCTGGTATCTGCGTGACTTTGAAGATGTTTCATTCTTCGATGCGGTACCCGCAGAAGCAACACCAGATGTTGTTATTACGGCCGACAACGTGGAGTTACAAGCAGGTAGCACCTACACCGGTACAGATTTTGGGATAACACGCCCAGATCAACGCTTACGCTTAAATTTTATGGAAGGGCTACGCTGGTGGTTTTTTGGGGATTCTGCCCCACAACTCACCGATCAGCGTTTGATCCTATGGGTGAGAACCGATTTAATCACAAATTAATTTGAACGGCTTCTGCGCCTTCAATTTTGGAATCATATGTCAGACGAAAAAGAAATCAACGAAGAATCTGTTGAGCTAGAAGAAATCACCGAAGAAGTGATCGAAACCCTAAATGATGAAGCTGATGACGAGCTTGAGATGATTGACGCATTGGATGAACCGATCAGCGAACTTTCAGAAGATACAAGCTTGGCCGAAAGCAATCAGTGGCTGGCACAGCCTTTGCTGACTGCGGCCACGCTCGATTGGGAAAAAATCATCTGGGCTTCGATCTTAGTCTTAACTATTTTGACCCGCTTTTGGAGCTTGGGAGACCGGGTAGTGAGTCACGACGAAAGTCTGCACACCCACTACTCTTACCAGTATTACATCGGAGATGGTTTTGCACACACACCACTGATGCACGGCCCATTTCTGTTCCATGTCACCGCTTTCTCGTATTGGCTATTTGGCGCCAACGACTTTACCGCCCGTATCCCTGTGGCCCTGTTTGGGGTGCTCATGGTCTTTATCCCGTGGTTTATGCGCCACTGGATCGGCCGGGTTGGGGCGATTTTTGCGGGAGTCATCCTTTTAATTAGCCCTTACTCCCTCTATTACTCACGCTACATTCGGCACGATGTCTACGTCATCGTTTGGGCCTTAATCGTGATGATGGGGATGTTCTATTACTTTAAATTCAAAGAAGATCGATCCCTTTATTGGGTGGCGGCCGGGCTCGCCCTGATGTACGCCACCAAAGAGGTCGCGTTTATTTACACAGCGATCTTTGGTGGCTTCCTAATCATTCGATTTTTATTCAAAATCGGAAGTTTAGATTGGTTTAAAAAAGCGGTCTTCTCGATCAACCTGCCCATGATGTTGATCGTTTTGGGCATTGGCATGTTTGGCGGCTCGATGGTGGCCGAACTAATGGCAGATAGCAGTGCTGCTGCTATTGCTGAAGCCAATGGGCAAGTGCATGAAGAGACACACAACGCGCTTTTGGGTGTGTTGCAAGTGGCTGGTCTGGTTATTCTCAGCGGGGGTCTCTTCTTCTTAGCCGATGGGCTTAAAGACAAACTTAAAGATTATGCTGAGTTCGATTTAATCGTTCTGTTTACAACGTTTGTTTTGCCGATGATGACACCACTACTGGTGACTTTCTTGGGCAAAAACTCGCTCGATTACAATTTAAACAGGTGTGCTGTACCCAATTCAGAAGCGCTCAACGGCATCCAAGAGATGACCTATCGCTTGTCTGATCCCGGCTGTCGTCAGCTTCTCCTCCAATCGCCAATAACCACCACCGGCTTGATTATGGTCTTGCTGCTGTTTGTCTCGCTTTATGTGGGGCTGTGGTGGAACCGCCGAGTCTGGATCCCGGCCGCGATTATTTTCCACGTTCTGTTTGCTGTGTTGTACACCTCAGTTTTCTCAAACCCATGGGGTTGGATGACCGGTGCGGTTGGCTCATTGGGCTACTGGCTAGAACAGCAAGAAGTGGCTCGTGGTGGACAACCTTGGTTCTACTATCTGTTTGTTACCCCGTTTTACGAATTTATGCCGGTGTTGTTCAGCCTGTTTGCGTTACGCATGTGGACCCAACACAATGGGTATCGTGCCGCAACCCGCTTTTGGGGATGGATGCTGATTATCGGTGCCTTGATCATGGGGCTAACCAACTGGTATTACAACGGCATTAACCGTTTTGTTGGGGAAGAGTTTAGCCGCATGCCGGGCCTCATCGCTTTAGCCATTGTGCTGATTTTAGGCGCTGTTGGCTGGGTTGTATTGGGCGACACTTTCGGCCGAACCGAAAAAGCGGCGGCCGAAAAACGGAAACGGGTAACCGTAGACGACTGGTTTGGCTTTGTCCCATTCTCGATGTTCTGGTTAATCGCAACCGTTGTGGCATACACCATCGCCGGTGAAAAAATGCCTTGGCTCAGCATCCACATCGTCATCCCGATGGCGTTTTTGGTGGGATGGTACTTTAACGAACTGCTCCAAGACTTTGACTTGGCCGCCTTTGTGCAAGAGCGAACTCTAATTTTCTTCGGACTGGTAACGTTGCTCATCGCTGTGTCAGCCCTACTGATCGGCCCCTTGTTTGTGGGAGAAATCCAGTTTGGCAATCAGAGCCAAGTTGGATTGCAATCGGTCGGCCGGTTTATGGGCTTGGCCGTACTCACAGGTTTTGTTGGCTGGCTCATTTATCGAATGATCGATGAAGTTCCAGAACGGATGCGGCGCAATACGTGGATCTTCAGCACCTTCATCTTGCTTGGATTGCTAACCAGCCGTTTTGCCTGGATGGCATCCTTCCCGAATGCGGACCTAACTACTGAATATTTGGTTTATGCCCACGGCGCACCAGCCACCCGCCAAGCGGTTATGCCCCAGCTAGAAGAGCTGTCGCAACGCTTGTATGGGGACATGAGCCTCAAAATCTATTACGACAACGAAGCCTCTTGGCCGTACACTTGGTACCTGCGTGAGTTTGATCAGCGGGTTTACATGGGTGAAAATCCTGGCCCCGATGCGAAAAATGCTGACGCCATTTTGGTAGGCGATGCGAACTACAGCAAGATCGAACCGCTACTGGGTGACGATTTTGAGTACATGGAATTCACCTTCTTATGGTGGCCGATGGAAGAGTATCGCAACATTACATGGACCTCGATTCTGGGTGATCCCGGAGTTGAAGGGGAACAATCGTTAGTCAGCTCGCCGCAATGGCGTCAGGGTGTTTGGGACATCTTCTTCTACCGCAATTATGATAGCTACGGAGATGCCAAAGGGACTAACTTTGCGCTAGGATCATGGCCGCTAAAACGAAATATGCGCCTTTACATTCGGCGCGACGCATTGTCTCAACTTTGGGACAAAGGTGTGGGTGCTACGGTGATTCAGCCCCCTGTTGATCTGTATGCGGCCGGAGAACGCCCCTTCGCACCAAACCTAATCATTGGTCAAGGGACACTAAACTCACCCCGCAATGTGGCGGTCGCCAACGACGGCCGTATTTACATCGCAGACTCTGGCAATCACCAGATTCAAGTCTTTGATAGCAATGGTGCCCCTTCAAATGTCTTTGGACAAAACGGGGCCGCCCCGGGCGAGTTTAACGAACCGTGGGGTATCGCAGTCGACGATGAGTTTGTGTACGTGTCTGACACATGGAACAACCGGGTTCAAAAATTCACTTTAGACGGTGAGTTTGTGATGCAGTTTGGTATCGGCGGAACCCCAGCTACGGTTAACGAAGGTGGCGGACAGTTCTACGGCCCACGTGACATTTTGCTGGGCAATGACAATACGTTGCTCGTCACTGACACGGGTAATCACCGCATCCAGCTATTTGACCGTGACGGTAGGTTTATGAGTGCTGTAGGTGGACAAGGGGTCCGGCCGGGTGAATTTTATGAGCCTGTCGGTCTGGGCATCGCTCCAGACGGCGCTATTTTTGTGGCTGACACATGGAACAATCGAATTCAGGAATTTATTATTGCTGACAATCAACTGTTCCCGGTTAACGAATGGCCCGTCGATGCATGGGATAACAGTCAATCGATTGTCAACAAGCCGTACGTAGCGGTTGATCCATCGGGCAACATTATCATCACAGACCCTGAAGGGTATCGGGTTGTTTACTTTGATCGAGGCGGTAATTACATCGGCCGATTTGGTGAATTCACCGGCGACACCAGCGGGTTTGGCTTGCCGATCGGTATCGCTACCGACGCAAGCGGCCAGATTTATGTGGTAGATGGTGATCTTGGTGTTGTGTATCGATTTGATCCGGTGCAGTAGACTTTTGATCTAAACAGAAACATCAAAGCCCCTGTGGATGGTTGTTCACAGGGGCTTTTTTTATTGGCACGGTCTCAATTTTGGAGCGAGGGGCGAGACAATTTGTGAAACATCATCCATTTTGGAAGTTTTGCCATCAAATTGTCATAGCCCCTACACGAAATCTTGTACGGGCTACGACATTCGCACAGACGAAAATTGCAATTACCATCAACCTTCAGCGAATGTCTCGCCCCGGAATGGTAACAATTCTAAGTTTTTCCCCGAATGACTAGCCGCTACGGTTGGCATACTGGGCACAAATACAGCCGACGTGATCCGTGCATTTCTTTCACAATCGGCCGGCCGCAGTCATAACACGGTTTATCCTCACGATTAAAAACGTAATGCCTGTATTGTGATCGGGTCAGCCCCTCAGCCTTAAGCCGCTTAACCAAAGCTAAATCATTGGTAATCCCTTTTGTCTCGTACGATTGCCTTGTCAGCATCACGGAAGCTTCGGCCAATTTTTGCACCTGCTCCGGTGTGCAATCAATCGCCCGCTTTTTGGGATGAACCCCAGCGACATACAAAATCTCACTACGCAGATAGTTCCCAATCCCCGCTAAAAACCCCTGATCCAACAAAATCGTCGCCAGCCTACGCCGCTTAAATCGGTCATCCATGTAGCGCAACGCAACCTGCTCCACCGTGACAGATGGATCAAGCAAATCCGGCCCTATTTTGCGAATAAAGCGATGCTCGGGAACTTCCCAATCTTCTAAAATCTCGATATCAGATGCGCTGTAAAGCAGGGCAGAATGCTTTTCATTATGGATGGCAAGCCGCAATGATCGGGTTGTTTTGGGCCAGTCATACGCTTTGCGCACCATCCAAATCCCATACAACTGATTATGACTATAAATGTTTAACTCGTTATCAAAACGGGTCAACATCGCTTTGCCATAGGTTTCTATGGCGGTCACCGTCCGGCCGGTGAGCCGTTTTTCAAACCCTTTTAGCTGGGGGAATTCAAAAAAGATTTCAGTTGTCGGTCGGCCGACGATGGCCTTTGCGATCTTGTCGGCCGCTAAACGAATTTCGGGTCCTTCTGGCATAAGAAAATTTAAAATTGATAGTTTTTAAATTGTCCCAAATAATGAACATTCGGAACATCGAACGAATTGTAGGTCGCACATCAATTTTATGGGATAATTCCTAGCAAATGAAAACAATAGACGTAGAAAAAGCCAGAAAGGAAACCCGTGGTGTGGACAAAGTCACCCACCTAAATAATGCCGGATCATCCCTTATGCCGATCCCAGTTGCCGATGCACTGTACGGCTATCTGCAAACGGAAGAGATGCAGGGTGGATATGAAACGGCCGCATCAGAAGCGGCCGCGCTCGATAATTTTTACACCGCTTCGGCCAAGCTTCTAAACTGCTCTTCTTCAGAGATCGCCTATATCGAGAACGCGACCCGTGCATGGGACATGGCCTTTTATTCATTTAACTTCAAACCTGGCGACAAAATTTTGACCAGCATCGCCGAGTATGGCAGCAATTTGATCGCTATGATCCAACAGGCCAACCGGTTTGGGGCCGAAATCATCTTTGTGCCAGATGACGAACATGGGCAGCTAGATGTAGCAGCACTTGAAAACTTAATCGATGACCGTGTGAAGTTGATCGCGATCAGCCACATCCCCACCGGAGGCGGCTTAGTCAACCCGGCCGCGGCTGTGGGCAAACTGGCCAATGCGGCCGGAATCCCCTACCTGCTCGACTCGTGCCAAGGGGTTGGGCAGTTGCACTTAGACGTGCAAGAGATCGGTTGCGACATTTTGTCAGGCACCGGCCGGAAGTTTTTACGTGGCCCACGAGGCACCGGATTGCTCTATGTGCGCCAAAGTTTAGTCGAACAGCTAGAGCCAATTATGCTCGATCAACATGCAGCCCAACTGACCTCCGCAACGAGCTACACAATCCGTGACGATGCGAAACGGTTTGAAAATTGGGAACAATATTTTGCAGGCAAAGCGGCCTTGGGCGTAGCCATCGACTATGCCTTAGATTGGGGGCTTGACGCTATTCAAGCCAGAATCTACGAATTGGCGGCCGACTTGCGCTCGAAACTATCTGCCATCGACGGCGTAACGGTGACAGATGAAGGGACAGAACGCTGCGGCTTGGTTACCTTTTATTGCCAGCAAGTTGAAGCGACAGCTATCAAATCGGCCATGAGTGCTGCAAATATCAATGTTTCCGTCTCGAGTGGCTCTGGCAGTTTTGTTTCGTTTGAAAAACGAGGGTTAGATTCTCTTGTTCGGGCTTCGGTGCATTATTACAACACCACGGCCGAAATTGATCAACTCATCGATGTTTTGAAACAGCAACTAAAATAAACACATGACAAAAATCGCAAAAAAAAGTGACTGGAAAAACCGTCCCCTCCCCGAAGAAAGAGCCCCGCTCGATATCGATGCGACGATCGAACAGGATGCTTGGGAAAAAATAAGAGTCGGCGTTGTGCCACAATCGGCCGATGACAAATGGTTTATCTATGTCGACGAATCTGATCTGATGCACGTTCATCGTGCATCAACCGGAACCTGCATTTTTACGGTGCAATTCGCCCCGCATGCGTCTGGCGATTTTCAGAAGCGCTGGCTCACAGGAATATAACCAGGATACGACGCGAAGTTATTGATCTATCTGATCCGTCGCCTGCTACTCAAACACGATGTTCCTTTTCCGGCCCCTTCTGCCATGCCAAAAACAAACTTTGGCACCCATGAGCAACATGTAATGGGGTCGGAGAGTGGGATAGATAAACGGCCGGGATCGAGCGGCTTTATCCCTATCGACATCATCAAACCATAGCTTTATGGCTAAAAACTAATACAAAGATTGTAATCTCGACTTTGACAAACTGTGCCAACAAGTTGGCCTTGGGCAGAACTTCGTTCTGCGCGTAAGCGAAGCGACGTACTAGTCCTAAAGTGCAATCTAAGTTAAAGACATTTTCTGTTGCCCCAGATATGATTGATAGAGTCTAATTATGACATTCAACAATTTGGGGCAGTTCGCTTGGCGAGCTTGCCCGTTCACCGACCTTTATGTTTAAAACTCAATTTATTTGGCGCCGCGAGCATTTGTACTTGCTCTTGTTTTTGGTGCCGTTTGTCTGGTTATTAAGCTTACAGTTCCCCGCTTCTGGCTCATCCGATGCTATTTTCGAGCCACTGCCTAACACCCTGCGCACCACAAACTTAGGTTCAGAAGTGATACGCCAAGGGCAGTTGCAATTTAACCCGGCCGCGCTCAACAAGCGCTCGGCTGGCCCCATCACGCTAACTTTATTTGATGATGTGGTTGTAACGGCCGACCATACGCGCACAGACCAATTTAACAACGGCGGTCAGGTTTGGGTGGGCAAATCGCCTGAATCTCCACATAGCCAAATCTTGCTCTCTTGGAACGGCCCGCTGGTTTCCGGCCACATCCAATATCGAGGGGGCTTGTACCGAATCTCGCCTAACCCGAACGACACAACCATTCACTTAGTTGAACAATTAACCGGTATTTTCCCGCCGGGAGCAGAGCCAATCGTCCCTGACTATCAGGCAACCCCTCAACCAAACGAACCGACTTCTACAGAATTTAGGTCAACCAACGCATCGGCCGAAATCGATATTTTGGTTGTTTATTCGGCCGCCGCTAAAGATGAAGTTGGGGGATCAGGAGCGATGGAGAACCTGATCAACATGGCGGTAGCCCAAACAAATGACAGCTACGCCAACAGCGGGGTAAACATCAATCTAAATCTGGCCCACCAGCAAGAGATTGCTTTTACAGAATCTGGAAGTTCTAGCAGCAACTTAGAAGCTGACCTAAATGACCTGCGCGAAAACTCCGAGGTTCAAGCGATAAGAGATGACGTTCAGGCTGACTTAGTCACCTTGATCCGTAAAGATGCGGGCTCCTTTTGCGGGATCGCCTACGTCATGAAGCAGGTTTCTCCAGAATTTGAATATTTAGCTTACAGCTTAATCACCCACACGTGCGCCGTTGCCAATCTTAGTTTTGCCCATGAAACGGGCCATAACTTTGGAGCACAGCATGATCGCAATAGCGCGGCCGCGTTTTCAGGCGCCCACAGCTACAGCCACGGCTATCAATATACCGGCCGCAATTCATTCAGGACCGTCATGGCTTACCAAAGCGGCTGCCCGTGGCCCTGTACTCGAATTCCATTTTGGTCTAACAAAGATAAATTTTACGAAGGGCAACCGACAGGGGTTGACTATCGCTTCTCAAATTCGGCCGCCAATTTCTTCACCCTCAACAACACCGCACCAATCGTTGAAGGATTTCGGGAAGAGCCGCCAACTCCAACACCAACAGTCACCAATACCCCGACCAACACACCGACGCCAACCCCAACCAATACCCCGACCAACACCCCAACACCAACGCCTACTTTTACCCCTACGCCTCTGCCAACAATAGTTGCCACCGCTCCACCAGACGTTGACACAGTCTTGGCCTGGCAAGATTTCCGCTTTGATTTCCCCAGCGGAACGTTTACCGACACTGTAGAAATCACAGTTCTGGCACTTAACCCGGCCGATCTTCCCGACCAGCCCGAAGACAGCTTGGACACCACCAGCTACCAGTACCAAGTTTCAGCCGTTAATTTGGAAAGCCGGGCCCCCATCGACTTAGTTCTGGGTCAAGATTTTACGGTCACAATTTTGTATGATGATCAAGGGATTAGGCGAGTAAAGGAGCAAACATTGGGTCTGTTTCATTGGAATCCGGCCGAAACCAACTGGGTTCTGGCCCCCAATCAAGAATTCATAGAAAATACTCGGATCAGTGCCGATGGCACGTCGCTCACCTACTTTGCTGTGTTGGGCGACAAGACTGAAAAGGTATACTTTCCGTTCATTAGCAGACCGTTCCCATAAAAATCATGCACAAACCTGACAAGCCGTTTATCTCATCCATTTTGCAAAAGATGGTTCAAATCGATTCGACCAACCCTTCTTTACACCCCAGCGGTGCAGGAGAAGCCAAAATCGCAACCTATGTCGAATCGGTTTTTACGGATTTAGGTTTGCCATCAAAACAGTTTGAGCCAGAACCGGGCCGGGTGAGCATTGTCGGCACGCTGGCGGGTGAGACAAACGGCCCCAGTTTGCTGCTCAACGCCCATTTAGACACCGTTGACGTTGAAGGAATGGCTGAACCATTTTCAGGTGCAATCAGAGAGGGGCGGCTTTACGGCCGGGGGGCGCAAGACATGAAAGGGGCGATGGCGGCTCAGTTGGGCGCGCTCAAAATCATCTTAGATTCTGGCATAAAGTTAAGCGGCGATTTGCATATAGCCGGTGTGGCGGATGAGGAGTTTGCCAGCATCGGAGTCCAGTCAATTTTGCCCCACTACAAGGCGGACTCTGTCATCGTTACCGAACCTTCTGACCTACAAATCAGCGTGGCGCACAAAGGGTTCATCTGGTTCGAGGTTAAAACGTTCGGCCGGGCGTACCACGGTAGCCGCCCAGATATGGGGATAGATGCCAATATGCGGATGGGTCGTTTTTTAGGCAAACTGGATCAGCTTGAAAAAGAGTTAGCGCAACGCCCACCCCATAAACTGCTCGGCCCACCATCTTGCCATGCAGCCACCCTTGAAGGGGGAACCGCGTGGAGCGCTTATTCGGCCGAGTGCACATTGGGGGTCGAGCGACGCACCATCCCCGGAGAAACAGTTGAACAAGCCGAGGCTGAAATTCAAAGCCTGATCGATGCCTTAATTACAGAAGATCCCGATCTAAAAATCGAATATAAAACTGTGTTAGTCAGAGACTGGTTTGAAGTAGATGAGTCAGCCCCCATCGTCAAAAGTTTAAAATCAGCAACAACGGCCGTCATGGGGGAACAGGCTCCTATAATCGGGCAACATTTTTGGACCGATGCCGCCTATCATTCAACCAGCGGCTCAGACACGGTGCTGATTGGGCCAACGGGGCATGGCTTACATTCGGCCGAAGAATGGGTAGACCTTGAATCTGTCTGTCAATTAGCCGAAATTTTGGCTCGAACAATTGTCAATTACTGTGCTTAATCACGTAAACGGGACAAATTTCACACGTTTTTAAATAAATCTACCGCAAAATTGGTCGAATAACTCTAGCCCCCTACCTCTGGATAATTTACAATAAGAAAGGGGTTCGACCAACCTAAAATTGCCGGGCTCTGCATAAGCATGTAACCAAACGTTTGGATTGAAAACTCCATTCTGGAAATACCCACTTCAAACGCTCAAATCTACAAGAATTTGATCCAAGTTTATGCCGTTTATAAATGAATCGAAAAGATTGCTGAATTTATAACGAAACGTCAGGTTTCGTAACCTAAATCGCAATACCGGCCTAGTATAGTTTAGCCGCTCATACTCTGGGCCACACCCAAAAACCGCCAAACAATTCAATGCACCGGCGCGTTTTATCCCAATCCTACTTAATTGATTAGAAAAAGAGTGTCTTAGAAAACTAAGTTTTCATTACTATTTGAGCAAAGTTAAGTCAAGCCTCCTAATAGGCGATATCAACAGCCTATAAACCGTTTAAACCACACTGTCAACACTATGACTATTCTGAAGATCGAACGTTTTCGATTAATCCAAGAAATCTCAAAAGAGGTCCATGCGACCGTCTTTGAAGCACTCAACGAAAAAAACAATCAGTCGGTTCACATACGCCTATACCCATCAAATTTCATAAGCGACGAATCGAAACGCAAAGAGTTTGAAAAACGGGGAGCGATATTAAACCGAATTAGTCACCCAGGGATTTTACCCGTCTACCAATATGGGAGTTATGGAGATCAACCCTACATTGTTTCACCCGTTATGGGTGGTGGATCGCTTAAAGAATTGCTTGAGCGGAGCGGCAAAATAGATGCTGGTGACATTGTGCCGATTGCCGAACGCATCGCGGAAGCATTGGATGCTTTGCACGCTCAGCAAGCGGTTCATGGCAACATTAACCCAGACTCGGTTTGGTTTAATGCGGAGCGCACCGCCTATTTGGGTGGATACATTATGCCGCCGCCTAAACCCAACCAGCTGGACAATTTGTCTGCATTCAGCCCCGAGTATCTCGAAAACAACCATCTACACCGGCAAAGTGACATTTACTCACTCACAGTCTTGCTGTATCAGATGCTGACCGGCAAAACACCGTTTATCGGCAAGTCGGCCAACGAAATTAACTATCTGCTGCTCCACGACCAAATCCCGAAAATTAGTGAGTTTGACGATGAGAAAAATGAGTTACTCAATCGCTTTTTCAAATTAGGGTTAGATTACGTCAGCTCAAACCGGCCGATTTTTGCCAGCGAGCTGGTTGCACGCTTCAAAAACATTTTCAGAATCTCTAGCGGATTTGATCAAAAGGATACGGCCGTCCACGATGCCTTGAATGATCGGGCAACCAAAGTCAATCCAAACTCAGATGCGGAATTTACCCCAGACTTTGAAGAAACCCCCGATTGGATGTTTGTCTTTGGCGAACATGACCGAGCCAAAAAACAAACTGATTACAGTGCAGACCGGTTTCCTGCCCCAATTCCAGACGAAGATCAATTTACAGTCACCGCTCACGGCACCATTTCACCTACCGCAAAAAAGGCAGAACAGCCTGATTCTATACCCGCCCCAGAAATTGATTTAGACAAAACAAACGTATTCCCCAACGGGGTTTCGCCTAGCCAAGGGAACCAGACAGGGATACCAAAGGCGACTGTGACCTCTTCACACGCTAGTGCGCAGCGCGCAGCTGGTGTCGGTGGTGCAAGCACGGCCGGTGTTGAATGGCCAGATCAGAAAAAGTCGGCCGGTGGCGGCCGCTCACGGATGCTCAATATTATTATCGGGCTAATCGCACTAGTCTTTCTCGGGGGTATCACCCTATTTGGCTTATCGGTTTTCAACATTATCCGGCAACCGGCCGAAGAAGAAACCGCCGTTACCGAAGTCGACAATGGTGAAGGCGAAAATCAAGCAGAGGGAGAGAGCCAAGTTGAACCTGCCACTGATGGTGAGCCAGAGCCAACAGATGGCACAACGGCCGAAAACGGTGACGCTGAGCCAAACGTAGAACCAAGTACCAACACACCAGCCGTTGTGGTTGAAACTGGACCAATCGTAAATATCCCTTCATTTGATTTAAGCCAAGTCAATTCTTCTAGCTACACATGGGAATCCTTCCCTCCCAGCACATCATTTTTGCGCCGCTCACGTTCTACCGGCTTTTCGCTTGAAGAAGCGGGCTGGTACATGTATTCAAACGGAAACAAAATCCGTGATGTTTTACAGATCGGAAATCGCATCTTTGCCGCATCTGGTGCCGGGCTAACGGTATGGGACCTTGATGCAGGTAGCGCAACCCGGCTAACCACCTACGACGGTTTAGTGGGCAACGACATTAATCAAATTGTCTATTGTGAAATTCCAGAGCCACGCTTGCTGCTTGCAACTGAAAGTGGCTTGGGCATTATGAACCTTGAAACATTAGAGTCTGAAATTCTAGATGTTGAAGGGCGTCAATTGATTAACAATCAGGTTAGTACCGTTACGTGCAACACCGATCGGACCGGCACCAAGTTATATGTGGGCTACACCAACGATGGTTTAACCATACATGACCTAAAAAATGGGTCGCGCGAGCGCATTGACCGCAGCGATGGATTACCAACAGATGCGGTTCGCCAGTTGATCTTAATCGACGATACGATCTGGATTAACACCGGCAGCAGCCTGATGACGTTCAACTTAGACACAACCGAAACGGTGACTTATAGCAAAGCTGAAGGCACCTTACCGACCCAAAATATTATTGAGATGGTTTGGGACAATGAAAATACCGGTTTGATCTGGATGGCTACAAATGACGGTCTGATGGCGGGTAATGTCAACGGTGAATTTAGTTTATACACCGATGAAAACACCAACTTACCGCGCGGGCTAGGCAAGTCGGTTGGCATCGATCCAAATGGGACAGTTTGGTACGGGACAGGCTTTGGCAACTTATGTGCCTTTGATGTCGCAAAATTGACCTGCGACAAAATCTATAATCACCCAACCGCTGAATTCCAGCTTGAAAATGCTGTATCGGCCGTTGATGTCAGCAGCGGCCGGATCGTCTACGGCCATCAAAACGATGGTGTGCTGGTGGGCAATTTCGCCACCGGAGACTCAATTTCATCCGACTACAACGTTGACACTTGGCAACCCCTAATCCTGCCCGACCAGTTCCCAACCAACGAGATTACCGCCTTAGCAGAGTCAGATGGCTTTATCTATGTCGGTACACGCCGTGGCCTGTACAAAGCCCCGCTTGATGATCTTTCTGGTGCAAATTGGGAATATTTTGACGCAAGCAACAGTTTGCTACCGTCCAACTGGGTGACTACCCTTTTCGCAGATCCCGAAGGTGGAATCTGGGTGGGTACGTTCCGGGGTGCGGTTTATTTGGGTGAAGTGTGGATCGAAGAGATTGTGGTTGCAGATCAGCAAATTAGAGCCATTAGCCGGGACAATCAGGATAAAAACATCTGGATCGGTACAGAAGAAGGGCTGTTCCAATATAACGGCCGCTCGACCACCGAGATGAAGGATTTACCAACCATCAACATTCGAACCATGTTGTGGGTACGTGACGACCTGTTTTTAGGGTTAGAAGACGGCCGGCTCGGCGTCTTGACCGGTGGTGTGTTTAACGTATTTGATCGCAGCAATAGCCCGCTTTCGCCAGACCCCATCACCGTCATTCAAGAAGGCCCTAACGACACGCTGTACATTGGGAATGGGGATGACTTATATGTCTTAAACCCGGCCCGTTCAATGATCCAAATTCCTCAGGTGCGTGGCTTCTATATTTCAGACGTCATCTTCCAAAGCAGATCAAACGAGACGCTTGTGTCAACAACCAGCAATTCAATGTACTACTACAATTCAATTGATTGGGAGAAAATTTCAGTACGAGATGGCTTGCCCTCTAATCGAATTCAAGAGCTGCTGGTTGATAGTTTTGGAACCATTTGGTTTGCGGGTGCTAGCACAAATGACCAAGGTGGTGGTTTAGCCCGCTACATTCCATATCCGGATGAAGGGGCAACACAAACGTCTTCAGATGGATAAATTAGCCCCATCCCGCCCCAATGAATAAGGGTTGCGCCCCGTTCGATGATGAAGCTGTTTCATCATCGAATGGGGCGTTTTTATTATCAGATCACAGACAAAAATGACCCATTGATGAAAACTCGGCCGAAGGGTAAACTCGTAACCTACTCGGCCGAAAATCTAATTGGTCAGTCTTATTCAAAAGTAGATCAACTTGATTGTATGCCATGCCAAAAAACGACGATTTAAAATTTAACCGAGTCCCAAATTCGGCCGGAGCCATCTACCAAGAAATTGAAGACCACAAACCGTTTGTCAACGGAATTCATCCTGACGATGTTGATCAAGGGTTGCTGGGTAACTGCTACTTTTTGTCCTCCATCGCGTCTATCGCCCAACATCACCCTTCCATCATCGAAAATATGATCCAGCCCAAACCGGACAATAGCTACGATGTGAAGCTGTTTAAACGGGGGTGGCTTGGGGGTTTAACACCGATGACTTTGAATGTGCGGGCGCGAGTTCCTCACAAAGATGGCAAGGTGATTTTTACCCGGGTGGGTGACATCATCGAAAATCAAAACGGCCGCCAAGTGGAAGTTTGGCCGATTATTCTTGAAAATGCCTATGCTAAGATGATCGGCAGCTACAACAAAATTATCGGCGGCTGGCCCCATCATGCGATGGAATCATTGACCGGGCTAGAGAGTGAAAAGATCAATCCGGCTCGGGCCAACTTCAGCCGGTTACAGCAGATGAAGGGCGATGGCTATGCGATGGCGTGTTACACCCGCACAGACTTCAAATTGTGGGGCATTGACTTCCCCGACCGAACCACGCACAAACGGTTTGCCAAAAATAAGCAAGGTGGGGATTTGACAACGGGACACGCTTATTTTATTACCGATGTCGATGCGGCCGCAGGCACAATCACCATCCGTAATCCGTGGGGCTGGCACATCGCCCCATCTGTGCTGACAAAAGAAGAGTTTGCCAGCACCATGCGGGGCATCAGCGTCAATCCCATCATTGCCAAAGGTTAAGCTATGAACAAAACAACGCGAATATGGGTTTGGGCAATCATTATTGGGGTTGTTCTGATCCTAGCGGCCAGCCTGCTATTTTTGGGCAACAACACCCCTCCTTCAGCCACAATTAACCTCAATGATCCCAACATTATCGGTATCACGCAGGGGACAGAGGGCTCGTATGAGGCGCTAGAAATAGGTGTGACCTTTGTGGATGCAGGTTCGGCCGGTGTTTCTCTCTACTCATCTACGACGGGCGAACTGGCTCAAAATTTTTCTATAGATGAGGGGAATGTCATCACTTATGCAGGGTATGAGATAGAGCTCCTCGACTCCCAAGAATCTGAAAACACAGCCTTTTTTCAGGTTCACCCCATCGAATAAAATAAAAAAGCCCTGACTGGTAAATTCCGGTCAGGGCTTTTTTGTTTAAAGTCGTTGGTCTACTTGCTGGTGTTACCACGATTTTCGCGGTTGCGCAGAAACGTCGGAATTTCGATATTGTCTCGGCCGGAAAACGGAGATTGGTCTTCCTGCTTTCTCTCAGGTCGGCTCGAATGGCTAAAGCCGCTCGAACTTGAGCTACTCGGTGATTCCCGTTTGGGTGCTCCTAACGGGGTCGAATTTGATTTCTCACGGAAGTTGCGGCTGAGTGAACGCATTTGAGGCGCTTCATTGCCAAAGCCGGTTGCGATCACAGTGATGCGCAACTCGTCTCCCATGTTCTCATCAATCACAGCACCAAAGATCAGGTTCACATCTGGGTGAGCCGTTTCGCGGATAATAGATGCCGCTTGATTGATCTCAAACAGGCTTAGGTCAGGGCCACCGGTAACGTTAAACAGGATGCCACGCGCACCGTCAATCGTCACATCTAACAACGGGCTGCTAAGCGCATTGTGCGCCGCCTGCATAGCACGGTCATCACCACGGCCGCTGCCCACAGCCAACAATGCTGCACCACCTACAGACATAATCGTTTTAACGTCTGCAAAGTCAAGATTGATTAGACCAGGAGTCGTGATAAGTTCACTAATCCCCTGAATACCCTGACGCAAAACTTCGTCTGCCAATTTAAAGCTATCTTTTAACGACATGCGCTGATCGGTCGCATCCAGCAACCGGTCGTTTGGAATCACGATCAGCGTATCAACATGCTCTTTTAGCTCGTTAATGCCTGCCATCGCAGATTCGGTCCGCCGATGCCCTTCGAATGAAAACGGCCGGGTCACAACACCGATGGTCAGTGCGCCAACCTCACGTGCGATTTTAGCCGCAACGGGAGCAGCACCGGTACCGGTTCCACCACCCATCCCCGCAGTAATAAAGACCATGTCGGCCCCTTCAAGGGATGAGTAGATTAATTCGGCCGATTCCTCGGCTGCGTTTGACCCACGTGATGGATCACCACCTGCACCTAATCCACGGGTTGAGCGATCACCAATGTGCAAACGCACATCCGCTTGGCTATTGGCTAGAGCTTGGTTATCCGTATTCATGGCCACAAAATCAACGCCTTCAATACCGGCGTCAACCATGCGATCTACGGCATTACTACCGCCGCCACCGACACCAACCACTTTGATAACGGCTTGGCCACTTGCTGGGCCGTCGTACAGGCCAGGTGACAAAATGGCGTCCTGCTCCTGCGCTTTTGGTTCCATTCGGTCTTTTTGCCCACTCCGAATCGGTTTGCTGTTTCTTGTCATGTCATTTTCTCCTGCTCGGTGATTAGGGCTAATGTCATACTTCGACCCTGATAACCAAACAATCAGTTCCTCTTAATTCTTCTCTGCTGTTTAATCAGCTAGTCAGCCAATCAGCTTTATCAGCTGATCAAGCTATCTAACCCGGCAACATCCGCCTAAACACATCCATGGTGTTCTTCAAAAATCCAAATCCGCCCCGCTGGGGTTGAGAGTACACATAGTGTTCAGTCATCGCCCAACGCAGCATGCCCAAGCTTGTGGCAAAGGCAGGATCGTTTATCTTTTCAACTAATCCGTTCAAATTACGGGGCACCGCAATTCGGGCCGGGATACCCAGCACCTTCTGCGATACTTCACTCATCCCTTTTAATCGAGACGAGCCGCCAGTGAGTACAATTCCGGCCGGAATTAGGCCGGTAAACCCACTTTCTTTAACCTCTTTCGAGATCAAATTAAAAATTTCTTCGACACGCGCTTCTACCACTTCAGACAGCTCACGATGGCCCACCGTAATCTTGTCTCCACCAAATGGCGAAACGGTAAACGTCGCCCCTTCCGGCATGTGTTCCGGCCGAGCATCACCGTGGCGCAATTTAATTTCTTCCCCCACTTCAAACGGCACACGCAAACCGATCGCAATATCGTTCGAGATCAGTTGACCCCCAATTGGGAGCGTTTTGGTCATAAACGGCTCACCATTGGCATACAAAACCACATCGGTCGTACCAGCCCCAATATCAGCCACCAGCACACCCATGTCTTTTTCCGCCTCGGTCAGCACACCTTCTGCGCTAGCCAAGCTAGACATAACATATTCATCTACCTGCAGCTCAACCCCTTTAGCACAGCTTTCAATATTTTGCGTCGCTGGCAAAGCACTAATAATAATGTGCGCATCCACTTCCAAGCGGAATCCATGCATCCCCTCAGGCTTTTTAACTTCCTCTTGATCATCAATGCGGAACGTGCGTGGCAACAGGTGCAGTAGCTCACGGTTGTGCGGAATCGGGACCGCACGGGCCGCGTCCATCGCCCGGTGAATATCATCCTGTGTCACCCCTTTATCACGGTCGCTAATCGCCACAATACCGGTGTTATTTAAGGATGAGATGTGATCACCACTGACGTTGACTAAAGCATTGGTTAATTTGTAGCCCGATGTTTCTTCAGCTTGCTCAACCACCTGGCTGATCGCTGTCGTCACTTGAGCCACATCGGTAATCATGCCGCGTCGAATACCGGCAACTTCTTTTTGACCAAAGCCAATGACTTGCAGCTCGCCATCGGTGATTTCACCAACAACGGCCGCTATTTTTGATGACCCTATGTCTAGGGCAAATGCAATTCCTTCCATAATTCAGAAGTAGAGGGATAAGGGTAAAAAGTCCCGGAGATCAATATCTGACCGGCTTTGGACCCCTGGCCCTAATAGTTTCTATAAATCGGCCGATTGGGATTTTCGACACTAATATAGATCGGCACAATGCCTTGTCTTTCTAACTCTGATACCAGAGCGTTGTAAACGGCTAACTTTTGGTCCATATTAATTCCGGTCCCAAAATGAGCGTCCCAACCACGCGGATCTGTAAAATGCAATCCGCTATTTTTATTAAACAAAAAGCTGTTGATCGGTTCGCCAAACGGTTGTAATTGGCTTAGCTGCACCGCACCATGCAAAATTTCATCTGGAATCGACCCGTAGTTGATCTCAATTCCTAACTCTTCACCTTCAAATTCAGCTAATTCAGTTTCAAATGTCTCTTCTGGCATATCCCGGCCGACGATGCCTTGCTCGCCTGGGGCCTGAATCACCAACAAGTTTGGTCGATCCTCACGGGCCGGAAACAATCCGCCTTGTTTATTGATCCACCAAGTGGTTTCACCCGCTTTCCAAATCGCAACCGGCTGCTCTTCAACCACCACGATATCAACTTGGTTCGGCCAGTCTAGCCGCACATCCACGGCCGTAATGCCGTCTAATTCAAGAATAGCGCCGGCCGCAGCTTCTGGGTCGGCCGTAAAAATGTGTTTACCCGCTAATCCGCTTTTTTCCGCGATCTCTTCCATCGGCACAGTTTCAGCACCCACAATCGGGATCTGCGTGATGAAATAATCAGGTGAGTTAACAAACCCGTACAAGAAATAAACAGCCGCGCCCAGAATGGCAAGACTAATCCAACGGCTAGAGAAGACGATGTTTTGGATCGTTTTCAATGGCCCTTCAACTTTGCGCCACGACTTATACCGTTTCCGCTTGGCAACAGATTTAGGCGTTGACACAACTGTGCTAAACATCGCAGAAGGCTGTGCTTTTTGCAGTCGTGTTTGTTTTTTTAGTTGTTTACCTTCTGTCTTTTGCTTTTTTCTTGCCATTTTTAGCCGTTGGCCGTTAGCTTTTAGCTTTCAGCCTTTTGTAATCTTTTGATGATTGCTTAGTAACCCTTCAAGGTTATTCAAGCCGTATTGCGTGGAACGTGGGAATTGGCGTTTACGAGACCCAACGGACCACGCACCACGTTTTGCTACATTTCAGTTCTTAGTGATTTGCGCACCTTGCCACGTGCCATCGCAAACTCAATCAATCGATCAAGCAGTTCGCCGTACGGCACGCCGGTTGCTTCCCACAGCTTCGGATACATCGAAATGCTCGTAAAACCGGGAAGTGTATTAATTTCGTTCACGTACAAATTGCCGTTGTCTTTGTCTAACATCAGATCAACCCGGCCGAGTCCGGCACAGTCGACGGCCATGTAAACGGCTATCGCCATCGCTCGGATTTGTTCAGCCAGTTCACCGTCTATCGGTGCTGGGATCAAAAGCTCAGAATCATCCGTAATGTACTTCGCTTCATAATCATAAAAATCCCGCTTCGGCCGGATCTCGCCAACCACACTAGCTTGCGGGGCGTCGTTACCCATCACCGCCACTTCTAGCTCACGAATGTTTGCACCTTGTTCAACCACCAAACGGCGATCAAACTGGCTGGCTTCGATCAGCCCCTGCTGTAACTCCTTTCGGTTGTCACAGCGACTGATGCCTACGCTTGAGCCCAGATTGGCTGGTTTTACAAACATCGGATACTCAAGATCAGCTTCTAATGTAGCGATGACCGCTTCTGGGTCATGTTGCCACCAGCTGGTCAAAATCAGTACCCACGGCAGTTGGGGCAAACCGTTGGCCTCCATTACATATTTAAAGATCGCTTTATCCATCCCGACAGCGGAGCCGGTTACCCCAGCACCCACATACGGAACTCCGGCCAGCTCAAGTAACCCTTGAACGGTGCCATCTTCACCATACGTGCCATGCAAAACCGGAATGACAACGTCTAGCCCGGTGATGGCTGAGCTGGGTCCGCCTTCGGCCGGTATCAGCTTGTTTTCAGCGCTAGGAGCCGGGGGCAAAATCACGGCCGTTGTGTCAGCATCAGAATTGCCATCTGCCAGCAGCGCCATCGCATCACCAATCAGCCATTGACCGGCCGGGGTAATCCCGATCGGAATCACGTCATACTTTTCACGATCTAGTGCCGCCATAACCGAACGTGCAGATCTCAAAGAGACCTGATGCTCGCCAGACCGGCCGCCAAAGATAACGCCCACACGAAGTTTTTTAGAAGAATCAGTCATTTAAAATTCCCAGATCCCTACTAATTCAACTTCAGGGTCAAGCTCAACATGGAACTTCTCTTTGATCGCATGAAATGCTTCAGCCATCAGTTCCCGAATGTCTTCGGCCGTTGCACTGCCATCGTTAATAAAAAAGTTGGCATGCTTGTCAGATATCGAGGCACCACCGTTCCGGTACCCTTTTAATCCGGCCGCTTCGATCAAATAACCGGCGTAATAATTTTTTGGATTTTTAAACATCGAACCCATCGTTGCGCCCGGAGGTTGAGTCGCTTTGCGTTTCTCGTTAAACGCGTCTGCTCTAGCCCGTAAAGCACTTTCCGATTCAGGTTTTAAGCGCAAATCGGCCGATAGTACTAATCTACGTGGAGCGAGTTTGCCTTGTTCTTTCTTTAAAACACTGGTCCTATAGTCATACTGCATCTCATCTACGGATAGGCTATAAGTCCCATTTCCCGGTTCAAAGACGGTTGCAGTCATCAAATTGTCGCTCATGTCCCCACCAAATGCGCCAGAGTTACCAACAACGGCTCCGCCCAACGTTCCCGGCACACCGGTTCCCCACTCCAGACCACCCAGCCCTTTGCTGATACATTTGCGTGCCAGTGTTGACAAATTTACGCCTGATTCGGCCGTGCAAATAATGCTCGAACCCGCACTGCGGAAGCTCACTTCTTTGGCACGATTCAGGATCACCAAGCCGCTCACCCCATGGTCAGAAACTAAAATATTGGATCCCCCACCTAAGATGAAATAACGAGTCCCCGTTGCGTGTGCCAGCTCGACGGCCGCCTGCAAATCTTGGGTGCTGTACGCCATGACCATCATCTCGGCCGGGCCACCCACCCGCGCAGAGGTAAAGCGAGACAGGTCGATGTCTACTTGAAAATTTTCACCAAACGCTGTTGCAAATTGGCGCTGGTTTTTGTTAAGTGATTTTAGATCTATTGTCATTTTATTTTTAGCATTTTAGCTTTATCAGCATTTCAGCTCGTTCGCTACGCTCACTTTCAGTATTTCAGCTTGTAAGCGCAGCGACCTGATTGGCTGACAAACGAGCAAAGCGAGTGTGCTGATTAGCTGAAAGCAACGCGTGCTAATTTATTTTTTCTTCAATTTTTTTAGTTTTTTCAACCGATCTACAACTTTTTTGACTTGGTCGCTGGTCGCATCCAATTCAATCTTTTGATCTTTCTTCTTCTTTGCTTTCTTTTTCGTCTCTTTTGCCATCTTTTTAGCCTTTAGCTTTCAGCTTTTAGCTGTTAGCTATCAGAATGCGTTTCTTCTTACTTAGAACTTTCTACTTGAAACTCATCATCAATCAGCCAGTCTGTCATCTGCGTTGCGTCACCCGCATTCATCACAATGATGGAGTCGCCAGGTAGCGCATGCTGTTGCAAAAACGCAGTTGCGCTTTTACGGTCGGCGATGTGCCGTACAGAAGGATGCTGAATTTCTGTTGCAAAGGTCGCGGCCGACAGACCCAAATTGTCTGTCTCACGACTTTTGTACACGTCTAGCACAATCACCTCGTCAGCCGAATCAAAACAGGTTTGGAAACCCGCATAACTATTTTTTAAGCGACTAAAGGTGTGTGGTTGCCATACGGCCCACAATTTCCCATCTGGGAACCGCTGTTTTCCGGCCGCCAACGTCGCCTTGATCTCGTTCGGGTGATGGGCATAATCGTCGATGACCGTCACACCATTGGGCTGACCTTTGATCTCAAACCGCCGTCCCATGCCGGTAAACGATTTAAATTTTTCAGCGATTGTCGAAAAACTTAACCCTTCACCCAATCCAACGGCCAAAGTGGCCAATGCGTTTAGCAGATTGTGTCGGCCGGGGACAGCCAGTTCCAACGTTCCCCATACTTTGACATTAAAACAGACGTCGGCCGAAATGCCGCCGAGGTCGTTTGTAAACACCTCATCCGCCTGAATAAACGCATCCACCTTAGGATGGGTGACACCGTTCAGAGAGTAACCACTAATTTTTAAGCCCGCTTTTTTGTCGAGCTGATCCAACAGCGCCGGCACACCCGCATCATCTAAACAGACAACCAAATGGGGATCTTGTGCCTGATCAAGCAGGGCCACAAACTGGTCAAAGGCAGCCACATAATCGGCCGCCGTGGGGTAAATGTCTACATGATCATGACCAATGTTGGTGATCACAGCCACCGTCGGCCGCAGACCCAAAAACATCCGATCATACTCATCCGCTTCAATTACAAAGTGTTGCCCATCACCGGCTAATCCGTTGGTGCCGGTTGCTGGTAATGTGCCCCCCACAATCACAGATGGATCTTGATCCGCTTTGATCAACATGTGGGCGATCATGCCGGTTGTGGTTGTTTTGCCGTGGGTTCCGGCGATGGCGATACCCCGTTGACCCTGCATGAGATCGCCCAAAAACTCGTGCCGTTTCAAAACCGGAATCCCGGCCGATAGCGCTGCCGCAACTTCCGGGTTGCTATCAGGCACGGCCGAGGAGCGTACAACCATCTGTGCACCCGCGATCTGTTCGGCCGAGTGGCCCACAAACACCGTAGCCCCATCCGCCTCAAGTGCGGCCGTCATCCCATTGGCCTGCTGATCAGAGCCAGACACCGTAAAGCCACGGC
>JAHDEN010000026.1 GCA_020628815.1 Chloroflexota bacterium | reverse complement strand
GGATGTAAGTGACCTTAACCTGTTCACCCCATTCGCTCTTGAAGGAGCCATCGTTTACGACGGCCACAAAGAAGGGAACGTCAAAATGAAGCTCAAAGGGAAGGCGCTGCGCGGCATTCATAACCGCTGCATGGTCTGCTCTGCCAAAGAGCTTGGCTTGGGTGAAGATCTTGACGGGATCATGATTACCAACGCTGACGATTTGGGGCTTGAAAAATTAATTCCCGGCACTCCGCTACAGGATCTGTTTGGGGATGTGATCATCGACTTTGAAGTGATCCCGAACATCGCGCGTACCGCCTCGATTGTGGGTGTGGCGCGTGAAGTGGCGGCTCTGACCGGCCAACCGATCCGCTATCCGTCTTACAAGGTTCAGCAGGATGGGGAATCAAACGTCAACGATCTGGTCAAAATCACTACCGATAATCCTGAACTAAATCCACGCTTTACCGCGATGCTGATCGAGAACGTCGGCTTGCACCAAAGCCCATTGTGGATGCGCCGTCGTTTAGAGATGGCCGGTATGCGGGGCAAAAACGTCGTGGTCGATATTTCTAACTACGTGATGCTAGAGATGGGTCAACCAAACCATACGTTTGACTGGGATTACATGAAGTCACGCTCGGCCGATTATGATGCCGGTGGCAAAGTGCATATCAACACCCGTTTGGCGCAGGATGGGGAGAAACTAATCACCCTTGATGGCTCAGAACGCGAGCTCTTGCCGTTCAACATTTTGGTAACCGACCCTGTGGGCAATCTGTCTCTGGGCGGAATCATGGGTGGTCAAAACTCAGAGATCAACGACAACACCACCAACGTGTTGCTCGAAGCGGCCGCTTGGAATTACATGAACATTCGCCGTACGTCACACGCGCTCAAGATGAACTCCGACGCAGGCTTCAGATTTTCGCGCGGCGTGCATCCATCCCAAGCGATTTTGGGATGTAAACGTGCGGCCGATCTGTTGCGCCAATATGCGGGCGGCACGGTGGCTCAAGGGATCATCGACTATTATCCCGCCCCGGCTGAAACCATCACCGTAACGACCGATGTGAGCTACGTGCAACGCTGGTCTGGCCTGAGCGTGACGGCCGAAGAGTGCAAAGAGCTGCTCGAAAAACTTGAGTTTGTGGTTGAAGTCGATGGTGACACAATTACGGCAACCGCTCCTGATCATCGCATCGACATTACCGGCAAACACGACATCGTTGAAGAGATTTGCCGCATGTACGGCTACGACAAACTGCCATCAACCGAGATGGCAGATGCTTTGCCAACCCAACGGGGCAACGTGGCGCTTGAGCGTGAGATGATGCTCAAAGATACGCTAGTTGATTTGGGGATGCAGGAAGTGATCACCTATCGGCTGACAACGCCTGAGCGTGAAGCGAAGCTTTTATCCAGCGGCCCGGCCGATGATCGTAGTTACGTGACGTTGGCCAACTATGTTTCGGCCGACCGTGTGGCGATGCGTCACAGTTTGCTGGCCAGCGTGGCTGAAATCGCGGCCGACAACAGCCGTCACGCCAAACGGATCTCAATCTTTGAGGTAGGCAAAGTCTATTTGCCAAATGAAGAAGGGGATCTGCCCACCGAAAACACGCGCCTAGCGATGATTATGACAGGTGAACGGGGCAAACAAAGCTGGCAAGATGGCTCTGCTCCGGCCGAATATGATTTCTACGACATCAAAGGTGTGGTTGAAGATTTGGTGGGTGCGCTCAATGTTCAGAATTTCAGATTGGAAGTTGGTGAACACCCAACATTTAGACCCGGCCGTACAGCAAAACTGATGCTGAATGATCGTGTTTTGGGCTGGATGGGTGAACTGCATCCGCTAGTGGTTGAAAATCTTGATTTTCGTGGTGGCGGCACAGTACTTGCGGCCGAACTTGACTTGGACATTTTGCTCAAGAAGCTCAAAGACACGCGTAAATTTGATGCCCCGTCACCGTATCCAGCGGTTGAAGAAGATTTGGCCGTGATCGTAGACACAAATGTGGCTGCGTCTGACGTGGCTGAAGCGATCAGCAAAGCGGGTGGGTTCTTGCTCAAATCGGTTGAGCTGTTTGACGTGTATGAAGGTGACTCGATCCCTGAAGGGAAACGAAGCTTAGCCTTTCACATGACGTTCCAAGCACCGGACAAGACGCTGAAAGATAAGGTTGTCGCCAAGTTGCGCGGCAAAATTATCGGCGGCTTGAAGCACAAACTTGGGGCAACGATACGGGAATAACGATAGAGATAGAGGATAGGGATGGGGGGCTGCGCGGGCAACACTTTTCGATAAGCAAAAGGTGTTCATAGAGAACCTCTCTATCCTCTATCTCGTATCTCTATCCTTATGACCAAACTCATCGGCCGACTTTACCTGTGGCTCGTCAAAACGGTGATGCGCGCCTTAACCAAGGTGACGATCACAGGGTGGGAAAATCTCCCAGACCCGGCCGATGGTGGATTACTTATCATCAGTAATCATTTTTCTGTTTTTGAGATCCCGTTTCTCTATACAAAACTGCCTACACGCCCCAACTTCTTCGCTACATTTGAGCTTTTAGAAACAGCCTATATCGGCCCCGGCATCAAAGCCCATCAGGACAAACTCATTTTTATTAACCGAAGTGAGGTCGATCGCAAAGCGCTAAAAAAAGGGGTGGATAAACTTAGGGATGGGGAGTGGGTCACGATTTTTCCAGAAGGGGCGATTACTCGAGCAATTATTGAAACTGCCGCACAGGGTGAACCGACGGCCGATTTGCCTTTTGACTGGACACGGCATGATCCGGAGGTTTTGCTACCAGCTCGGCCGGGGACCGCATGGATGGCGGTTCAGACTGGTGTCCCGATTTTGCCCATTGCGTTTGAGGGGACCGAAAAAATTGAGGGGGAGATAAGCCATCTATTTAGACGAACTGAAGTGAAGATGCACATTGGCAAGCCGCTTGGGCCATTTAAAATTCCGGCCGGGGTGAGTGGGGCCGAGAAGAAGGCTTTGTTAGATCGATTTGGCCGCGATATGATGCAGGCGTTAGCCGATTTGCTCCCCGAAAAATATCGAGGTGGGTTTTCCGTAAGTGGCTAGTGCGACGTCAAGGATGGAATGATGGAAACCCTTGCCGTGGCCTAAAGTGTTTTGTCCCGTTGAAGTTTCCATCAAATGACGATTGACAAAACACTAGTAGGAAAACATTTCTATAATCAACGATTCCTGGTAATCGAAACAACCATTTAATGATCTTTGATTCAGAATCAACGCTACAAAGTAAACGTCTTAGCTTGATAAGCCTGACTGTATTTTCAGTCATCATACGCTTTATCAGTCTCAATCATATCCCCCCCGGACTGTGGTTTGATGAGGCGTGGGTTGCTGTTGTTGCCCGGGACTGGGGAAACGAAATCTACTATCCAGCGACGTGGGGCGGCATGCATCCCGGAATCGTGTACCTGACAAAGCTCGGGTATCTGTTTTCGAATCACCCCCTAACCATTCGCTACGTTGTTGCAGCAGTAGGCACACTCACTGTTCCGCTCGCATATGTTTCTACTCGGCCGCTGTTTAGGTTGGCAAAGTTTAAAGATCCAGACTGGCCAAGCTTAATAACAGCCACTATTCTTTCTATCACCTATCCGTTTTTCCATTTTAGCCGCTTAGGGTTTGAATCTATCTTGCCTGCCCCATTTGCCTTGGTTACCTTTGGGCTTTGCGCTTGGCTAATTCAAAGACAGCTATCAAAACCTAAATGGGGCGATCCTGTCGCTTTTGCATTAGGTGGATGGCTAGGACTTACCATTTACACCTTCGACACCGCGCGGTTTATTCCAATCGCCATGGCGCTAGCGTTCTGTCTAGTCTGGTTCAGCCATCGAAAAACTTGGTCTTTGCCCGATGCGGTTGCCAGCCTAACTCTTGTAACGCTGGTTGCCATAGTGGTTGCGGCCCCGCTACTCAGGTATTTTTGGCTAAACTGGGACACATTTATCCAACGCGCAGAGGTAACGACATTTAACACATTGGGGGCTGGAGCAGCCTCAGTTCCACTGGCATTGATCAACAATACGGTTAGAACATTCGGCGGGCTAGTTGTTTCTGGATGGGGTGATGAGTTGACCCGGCACAACCTGCCCGGTCGACCTGTTTTTGATCTCATCCTTAGCATTCTGCTGCTTATCGGTGCATATCGCCTATTCGCAAAAAAGAATCATACGCTCACCTTAATTGTGTTGCCTTGGCTCATTGTGACACTTTTGCCGGTTATTTTAACCGACAATGCCCCCACCTATACAAGCATGTTTGGTGCGATTCCAGCACTGGCTATTATTGTCGCAATAGGATGTTGGCATGTTCTTGAGCTATTGCCTAAAAATCGGTCTTGGGCCATTCCACTCTTATTATTTGCCAGTGCGTTGTGGACTTGCTATGACTATTTTGTCCGTTGGCCGGTTGATCCCGCATATTTCAACGACTTTAAGACAGTTGAGTGGGATATTGCTGATCGTGCTTTAGCAGAACAAGACACTGGGGCCGTGTTTTTTACCCCTCGGCGTGAATATCTAAAGGATCCCACCTACGATCTACTTTTCGCTAATAGTGACATCCGGCCGTTGATCAACGGCTCATGTGTTCAATACAGGGCAGATGAGACAGTAACTTATGTGCTCGGCAAAGATAAAGGTAAAAGCGAAACCGAGTTGGAGGCGTTACAAAACAGCCTGGGTGCAACTGATATTTTGTCTGTTGAAGATATTTTTTATCGCTCTACAAATGACATCATCGGCCAAGTTGCGCGTGTTAAGGTAAGCCCTCCGGCCGTAAGCCACATCCCTCCGATAAGCTTTGGTCAATCGATTCAACTGATTGGCCAACAAGAGCTAAAACCAACTTATCTGGCCGGCGAGAGGATTGAGCTAGCCTTCCACTGGCAAACAACTAAAGAAACAGTTCCACACAACTATCTAATGTTTGCTCACATGTATGCGGCTGATGATGTATCGACACCGCTTGCACAATTCGATGGTCCGCCGTGTGTAGACACCAGCACATGGGTAGACGGTGATATCTTAATTGATCGGCGACATCTCCTATTGCCAACCGATTTACCAGCCGATGACTATTTAATTGCGATCGGCTGGTATCACCCTTTTTCATTTGAACGGCTTGAACTCACGGGGTCACAGCTATCAGATAACAGACTGCCATTTGCAGAATTTTCAATTGAATAGGATTAACACAAATGATAGGCTCACAAAAATTGATGGCACTAGTGGCACAATCCCTTAAGTTGATACCAATAGATTAGTTTCAATCAGTCCCCTGCAGTACATGTAAATAAAAAAAGGTGTGTCACTTTTAAAATGACACACCTTTTTTTATTTAAGACGGCTGAAAACTTATTGAAGAACCGCAGTCAAATCTGTAACCACTTGCCCATCAATTATAAAGCGAACAGTGTATGTCCCGGCCGGCAACGGACTTTGGCAGGTAGTCCCTGTACCAAAAATAAGGGGCGTTGAAATCACTGAAGACCTGTTTGACGTAATGGTGCCAGATGTAGCAAAGCTCTGAAATTCTTGGCCATTAATGATGTAGTAGGTTCTAAAGCTTTTCCCAGCATAGCCCTCAGCCAACAGCCCAAATTGAATGAATCGTTGCCCACTACCGAGGTTAACAACGCCACCATTTGCAATCTCTGTTAGCGTTTCCTCTGCCGCACACGATGTTTTATGCACAACTGCCCCAAGTGAGACTTCAGGCGCTCTGCCTAACGATGGTAAATAAGCACAATTACTCGTTGCACAAGCAAATGGAACAATGGCTGCTTCTTCCGCGCTTACTGCGCTTTGCGATTCCTCTGCAGTCAGAGCGGTTAGCTCTGCCGATAAGACACTGCTGTCAGTTTCTGATGCAGAAAGGCTGGCATCGTCTTGTGCAAATGCGGCAAATGATGCCAACATGACAATGGTGAGTCCTATCACTGCAGGTACGAAGTTAATTAATTTTTTCATTTTTTCCTCTTTTTAATACGTAAGGTATTTAAGCTTGGCAAAAAATACCAGTTTATTTAAATCCAAAACCCTATTACATTGCGAAAAAGTTGCTTGATTTATATCCTCCTTAAAATTGAGCTAAGCAATAAGCTATTAAGTCTCCAAAAGGCTTTTGGCGTAGAGCATAGGCTTCCTACAAAGTGCGAGTCTATAAAATTAACGCGTAGGAACAACTATTTTGACGATATTTTTGGGTTTTTGCCAACATTTAGACGCCTGCAAAAACTAATCTTTGGGTGCGCTTTAGGCAAATGCAAACTATACGAATTCGGCCGTATCCCCAGACAACTCCCTGTCTAAATGATCCGTTGAGCTGTATTTTAGCGTCCACTTATAACCGCTCCCTTCAAAAAGCGATATAGCACAGGTTTGATCACTAACCCCTTTGCGACTGCCTGTAAGCGCCTCAGCCAAGGTTAACACCACGACACCATGGCTAACCAACAAGATTGGGCCATCATGAGCATGGGCCAAATAACGTGCAACATATGCTCCTCGTGCCCAAGGGATCGCTTCGTGATGTTCAGGGTACTGTGGCTCAACCAAAGATCGGTAGGCGGGGTTAATACGTGGGAATTCGTCTAAACGTGGCTCAATCGGCTGTCGCCACGGGGTGTAGTCATACCATTTAGGATTCAGCCATTCAACGATGCCGCTCTCAAGATTAATCGGCAAATCTAATCGATCAGCCACATGGGTTGCCGTTTGTACCGCCCGCCGCAGTGGTGAAGAGTAGATCGCACTGATACCAGCCTGCTGTAAGGCAACACCGGTCTTTTTAGCTTGTAAATGCCCTTTTTCAGCAAGAGGTGCATCAAACGGACGCTCGGCCGTTTTCTTCCAGCTACGATCCTCATGATCAAGCCTAAATCCATGACGTATGATATAAATTTGCTTCATATTTCTAAATTTTGAGAATATACAGCCCTAACCGATGCTCGACCTTCTTCTTTTTTACGCAACTGAAAGTAGCTACCTGAGAATCTTTATTATTTCTTTGCTACCAATCTTGGTAGCCCCTCTACTTATCCTGTATGTTGCACGATACGTGTTTGTCCGTATCGATCCAAATGGAAAAATGACCCCAACCCGACTGATATTTTTTGTTATTTTAGTCCTGTTAATCACAGTTGGGGTGATGGCGCTACTGCTCTACTTATATCTGCCGCCGAACACAGATTTTCGAGGGCCGATGCTGTTTATCCTGTTGATTTTCGGATTGCTGGGGGCCGGGCGGCTGTATCTGGTTGATCCGAATGAATAAGCAAACGGTGCGATTGTTACGACTTTGACCGTCGTTTTTGCCAAACGGTAATCAGCGACATGTGAAACGTTTGGGGTAGCATATCAAAGCCGCTTAGATGAACGGCTTGGTAGCCAGATTTTTTGATTTGCTTGCTGTCACGTGCCAACGTAGCGACATCTGAACTAACATAAATCAGCTTTTCAGCCTTTAGTTTCATGATGGCGGCCAGCCCTTCTTTGCTTAATCCGGTAACCGGTGGATCGATTACAACCACATCCGGCCGAATATCGAGCATGGGTAAAACTTCTTCAACATGCCCTTCGTACAAACTCACATTATCGGTATCTGCCAAATTAATGGCCGCATCAGCGATAGCATCTGGGTGCCGGTCAATACCGTGCAATTCAGCCGCCTGCATTGACAGATGCCGGGTCAGCAAGCCAACGCCCGAATAACAATCGAGCACCACTTCACTGCCAGAAAGTTCAGCCAGCTCGGCCACCTTCTTTGCCAACATGCCCGCAACTGGAGGATTACCAGCAAACTCAACTCCGGCCGAGATGCGATACGTATGCCCATTGACCTCGCGCAGCACAAAACTATCGCCGATCAAATTTGCCATCGTTTTGTCAGGCAGCACAATGGCGGCCGAAATCGGAAAATCAACCAATAGTTCAGGCGGTTCAACCCCATCAATTTCAAACGCCACAAGCATATCACCCGCTTGATCGGTAGGAGCACGCAGTGTCATGCGGCGCAGCCCTGGCAATTCGAAATCAAAATCTGCCATTAGATTTTGCAGTGCTGGAATTAAAGATTTTAGCGGCCCTTCGGTAGGTGTCACTTCTCGGGAATCATAGTCCCATAAGCCAAAGCCACCATTTTTCGTGGGGCTTAAAACCACGTCGTGATCATATTCCCACTGATTGGGTGATGCCACAAACGGGGCAGCCTTGATGGTAATGCCACCCAACCGCTTTAGCTGATCTAAGGCAACTGAACGTTTGTACTCCAACTGAGCCTTGTATTTGATATGGGCATAGGTGTAGCCACCGTGTGGTCCAACCCGTGTGCTGGCTTTAGACAGCCGGTTGGGGGATGGTTTGACAACCCGTTTAAGCTCTGCGGCTATATATTTTTTCTTCCCATCAATGTTTGGGATTTCTATTTCCACCATTTCTCCCGGAATTCCACCCGGAACAAAGATGACTTGATTGCGTTTGTCGCGACCCAAGGCTCTTCCACCATGGGCCATTCCGCTTAGTTTTAACTTAAAGGTTGGCATAGTGCGCACTATACATGGTTTATGCAGGGTGGACAAAATCTGTTATCGCTAATATTCAGCCCTTAGCCGATATTTCCTCTGTTTTAGGTGGGATTACGATGGGCACACCCTGAAAAGCGACTATAATACCTGTCATTATGAGTGTTAGAACTGGCGACATTTTAAGCGACAGATACGAAGTTAAACGGATGCTGGGACAAGGTGGAATGTCTACCGTTTGGCTGGGCCAAGATCCTCGCTTAAATCGGCCAGTTGCGATCAAAATCATCCACAGCTTTTTACAAAACCACGCTAATTTTTTAGAGCGGTTTCAGAAAGAGGCGGCCGCCATTGCGAGCTTACGGCACCAAAATGTTATTCAAGTTTTCGACTATAACCAGCACGACGATTCTCACTATATGGTGCTGGAATATGTTGAAGGGAATAATTTAAAGCAAGAGCTAGCGGCCCAAGGGCAAACCGGTTTTCTAAGTTCGGTTGAATCTGTGCTTGAGCTTATGATCAGCCTGATTGATGCGGTTGGATATGCACACGAAAGCGGCATTTTGCATCGAGACTTAAAGCCGGACAATGTTTTGCTCCGGCCGGATGGCGCACCGGTTTTAACCGATTTTGGCATTATCAAGCTAATGGCGGACGATAGCCATACACGAACAGGGACAATTTTAGGCACGGCCGCCTACATGGCTCCCGAGCAAATCGAGGGAGGGTCGCTAACCCATCAGTCAGACCTTTATTCGCTAGGGGTAATCCTGTTTGAATTAATCACCGGCCACCGCCCGTTTGTCGCAGATTCCCCGATCCGGCTGATGATGAAGCAAACGAATGAGCCCCCCCCGCTCTTGACCTCGTTAATTAAAGATGATGCCAAAAAAGACCTGGTCATGCCTTTGGAGCCGGTCATCTCTAAAATTTTGGCCAAAGATCCTGCCGACCGGTATCAGACAGCGGTTGAGTTTAGCCTTGTACTAAAAGATATAAAGGAGTCTCTCTCACCTAACGTGTTTGAGGAGCCAGATGAGCCGATCTCTAGTCTGCACAAAATAGAAATATCTGATCCAGATGATCCTGTGGCCGCAGTGACCAGCGAGTTTGAACAGGCATCTGAGCCGATGATCTTTGTGGAGCCTGATCATGCCAAACAGAATGCACTGTCTGACCTCGGCCGCATAGAAAAGCAGTTGGCCATCGACCCATTGCGTGAGGATCAAGTACAGCAGCAGATGCTTTTACACGCCCGCACAGGAAACTTCGCCGGCTCGTTGAGGTCTTACACACAGCTACAGCGCCGCTTTGCCGATGAACTCGGTATCGACCCGCTGCCCGAGACATTGGCACTACGTGACAGAATTCTGTCCGCTCGGCTCTCTCCTCTGCACAATCTGAAACCTGACTCAAGCCAATTTGTCGGCCGCGAATCTGAGCTAAATAATATTTCTGCTCGGCTCACTTCGGCCGATTGTCGCTTACTAACCTTATTAGGGTTGGGTGGGATGGGGAAAACCCGGCTGAGTCGTGCGGTCATTCGCAAGCTAGCCTCGGCCGATTGGCGTTACTTTTTACACGGGATCTGGTTTGTGCCTTTGGCATCTATCAATGTAGAAGCTGATCCTCAAGCCCTGATTTATGCCATCGCCCAAGCCTGCAACATTCCAATTTCGGGTAAAGAATCGCCCGAAGCCCAGCTGTTCAACTGGTTCTCTGATCGAGAGTCTCTGCTTGTTTTAGACAATTTTGAGCACATTATTGGAGAAGCTGATTGGGTTGCAGACTTACTGGCTGAAGCACCCAAACTCACCGTTCTTGTGACAAGCCGCCAGCGGCTCAATGTCTCCCAAGAATACATTTTTCCCTTGCGCGGGTTTTCACATTCCGATCTGCCACCCAACGCATCACCGCGTGAGATGATAGATGATGCGTCACGACTCTTTTTGCTAACCAGTCGCAAGCTGCAGCCCAACTTCCGACCAGACCCATCGGATCTGCAAAATATTCGTGAGATATGCACGTTGGTTAATAGCATGCCTTTGGGCATTGAGCTTGCCGCCAGTTGGACCCGCATGCTTTCGTGCCAAGAGATTGTGGTTGAAATCAAAAAGAATATTGATTTCTTGGCTTCGAACCTGCGCCGCTTGCCAGACCGACATCGCAGTATGCGAGCCGTTTTCGCTTATTCATGGGATCTGTTGAATGAGACAGAACAGACTGCGCTCAAAAACCTGTCATTAATTCGTGGCCCATTTACGCTTGAAACGGCTCAGATGATTGGGCAGACAGACATCGACCTGATTACAAGCCTTGTGGATAAGTCACTGATCCAATCTTTTACCACAAAAGAAAGTGAAGATACTCAATCGATTTTGGCCTATTCGCTGCATGAAATTACACGCCACTATGCGGGTGAGATTCTGAGCCAGTCGGTTAATGAGCTTGAAAAAGCGGAAGTGCGCTACAACAAATGGTTTATTTCGTTGCTCAATCAACAGCTTGAACCGATGTATGGGGCGGCTAAATTTTTGGCGGCCGAAAACGTCCACTTTTCATACAACGATATGGTGCATGCGCTCCAGAGTTCGCTTAGCCGGTTTGGCTGGGCATCACTTGATCTTGCAAAAGCGATTGATACGTTAGGCAAATATTATCGTCTAAACGGGTTTGATCGATTGGGCGTGGATATATTTGGCAAGATGCTTGATACCTTGCCAAGTGCGGCTCCAAATGCTGTTAGGCTTATATTGCAAATTCGGTTAACCGACTTCTATTATCACATTGCTGACTACACCAAAGCGAATGAGCTGGGGCAGCAAGCGATTTTAATTGCTGAAGAAGAACAGTTAAAAGATGCGGTCGGCCGGGCCAATTTACTTCTGAGCCAAATTGCTATGAAGACGGGTAATGTTGAAAAGGGTATTAACTTGGGTAAAGTTGCCCTAAACATTGCGAAAGAGTCAGAAGCCCCTTATGGGCAAGCCTTGTCCCATAATATTTTGGGAATTAACTACCATGTTTCTGGCCAGTTTGCAGAAGCATTTTTCCATTACGAAGAATCACTCAAACTATTTTCTACAATAGGGGACGAAGAAAATATGTGGAGTGTTAAAAGTAACTTAGCCTTGCCAACTGTGATGGTGGGGCAATACCAACAGGCGCTTGATACATTTCAGCATGACCTAAGCGTGTCACGAAAGTGGCGTAATAAACATCGCCTAGCCACTATTTTGCTCAATATCGCTTGGGTTCGCAGCTTTATGGGTGAATTTGAAATCGCGGATGATGAAATTGATGAAAGTTTGGTCTACTACCGTGAAACAGGTGACTCGGAAGGGGAAGCGACAGCCTTTATCGTGATGGGGCATATCGATGCGGTTCAAGATGATTATGTGCCAGCCCGCTCACACTTTTTAGACGCGCTGCGTATTGCGCACCGCATTCAAGCGATCCCCAAACTGGTTGAATCGATTGCTGGTTTAGCCCTGTTTTTGTATGAGCTTGATGGCGAGACTGAAACAGCTTGGAAAATAGCGAAGTACTGTCAAAGTAAAGCCCATTTGGGCCCTATGGTTTTCGGCCGTTCTCAAACTGTGCTGGACCGTATTGGGAATAAAGTTCCGGCCGAAAAGCGGCCTGAATTGCTGGCGATTGCTGAAACGTATGAGCTGAATCAGGTAGCGATGGCGCTTATGCACCACCAGCTCGATCAGCTGTAGCGCTTGCGGCTAGCCAAAAATCTGTATGCGTTACCCCATCCCCGCTGAACGAACGACGGCCGAGATTGAAGTTAAAAAATCCCGCTTTATTGCAACCGCCGCCCCTGTGTTTTCAGTAGAGGAAGCCAAAGCCTTTATCAAAGAAATAAAAAAAGAATATGCAGATGCAGGGCATAATGTCCCCGCTTTTTTGGTTGGATATGGGTCGTCAGTTACCAAACACTGCAACGACGATGGCGAACCATCAGGGACGGCTGGGCGGCCGATGCTGGCTGTGCTTGAAGGGAGCGGCTTGGGAGACATCGCTGTTGTGGTGACCCGCTATTGGGGTGGGACAAAACTAGGCACAGGCGGCCTGGTACGAGCTTATGGGGATGCGGTGAAAGCGGTGCTCGAGGCTGTGCCACGTGCGGAAAAAGTACCAACCCACACCACGATGGTTGCCATCCCTTATACCCATTTAGAGCGAGTGAGGCTGTTAGCGGCCGAGCACTTGGGCAATATTCGGGATGAGGAATTTGCGGCCGACATCACCTTAACGATCCAGTTTATGCAAGAGCGATTTGATGCGTTCCAGTTGGGGCTTAACGAGCTATCACACGGCAGTTTAGCGGCCGAAATTATTGAGTCTGATAACAACACAATCTTCCCACTACCCACTGATCAACCTGATTTGTAAACCTTTGTGATAAACAACCAAACAAGATAAGACAGAACGTTTTGAGGGAAAATGGGCTAGACTGCTGCCTGTATAGGGATGTTTGTAACTACATTGTTTCCACCACCTTCTACAATGCCTGTGTTATTGTGAAACTGTTCACAAACGGTTCTGTTCCACCGCTGACTTTGAAAAGTTTGAAGTCTCAGTTGTTTAAGTCAGGAGATAGCAATTAAAATGTTTCTTAATCGAGATCACAAATGGGTATATTTATTTCAGGAAGGGAATGCCACCATGAAGGCATTGCTTGGAGGAAAAGGGGCCAATGTTTCTGAAATGACGGCGGCCGGACTGCCTGTGCCACCAGGGTTTACCATTACAACCGAAGCCTGTAATGCGTATCTCGCTTATGACTTACAGTTCCCTGAGGGGATGTGGAGCCAATCAAAAGAGAGCCTAAAAGACATTGAGAAAAAGACCAAAAAGAAGTTTGGGGATCCCAAAAATCCACTGCTTGTTTCTGTCCGCTCTGGCGCATCTATTTCAATGCCGGGCATGATGGACACCGTTTTAAATCTAGGTTTAAACGATGAAACGGTAGAAGGACTCGCTAAAAAAATGAAGGACCGCCGCTTTGCGCTAGATGCCTATCGTCGGTTTATTTCTATGTTTGGCCATATTGTGATGGGGGTCGAAACTGAAAAGTTTGACCGGGTCTTAACCCGCTACAAGGCCCAAACAGTTGGTGGTGGCGATACGGATCTAACCCCTGAATTACTTGAAAAGATTATTGAAGCCTATAAACGAATTATTTTTGCAGATCAGCACGGTCAAGAGTTTCCACAGGACCCCTATGAGCAATTGCGTATGGCTATTTCAGCTGTATTTGACTCGTGGAACGGCCGGCGTGCTATCGACTATCGGCGCATCAACCATATTCCTGATGATTTGGGAACTGCGGTAAATGTGCAAGCGATGGTCTTTGGCAACCTCGGGTGGGACAGCGGCACAGGTGTTGCGTTTACACGCAACCCATCCACGGGGGAAAAGCTAGTTTTTGGTGAGTACCTGCTAAATGCACAAGGTGAAGACGTTGTGGCTGGTATTCGCACCCCCAAACCGATCCGAAACTTGGCTGACGAACTGCCAGAAGTCTATGTGCAGTTAATCGACATTATTCGCAAACTAGAAACTCATTACCTAGATATGCAAGATATTGAGTTTACGGTTGAAGAGAACCGCTTGTGGTTGTTGCAAACCCGCACGGGTAAACGGTCGGGGGCGGCCGCCGTGCGTATTGCGGTCGAGATGGTTGAAGAAGGGTTGATCACTCAGGATGAGGCGGTAACTCGCGTTAATGCTCAACAGTTAGACCAGCTACTGCATCCGATGGTGGACCCTAACACCGAAGCTGAGGTCATCACAATTGGTTTGCCTGCCAGCCCAGGCGCATCTTCAGGATTGGTGGCACTCGATCCGGATGAGGCGGTTGACCTGGCAGAAGCGGGGCATCCGGTGATTTTGGTGCGGCATGAAACGAGCCCTGATGATTTTCATGGGATGGCGGCGTCTGAAGCGATTTTGACAGCACGGGGTGGCATGACTTCACATGCGGCCGTGGTTGCCCGTGGTATGGGAACTCCCTGTGTTGTGGGGGCAGAAGAGATCGCCATTGACTTGCGTGAGGGCTTTTTCCGTTCAGGCAGTTTTGAAGTACGGCGGGGTGATTGGATTACGGTAGATGGCTCTAGCGGCCGGATTTTGGTTGGCAAAGTTGACACCATCCAGCCAGAATTGGGCGAGTATTTTGACACCCTGATGGTGTGGGTAGACAGTATCCGCAGACTTAAAGTCCGTGCCAACGCAGACAGCGGCCACGATGCTCAAGTTGCTCGTGAATTTGGTGCTGAAGGGATTGGTCTGTGCCGGACCGAGCATATGTTTTTCGGTGAAGAACGATTGGCCCTGATGCGGGAAATGATTTTGGCAACTGACTTGGCCGCACGCCAAGCTGCGCTTGATAAATTGCTTCCCATCCAGAAAAAAGATTTTTACGACCTGTTTAAAGCGATGGATGGGCTACCGCTTACCATTCGTTTGCTAGACCCACCTCTGCATGAATTTTTGCCCAACTTTGACGAGTTGCAGGCTGAAATTGCGGGATTAAAGCTCTCGTTGCAAAAGGCAGAATCATTCCCGCAAATTGATCAATTGTTAAAAGAGATCAACGAAAAAGAGGAGTTGCTGTCACGCGTTGATCAACTGCGCGAGTCTAACCCGATGTTGGGGCATCGTGGTTGTCGGTTGGGGATGGTCTACCCTGAGGTGACGGTCATGCAGACGCAAGCTTTGATGGAAGCGGCGTGTGAGGCGGTGATTGAAGGGATCTGGGTCTACCCAGAAATCATGATCCCGCTGGTCAGCATCGACATGGAGTTAGAGCATCAGCGTAAGTTGGTCCAAGAAACGGCCGACAAAGTGCGTGGTTCTTACGGGCTGAAGTTCAACTACACAATTGGCACTATGATCGAGTTGCCACGAGCTGCGCTGACGGCCGACAAAATCGCTGAACACGCTGAGTTTTTCAGCTTTGGAACCAATGACTTGACCCAGACAACCTTCGGTCTAAGCCGTGATGACAGCGCCCGTTTCTTGTCTCACTACATTGCTAACAAAATCTGGGACAACGACCCGTTCCAAGTCCTTGATCAGGATGGGGTTGGTCAATTGGTCAAAATCGGCGTTGAAAGAGGGCGGCAGGCCCGGCCAGATATCAAGATCGGTATTTGTGGCGAACACGGTGGCGAGCCAAAGAGTATTGCGTTTTGCCACAGTTTAGGGCTTGATTACGTGAGCTGTTCACCGTATCGGGTGCCGATTGCCCGCTTGTCGGCCGCGCAGGCTGTTTTAGCTGAGCGCAAAGGGAAGGCTGAGAAAGCGAAAGCCCATGGTGGCGTTGTAATCCCAGGTCCAAAACCTGTGGTTGAAAAGCAAAAAAAATCAGCCAAGGCTTAAACGCTTAACTGTTTAATTCTTACAGCTAAAAGGATCGGTCGATTACGGCCGGTCCTTTTTTGTTATCTGGGCCAAATTACCATCATGCAAGATTGTCTTGTAAGCGCTAAAACTCACCTGTAGTGCAGGTCCCAAACCGACAGGTCAACTATTCTTTGCTTCCAGGAATCGGGTCACCCGAATCACGTTCTTGGACCGCTTGTTTAAATCCCACTTCTTCAGACCGCTCTTTAAACCAAACCCCTTCAGGGCTGTGGCGCGTCATCCCATCAAAAAGCGTGGCGATACGCTGGGTGCTCTGTAGCCCCATGTTGTCATAGGCTTGATTAACCATCATTTTCATCATCATTAGCTGATTTTTCGGGACACCCTTGATTCGGTCAGCCAGTTGTTGCACGGTTAAGTCGAGCTGATCGGCCGGGACCGCCTGATAGATCAGCCCCATCTCTTCAGCTCGTCGGCCGGTAATTAAATCACCCGTAAACAGCATCCGTTTCGCCCGTTCAGCCCCCAATCGATACACCCACATCGCCGTAGTTGGGCATCCCCACACCCGTGACGGTGGATAGCCGATTTTCGCACGTTCATCCATGATGATGATGTCGGCGCACAGGGCGATGTCGCTACCACCGGCCACCGCATGCCCATGCACTTTGGCGATCACCGGCTTGTTGCAGTTCCACAGCGACATAAACTGACGGGTGCAATGGCTCATAAATTTGTAGTCGATCATCGGGTCCCACGGCATCTCTTGGATACCGGGGTTTTCGCCAGGCGTTTCTGCATAGTCGTACAGATCATACCCACCACAAAACCCTTTGCCCGCCCCAGTCAGCACGATAACGTGTACGCTGTTGTCATTTTCGGCATGGGCCACAGCGTTGGCAATATCGTCCGGCATGGTTAGGCTGATAGCGTTAAAGCGCTCCGGCCGATTAAGCGTGATCGTGGCAATCCGATCAGTTGATTCATACAGAACGTCGCCAAATTTAGTTTCTGAACTCATTTTCCTTCTCCAATGCGATCTAAATTGTAGGGGTCGACGAGGTCGGGTTCAGCTTAACTTCGAAGAGATGAAGTGGTTCCGACCCCGTCGCCCCACTGGTATCAACTTAAGCCATTTTTCCGAGGGCTCAAGCCCTCGTTTAAGACAAGAAACCTGATCAATCAGGTTAAAACGGCCGCCAGAGCCCGATTTATCGGGCTTCCTATTTTAACCGCAGGATTAATCCTGCGAGATTAGGCGGGTTATTGATCGATAAGCTTCTAAAGTTGATACGTATGTGGTTCCGACCCCGTCGCCCCTACTGCTAAATAAAAGCCAGATCTTTTTCAGGCTCTTTTGGGTCTTTAAGTTCAAACCGGCGCTGCAAACCGGCTTCTTCCCACATGGTGATCTGCTGTTCAAACTTCTCACTTGTATGGAACAAATGGCCGTCAAAATCCCAATCTTGCTCAAACCACGGCCGCAGCACGTCTAGCAGTTCACGATCCATCCCTTCTGCCAGCCGTGATTGCCGAATCCAGAACCGTATAACCGCTTCATAGTCGGACCAAACTTGATCCCCGGCCGGAGTTGCTTCGGCTCTGGCCAGCCAGCGCACCGTGCGTGGATAGATGTAAATGCACCCAAGGCATTCTGTTTCGGCCGGATTCATCACCGTAAACGTAAATGCTTCCCGACTGAAATGCTCTCGCTCGTGCCGTTGTAAATCTTTTAAATTGCCTTCAAGCGTAAAATCATCGGCCGGCCACGTCGATTGCTCCCACGTGCGTAGCATTTCTCTGCTATCCATGACGGCCGCATAATCAAGCTCAACGTCAGTTTCTGATAATCGCCGGATCAAAAAACGGTCGGTAACAAGCCCCTCTGGAACCACTGCATTTTCATTTTCAAATACCATTTTTTTACTCCTTGGGTCCAGCGCGCTGGACCTCTACGATATGTTGTGCCCGACCCTCTTAAATAGATTCAAAATCTCCATGCCGACCCAGCCCGTCAGCAAAGCGACCTGCCCCTGCGATTCCTTCTTGCAACAGCGCCTCACGCCCACCATACCACTCCTGAGTCATTGCGTCACGCAGTGGCAATCCATGTTGCTTACGCGCAGACCGGCGATCGGCCCGCATACAAATCTGCGGGAATCGAGAGATCTGATGAGCCAACTCTTCCGCTTTCGCTCGGCTACTACCATCTGGCACAACATACTCACACAAGCCGATGTTAAGGCTTTCTTGTGCCGAAACTTTTCGACCAGTCAGAATAATGTCGAGCGCACGCCCTTCGCCCACCAAACGGGGCAAGCGGACCGTTCCCCCATCGATCAACGGCACCCCCCAACGGCGACAGTAAACGCCAAAGTAGGCGCTCTCCTCAAGCACCCGAAAGTCGCACCAGAGGGCAAGCTCCATCCCACCAGCTACGGCCGGGCCAGCCACCGCCGCAATTACCGGTTTGTCGAGTTCAAGACGGGTTGGTCCTAAAAATGCTGGGGGAATCTCTGTCCCATTCCCTCGCGGCCCGCCGTCTTTTGGCATGTTGCGTTCATCAAATGGTTCAGCGCTATCAAGCAGAGCGGCATTTTTCAAATCCCAGCCGGAGCAAAACGCACCACCTTCTCCCCAAAAGACAGCCACAGAGGCGCTGTCATCTTCTTCAAACTCGACAAAGGCGTTATACAGCCCATCGGCCGTTTCCGGGTTGATGGCGTTTCTCGCCTCCGGCCGACTGTTGATAATTGTCCACACGCTACCTGATTTTTCGATTCTAACCGCCATTGTTTACCCACCTTGTTCATGCCTGACTGTATTCTATGGAAGCTGTTATTTTAGGTTGATCCATTTTTAGACACAAGGTAAAGTAGAACAAAATTTCCAACACCTGCGCGAGGCACACATGAGTTTAATCAGCTGGGAGCAAAATATCCCCTTAATGCAAACCGGATACCACCATGAAATGTTGGCCAAAGTAGAGCAACTGCGCCAAGAGCAGACAATCTATCCACCCCAAGAAAAGATTTTTAATGCCCTGATCCGCACCCCGTTTGATCAGGTACGAGCCGTGATTTTGGGACAAGATCCGTACCACGGGGCCGGGCAAGCTCACGGCCTCTCGTTTTCAGTTTTAGCGGGAGTCAAGACGCCACCTTCGTTGCGCAATATTTTTAAAGAAATAGCAGACGATATCCACGGCGACCCAACGGCCGTGCGCGAAAACACCAATCTGACCGACTGGGCTGATCAAGGGGTGCTTCTTCTCAACACGTACCTCACAGTTCTTGAAGGCAAAGCAGGGTCGCATCGCAAACTTGGCTGGAGCAACTTAACCAGCCAAGTTATCGAAGAAGTCAGTCGAGCTAACGAAAACATCGTGTTTATGCTGTGGGGGAAACCGGCCCAAAAGAACAAATCGCTTATTCAGCAGCCAGAAAATCATCTAATTTTAGAGGCGGTGCATCCTTCCCCATTATCCGCTTATCGGGGATTTTTTGGCTGTAAACATTTCTCTCAAGCAAATGACTATCTGATCGCTAACGGCCGCCCCCCGATCAAATGGGCATAGCGAAAATTCCGCCCATCTCTCTTTTGAACAGGAACCCATCTATGAAAATGACGACTCAGTTTATTTTGCTTGTTTACACCGCTATCTTTGCAATAGGGTGCGCGCCTATTATTGACGAAGAAGAGCCTAGAGTTGAGCCAGCAGACTCTGAAACTGAACGTGTGGTGGCGATAGAAGGGTCTACGTCTGAAGCAGGTGGTGCTATCGCGGCTGCGTTTGACCAGTTTGTAGACGAGATGACACAGACGTCCCAAATTCCGGGTACAGCGGTGGCGCTAATTTATGAAGATGAGGTCGTCCTGCTGAAAGGGTACGGTTTTCGCGACGTTGAAAACCGGCTGCCAGCAACCCCTGACACGCTCTTCCATATCGCTTCGACCCAAAAATCGATGACCGCAATGCTCGTAGCCACATTGGTTGATGAAGGGGTTGTAGATTGGGATACGCCGCTTGTTGAAGTTGCGCCCGATTTTACCCTGGGCACCGGGGGCGATACGATAAGCCTGCGTCATCTGTTGAGCATGTCGAGCGGAATCCCGGATACGGCCGAAGATGATTTCTATGAAGAAGGGTATGAAGAATCAGCCGATTCGATGTGGCCCCTTTTGGCTGCAACCGACCCGCTAGCGGCACCGGGTGAGCAATTTAGCTACAGCAATATTTCTAGCTCGATGGCGGGCTATGCGGCCGTGCTCGCGCTGAACCCCGATGCGACCGATTTAGATACCACGTATGGGGAATTGCTATTCGAACGGGTAATCCGGCCGATTGGGATGGACACCGCCGCATTTTCCATTGACGATGCGCGCAAAAGCCCCAATTATGGCAAATCGTATATCTTAGATGGGGATGATTTGGTTGAAGCTGAGCCAGAAGATTTTGCAGGCGATACCATGACACCGTCTGGGGTGTTAAAAGTTAGCGCGGCCGATATGGCCCTATACATTCAGACCCAGCTCAATCAGGGGATTGCACCAAACGGAAAGCAGGTTGTTTCGGCCGAAAATATGACAGAGATGTGGGAGCCGCAAATCACCGATGATGATGACGAATGGTACGCTTTAGGCTGGGGAGGGACCGAATATGACGGGGTAACACTCGTCTATCATGAAGGGTCATTTGATAATTATGAAAGCGTGATCGGCTTTGTGCCTGAGCTTGCACTCGGTTTTGTCGTGTTAACAAACGCGAGCGATGTGGCTGAGGATTTAATTGCGGATACCCCATGGTTTTTGCTAGATACAGCCCTCGAAATGAGATAAGCCTTTCAAGTCTTGCTTAAGCATGTTGCCCGCAGAGAATTTGTGGCAACATGCTTAAGCGAAACCACCTCGTTTCTGCTGTTACGTGTCTAGAAAACGAACCTTCGGGAACTGCTCTGGCTGATGGGTGTCGTATTTCCCGTGGGGTTTTAGAACCCATGCTGGATGTGGGCTGACCTCTTGACCCGCATTCATCAACTTCTGAAAGCGGCCGAAAAATATCCCCCACACGTCTCCATTTTGTGGTGGCAACGACCGGCCGTCACTCAGCCATTTCATCCCAGACCACGGCAACGCGATCTCTACGGTCCAGCCCTGATCAACATCGCTGTGATCGTTCAAAGTGCCCTGCAACTGCACGCCTACCTCCAGCCCCGGAAAATCCCAATCTCGAAACGCCCACCGTGTGCCACGCGGATGAGTCCCATCCCAAAACGACTCTGGTTGGCGATCAAAATCACCACCAAATGAATAAGCCTGTTTATCGAGAATATCAAACTCAGGGACGTCAAACCGGCTCCCTTTTTTATAGGCATCACGCCAAATAAACATCACTTCATAGATGGTGCCTAACGCGTTGATCTCTAGTTCGTAGTAGCAATCACCCCCATCTATGAACAGTTCAATATCATTTTCCTGAAAGATGATGTCATCCCGCTTGGTCAGCTTCGCATCGAGAAAAGGTTCCTCGATCCAAAAAGCGGCATAAAGATGAGAGTTGTTCCAGACACACGCCATACGAGTGTCGTAAAAGCCGGGGCTGCCGCTGGCCATATCAACAAATCGGCCGGATTTTTTGGCGTTTTGCCAAACCGGTTTGGTTAAATCTCCATCAATCACAAGTGATTCAGAAATTTTGTGTGCATCGTAGTTTGTTTTTAAGTCTGTCATAAATTTGTATCAGTAAAATCGTTTGTTTTCAGCTTCCATTTGGCAAGTCGCTGCCGCATCTCTGCATGCAAAGCGGCGTGCTGGCTCTCATCAATCAAATTTGTTAATTCGTATGGATCGGTATCTAAATCATACAGTTCGCTCAGGTCATCCTTAGTTTCCACATATTTGTACCGCTCTGTTACCACCATCCGGCCGATAATCGGATCATAGTGACCGTTTGTCTCACACAGCAAGTCTTCTCGCCAGCTATTTGACCCATTTTGCATGATCGGGATGAGGCTCTCACCATCCACAGGATCAGCAAATGCCGTGCCCGCCGCATCCAAAATCGTCGGTGCTAGGTCGATATTACTCGCAAGATGCCCAAGCGTTTGCCCGGCCGTGATTTCATTTGGCCAACGGATCGCCAACGGCACCCGCATCACCTCTTCGGGCAAATAGCACCGCTTATTAAAATGCCCACCGTGGCAGGCAAGCGCATCCCCGTGATCGGCCGTCCAAATGACCAGCGTATTGTCAGCTAGACCCAACTCATCCAGCTTGTTTAAAACCCGGCCGCCGGCCGCATCAACCAATGTAATTTGAGCATAACAGAGCGCCAGTATTTTTTGCCATTCGCTCCACGGCAGCGGGTTGGGAATCACAATCTTGCCATTGGGATCTCCCATCGGGTAATTCAACTCAGTTTGGTAGCTGGCAGGCTTGTTTTCCAAGTCATCATAAAAGTTTGGGTAGATGGGGATTTCAGCGGGGTCATATAAATCAGCAAAACGCTGGGTTGGAAAATATGGCTGATGGGGTCCCCAGAAATCGACCCGCATACAAAACGGCTGAGCACCTTTTTGCGCAGCGATAGTTTCGAGTTGGTCACAAGCTAAGTTAGCTAAGAAAAACGCCTCGTGAGCGTCATCGGGCGCCTCCATGATCCCCGCCATGTGCTCCCAACAGCCACCGGTGTCTGCTTGAACATATGTATCTTCCGGCTGTAATCGATCCCCATGACTTAGATCGCGCTCAATGCGAATGGTCGGATGGGGCAGATTACGCGCTGCTAGATAATTTTTATAGGGTTCCGTTAGGTAGGGATTGCCGTATCCCCGCAGACTGTACCCTTGAGAGCCATGCTCTAACGCCGTGCCTACCCCAGCGTGCCATTTGCCAAACGCGTAGTTCTGATATCCTACATCTGCCAACGTTTGTGGATACAGTTCATGATCATATGGGGCGTTTGAATCATTTTGTAGATGGCCGTGGTTATGGGGATAAAGCCCGGTCAGAATGGTGCGGCGTGCAGGTCCGCAAAGGGGGCAAGCTGTATAGGCGCGAGAAAAGGTCGCACCTTCGGCCGCAAGCTGATCAACATACGGCCGTTGAATCTGTGGGCTACTGTCCCATCCATGCCGATAATAAAGCTGGTGATCGTTTACGAGTAAGAGAATGTTTGGCCGGTTCAAATCTACTCCATCTGCTGCATATTTTCAGCAAGTATATCTTTAATAGAGAAGAGCTGGCATCTGCACTATTTTGCAAAAAAAAAGACCTCGTTAGTTTTAAACCAACGAGGTCTTTCTTATCTTTTCTAAATCAATAAACCAAAAATCTTAGTTCATTTTCGCAACAAGCGTTTGTTTTTTCCCATACGCAGCACGGTCAAGCGGATTAATCTGGAGCGCTTTATCGTATGCGTGTAGCGCAGAACGATATTGCCCCTGCAGTTCAAACGCCTGCCCCATGTTGATAAACGGCTTCTGAGGTTCATCAAAACGAGTGGCTTCTGTCGCACGTTCGATCCACTCTAAAGCTTCTTCCGGCCGACCTTGAATCAACAAATAAGATCCAATGTCGTTATATGGGTTCCCAAAATCTGGATCAATGTCGATCGCTAATTTACACTGCTCAATCGCATCCTCATAACGCTCAAGCATGCTGTATGTTAGCCCAAGGTATGTATATGCTTCGGCCGAGGGTTGCAGTTCGATAGACTGACGATACAAGGCTATCGCCTCGCTAAAATTGCCCCGTCGTTGCTGGCGATTAGCACGTTCAAATATGATTTTTGCCTGCTTCTTTGAAATATCTTCCATAGCACTCAAAATATAATTTTTCTCACTGTGTGGTGTATTTAGCTCGGCTGAAATAACTGCAGCTCATAGCATCTGGGATTGTGAACGACAGGTGTTAGATTCGAGTAAGTTCAAACAGTATTCACAGTTTGTTTAGGATTGCAGATAAAATAGCTACCCCATCTGCATGTTGTTTTCTTGTGATTTTCTTTTCAGTTTTAAAGGACCAATTTTTTAGTTCGGACAGTTGTTAAACAGCGGGTTCTTGTGCTTTTACTTTTTCCAAACGGGCGATCGTCACACCGGCGCCGCCTTCCCCATTTTTCCCTTCTTCCCAGCCAAACACGCGTGGGTTCTTGGTCAGGCTTTTACGCACAGCCTCGCGCAAGCGGCCGGTCCCTTTGCCATGAATCACACGCACCCAAGGGACCCGTGACAAAATCGCCTGATCCAAATGCTTCTCCATTTGTTCCAAGCCATCTTCAACCCGCATACCGCGCAAATCAAGCTCCATACCGGGGGATTGGGTTTTAGGCACACTAATCGCTTCTTCAACTTTAACCGGCCGACCTCGGAACTCTAGCTCTTCGAGTTGTGCCTTCATATGCAAACGACCAACCGCAACTTCGGCCGACGTTTTGCTTAATGAAATAATCTCACCCTTAGACTTCAGCGTTTTAATAAACACCTCATCGCCTACCCGCAGCTTGCGCCGCTTTTGCCCTTTTGGCTCTTTAGGCATCACCGAATCGATCAGAGGGGTTTGGCTCAAAGATGCCAGCGGCCGGTTTTCAATCTCGGTCACATCACGTCCCAGCTTTTTAAGCATGTTCTTTGATTCCGCTTTGCCAACCTGTTTGCGTACTCGGTTGATTTCATTGCGGATCATCTCCAGCTCTTTCTCAACCTCTGCCCGCGCCTGCTTTAAAACCTCATCTCGTTCCAGCTCTATCTCTTCTAACCGCGTCTGTAGTTTTTCACGATCCCGTTCTGCACGTCGGCGGGCCAAGCGTGCCCCAGCCTCATCAGATGCGATGCGATCCCGCATATCATAAATCGAGTCGAGCAGTTGCTCAGTCTCATTACTGCCGACACCCAATTGCCCCATCGCCCCATCTAAGATCGAATTATCAAGACCCAATCGTTTAGCAATCGCCAAGGCGTTAGATTTACCCGGCAGCCCGATGGTCATTTCATAGGTCGGTGACAGTGACTCAAGATCAAACAGCAGCGATGCGTTTGTCACACCGGCCGTTGTTGTGGCATACGCCTTTAGTTCCGGGTAATGGGTTGCGGTCATAACCGTTGATCCATGATCGCGCAAATAATCAATGATGGCTGAGGCCAAGGCGGCACCTTCGGCCGGATCAGTTCCAGATCCTAATTCGTCCAGCACCACAAACGACCGATCATCTGCCTGCTCCAAAATTCGGATCATGTTGGTCATGTGGGCCGAGAAGGTTGATAGGCTCTGTTCAATCGATTGCTCGTCTCCAATGTCGGCCCAAACCGCATCAAAAAAGCTTAAGCGTGCTTCGGTACAGGGCACGTGCAGGCCGGATTGCGCCATCAACACCATTAAACCGGCCGATTTTAAGCTCACCGTTTTACCCCCCGTGTTGGGGCCGGTGATCAGCACAATGTAAATATCTTCTGGTAACGTTAAATCTGTTGGAACCACCGTGTCGGGGTCCAGTAGCGGATGGCGCGTGCTTTTAAACCAAACGGTTGATCCGGGGTGTAGCTCACCCTCGGCCGTTTTGCGCCACGGCACAAATTCAGGCTGGATGCCGTTGATGCGCCCTGCATACTTGGCCCGAGCAAAAATAAGATCAAATTCAGCCAAGCGCTCAACCACCCGAATAATCGAGTCTCCTTGATCCGCCATACGTAGCGTCAGTTCGGTTAAGATCCGTGTGACTTCTTTGTCTTCATCCAATTTTAGCTGGCGATGTTCGTTATTAAGATCAACCGTCCCCATCGGTTCGATCCACAGCGTGGCACCGCTACTGCTGTTGTCGTGCACAATCCCGCGCACATTCCCTTTTGACTCCGCTTTTACCGGCAACACGTACCGATCTCCCCGCTGACTGATCAGTGGTTCTTGTAAATAGGCGCTATGGCTCACCAACATTCCGCGCAACCGCTCTAAAATACGGCCGTGTACCACCCGTATTTCCCGCCGAATTTTGCTCAGCTTAGAGCTGGCACTGTCTAGCACAACCCCACGGTCGTCAATTGTTTTGTTGATGGCGGTGACTAGGCCGGGGCATTCTTCGATCAGCTCACCTACTTCCCATAATACAGGATAGGTCTCACGCACTTTTTCGATTTTGCGGCGCAGGGTACGAGCAGCCGTAATCGTGTCACGAATGGCCAAGAAGTCTTCGGCCAGCAATAAAAAGCGACGATTTGCTCGATCAATCGACTCACGCACGTCACGTGCAGGGCCAATCGTCACATCGCTACCACTCTGGAAAAGGGCATACGCTTCGGCCGTCTCATTTTGCCAACGGATCGCTTCTTGCTCATCAACGGCCGGTTGCACAGCCAAGGCCATTTCATGCCCAGCGCTAAAGCTCGTATAAAACGCCAAGGCCTGCAATATTTTATTGAATTCAAGAATATCAGCAGATTTTTGATCCATGGTACCTTTTAACTTCAAGGATTAATTTCTTACTCACAAACAGTAATTTCTTAGCATTTCCGGACTACCAGACTTGCAGTATACCGGAAAAGTTAGCTAAAATGACAGATGGAGTGTTAGTTAAATCGCAAATTAATGTAGAAAACCTGCATACGCGGTCATTTCTAGATAGTTACTCGTGTTTTATCAAAGACACATTAGGCTTCATTAATTGACGAAGTCCCCCTTGAGAGTAAAGCAATCACTATTTAAAAGAAGTTTGACGAAGTACTAGCACTACGTCAGGCAGAGGCTAATGAACATTGCCTTTGGGAATGACGTAGCCTTAAGCGTTTTAGTCAGTTGGAATTTCACTGAAACAGCAATTGGCAAAACACTAGCTAATTGAGGAAAATTAGGCCCATACTTCAGGAACACGAATTTAATAACTAGCGTTTACAATATTTTCCACGTTCCTGCCCAACTGAAGATTAAGTCACCTTAGCTATTTAATCTTCAGCCCATACCAACTTTATTATGAACCATTTCAAATTACTTTCAATCCCACTCACCGTTGTAGCAATTCTTTTGGGCAGCTTTTGGATGTTTACGAACGATGCGTCAGCAGACCCTGACACACCGCAGATAGCCCCACCTGGCCCGATCTGCCGCAATGGTGCGTCTGGGACCAGTCCTGATTTTGGGCTTGCATACGCATCTACGGCCGAGGGCGGCATGGACTTAAGCTTCAATGTCGAATTTGTCCCTCAAGTTCGCACTTACTCACAACAAGATGGATATGTCGAAGCAATTAGCAACATCCGCTTTAAACCAAAGTTTGATGCAAACGGACAGCGGATCGTCGATGAGTACTGGCTAGCCGGTGCTGGCCATGACCTGCCTTTCTATGATAGTACGCAGCGTTATCCATACTTCAGCGAACCAGCAGATGCTCCCTATCCATACAGTGAAAATACACGCTGGCCCAGGGGTCTTGGCCCCACCATCCGTGCCAACACCGGTACGATCTGGGTTGTAGGAAATGAAGTTGATCGTGAAAACGCACAGGACAGCCTGTTGCCAGAAACATATGCTCGCGCCTATCACGATGCATATTCATATATCAAAGGCATTGACCCCACCGCACAAATTGCGATTAGTGGTTTGGTTAATTTTGGGCCAGACCGTCAGCAATATTTAACCAACGTCTTTAACAGCTATCGTGCAATCTACGGATACGATATGCCGGTAGACATTTTCACAATGCACGCTTACAACATTTGGGGACGTCATTATGATAACGTCAATCCAAATTCACAAGATGGCTCTCATATCGCCTTAGGCTCTAACCCAGACCTAACTTGGAGAAAACCGATTTTCTACGATCCAGCAACGGGTCAAGAACGCTTTGATGCCAACTTATGCGGTATAGACAATGTTATCTGTGTGAAAGAGCATGACAATGTACAACTTTTCCAGCAGCAAGTTATTAACATGCGTCAGTGGATGAAAGATCACGGGTATCAAGAAAAACCGCTTATCATGCGTGAATGGGGTCTGAACCTAACATCTGATTTCTGCGATGAGGATTCTAACCGTATTACGGCGCAACGCGCGGCTAATTATCTGACATCCACTGTAAATTGGATGAATGATCACACAGATCCGGCTCTGGGTTATTCATTAGACGGCGACCGATTGGTACAGCGTTGGGCATGGTTTGTGCTACATGAACATGTTGATCAACTCCCTTATATTGCAGATATTAGCCACTTAGTTACGGACTACAGCATTAACTATCCAGAATGTGGCTCAGCCGATTTCCCATCAAAAATTCCTAACCCCGGCAATCAAAATCAATTAACAGTTGTTGGAGAAGCTTACCGTAACGCAGTTGCAGCACAGTATGCAACCACCCCTCTAACTGTTGATTTTATGGTTGAGCGAGCCACAATTGGTACCGCTATCCAAAATAACGAGAATGACTCGGTTACAACCAAAATCGGTGTCATGGTCCGCAACTTGGGTAACTCACCAACCGGCCAACCAACCTCGGTTGAGTTTAGAGATGCAAGCGACAACAGCTTGATTGGTACATACGAGATTCCACCTAACTTCCAAGGGTGTACAACATCTCTGCACCATGCAACGGTTGACTGGGTGCATAGCTCCACAGGTACGTTCAACTTTACGGTTTCTGTTGTGTCAGCAGAAGAGGCCCCATCTACAACCGGGAACAACACCGGCAGTGGATTTGCATTTGTAGGTAGCGAAGGGGTTTATCTACCTGTTACTCGCAAATAAGCGCAGACCCAGCTCTTTAGTTTGAGATTTAAACCCTCTAGCATCGATCGATGCTGGAGGGTTTTTTATTTTCTATACCTCGGCCGCCCACGTTTCAAAATCCCACCACCAGAGCTTATCACGAACCTGCAAGCGGTTTTCAACCCTAAATTTCTTCAAGATATGGCGAATGTGCGTGCGTACAGTCCCTCTGGCAATGTGCATTTGCCCTGCAATTTCATCATTTGAACAACCCATACAGATTAAGGCTGATACATCTTTTTCGCGCGGCGTAAGCGTGTGCCACATGCGTAGCGCTTGGTGATAAGCCTGCCGCTTGGCAACCCCGGCCTGCAAAATTTCTAGCGTCATTTCGTCCACTCCCACACCTTCTGTCATTGCCAGCTGTTGAATCTGCTGAATCAACGGCCGCGCAAAAGCAACGGCCGTCCTTTCAGGCTCTTCGGTATTCGGGGCAGGGGCAGATTTCGATGGCTCGGCCGACTGAAGTGTTTCGATAATGCGCTTTAGCAATGACATAGGTGTGAATCAAAAGAGATTAGGTTCTCTCTTCTTTTTGCATGGAACATATGTGCTTCTCCTGTTGCCGATTTTAGGCCACCCAACCTGTTTTGAACGTGAAAGAATCGTTAAAGATACGCTTTTCAGGTCATCCTGCTCTGGGTCTATGCCCTAGGCATACCCACTGCAGGTAGGGGGTAATCGGCCGAAAATATGCCTATGACCGATAGATAACATGTTCTGCTTTCGCTAAGGTTGCCCCATGAACCAACCGATCACACCAACCCACCCAGCCCTAATAGCCAGCGGGAAAATTAGCGCACTTGCAGGCTTAGAACGAGACACGCTTCATAAGCTAATTGCGTGGGGAGCCATTCGTGGCCCCATTACGATTATCGACTGTGGCTGTGCGTTTAATGCCACACGCACGCTTGAATACATTCATTTAGAGAGGGTGTTTTTTAAACAGCCGATGGATCATATTCATGTCTCCCGGCCGTTTACCGCGTACCAGCTCCAAACCTGTCTCTGCCATCTGTTAAATCGGCAAGCGCTGTGGCACAACACACCCGTTATTGTTTTGTCTGCGTTGCACCTGCTGTACGACGACAATCTAAAGTTAGGGGAATCGATGCGCCTATCGCTCGCCCTTCTGGCCAAATATGAGCGGCTCAGTCAGCATTCCCCCATCATTTTAGATGTGGCCCCGCCCCCGGCCGACATGCCGGAACGACACTGCTTGCTAGACAAAGTTTTAGACATCGCTGACCAATTGATTATGCCTGACATGGCGCCCGGCTCGCCGTCGGCCGAGCAATTAACGCTCTTTTAAAAATCTCATGGGACGTTCTCAACTCACCACCACTGACAAGATTAATCGCTTAACCAACCAACAGTTGGGCGATTTCCGCCGCTCACTCATGAACCTAACCGAACGCCGCGCCTTTGATCAGCTGTTCGCCGTCGCCAAAAACAATCGGCTGGCCATCAGCCAAGCGAACGACCTGCTTCCGATCGATGCGGCCCAAATGATCATGCTGATCGATCTACAACGGCAAGTTGATTTGCTCCAGCAAAGGTTGGATGAAAAAGATAAGTGAATACGGTAGACGGCTGGCTGTTACAAACCTATCTTAACGATGACCAGGGCATGACTGTGTGGCTGATTGATGCTGTCACCGAAGAACGACACATGTTTCATCTCGAACTGACCGTTACGTTCTATGCGGCCGGACCTTTTCCTCGGCTACGACAGCTATGGCGTTTTTTGCAGGCTCAGCCGACCCGTGTGGTGCTATCGCGCCAAAAACACACCGAGCTATTTGCGGGCAATATCGATCTACTTGCCATTGATGTTGATGTCGCACAGCAGAAAAAACTGTTTCAGCAGATTCTGAGCGAATTCCCAGAACTCACTTACTACAATGCGGATGTACTACCGGCATTGCAGATCACCTCTAAATACAACGTGTTCCCCTTGGCCCACTGTCGCCTAACCACGCACAACGGCACAATCTTGCAGATCGAGTCGCTTGATAATCCGTGGGAGATTGAGTATGAGCTTCCACCACTCAGATTGCTTTATGTCGAACCGGCCGGTGATCCGTTCCACGCTATCCCAGCTACGATCACGGTTCAAGCCGACCGCCAATACACGCTAAACGTTGAGCCAACAGACATGTTATTAAAACGGATGCGAGCCATTATCAATCGCTTTGATCCCGATCTGATTGTGACCGCCCATGGGGACAGCTGGCTCTTTCCCCATCTGATGGGGCACTGCCAAGAGCAAGGGATTGAATCATTTAACCCGTGTCGCGATGCTGAAAAACAGCCGCTGGTCAAAGATCCGATGAGCTACCACACCTATGGGCAGATTTTATATCGGGCCTCGCAAACTTATCTGTTCGGCCGTCTCCACATCGACGCCAAGAATTTGACCCAGATTTACGAGTCGGGGTTAACCGGCATATTTGAACAGTCACGCATGACCGGTTTGCCGCTACAAGATGGAGCCCGCAAATCTCCGGGGGCAGGATTTTCAGCCATGCAGGTTGTTACGGCACTGCGTGAAGAGGTCTTGGTCCCGTTCCGCAAAGCGCAGGCGGAACGGCCGAAAACGGCTCGGCAACTGTTACGGGCTGACCAAGGGGGGCTGATCGGACAACCCAAGCTGGGCATTCACTATGGTGCCATCGAATTTGACTTTATCTCGATGTATCCGGCCATTATCACCAACTTTAACGTCTCGCCCGAAACGGTGTTTAAAACCGGTGACAACAGTTCGTTTGTCCCTCAGCTGGGCTATTCGGTTGATCTTTCACGCGAAGGGTTGATCCCTAAAACGCTCCGGCCGCTGGTCAAAAAAAGGATCGGGCTCAAAGCCCTGCTCACCCAAATCGATAAACGAGACTGCCGTTATCAAGAGCTAAAACAGAAAAACAACGCCCAAAAAAGCCTGCAAACAATTGCCTTTGGCTACATGGGGCACAAGCATTTTAAGTACACTCAAATCGAGGTGCATGAAAGCATTACGGCCTACAGCCGCGAGGCGATGTTGCTGACCAAAGAAATTTTGGAAGAGGCCGGTTTTGAAACGATCCATCTGTATGTTGACGGCATCTATTTTAAAAAGGATGTGATCCCTGATGAGGCTGAATTAGACCGGTTACAAGACAAAATTTTGCAGGCGACCGGCCTACCCATCGGCAACGAAGGCATCTATAAATGGATTATTTTTTTGCCATCGAAAGAAGATCCTCTGGCCTCGGTGCCTAATCGGTATTTTGGGGTGTTTGCCAACGGAGAACTCAAGATTCGCGGCATTGAAGCACGTACGCGGGACACGCCGCCGTTTATCAAGCAGGCTCAGTTGGCCGTCATCGAAACGCTGGCGGCCGTGCCGTTTGGCCAAACGCTACCACCCCATCTGCCCAAAGCACTGGCCGTTTTTAGGGGATTTGTAGACAAACTCCGGTCGTGCCAAATGGCGGCTGAGTCACTCATCATCACCCAGGTGCTAACCCGTGATGTGGCTGATTACAAGGTCAACACTCGTGTCGCACGGGCGGCTCAGCAGCTAGAAGCGGCGGGCAAAGTGCTGAGCAAGGGGATGCGAATTCGGTATGTGCTCACACGTGGCGAACCGGGGGTGATGGCGTGGGACGCCCCGGCCGAGGTTCGGCCGGAACAAATCGATGTACCGCTGTATCTAGATCGCTTAGTCGCGGCCGGGCACACCGTTTTCCAAATGTTTGGCATTTCACAACCGATCTTGCGCGATTATTTACTGCATCAAACCGTTCAGCTTCCATTGCCCTATGGCGGTTCGCACACACCAAAATTTTGGTGATTTTGCAATCAGCAAACCTCTCCATCACATTAGATACTTAGTTCAAATGTATATTGCAGTCGCAATAGGTCGTCTGATTATTGACGTTTGGCGAGGTTGAACACTATACTTGAACCAGCTAAATTTTATCGTCAAAAGGAAACAGAGATTTTGACCAATCAAATTATCCTCAACAATATATTTTTCGTCGGTGGCTCCCCGCTCCGATGTCACAGCTAAAACGTCCCTCCGTTTTATTTATCCGCCTACGTTTTTACCGAATCTATTTCAGAACATTTAATTTTTAGACCTAACCGATGCAACTATTTTGCAGTAGTTTTTGCTTGACCCAGTCTAAAAATCGAATCCAGTCCAATCTTCCTCAGGAGAACTCTCATGGCTAAAAAAGATGCCTCTTTCAAGCCCGAAACGCTCGCCGTGCATGCTGGCGTGCAACATGACCCCCAAACCGGTGCGGTGATGACCCCGATTTATCAAACATCTACTTACGCTCAAAAAGACGTGGGCGATATGTATAACGGTTACGAATATTCTCGTACCGACAACCCCACACGGACAGCGCTCCAAGCGTCACTCGCACGACTTGAGGGTGGTGATTATGCACTGTGCTACTCATCAGGCATGGCCGCTATCGACAACTTGTTGCGCTTGGTGAAACCGGGCGAACATGTGCTCAGCGGCAACGATGTATACGGCGGAACGTTCCGTTTGTTCGACAAAATTTTAAGCGAATATGGGATCGAATTTAGCTTTGCAGACACTACAGACCCGGCCGCCGTTGAAGCCGCCATCCAAGACAACACCAAATTAGTTTGGCTTGAAACACCAACCAACCCGATGTTGGGGTTAAGCGACATCGCCGCCTTGGCTGAGGTCTGCAAAAAGAAAGAGGTTTGGCTAGGCGTTGATAACACGTTTGGCTCACCCATCATTCAAAATCCCATTGCGTTAGGGGCAGACTTTGTGCTTCACAGCACCACCAAATACATAGGCGGTCACTCAGACGTTGTGGGCGGCGCCATCATCACCAGCGACAAAGACGCCTATGATCGGCTCAAGTTTTTGCAAAACGCGATTGGCGCTGTCCCTGGTCCGCAAGACTGTTTTTTGACCTTGCGCGGCATCAAAACATTGGCCCTTCGCATGGAACGCCACAGCGAAAACGCGATGAAAATCGCTCAAATGCTAGAAGACCATCCAGCTATCGCATCGGTCATCTACCCCGGCCTTGAATCACATCCACAGCATGATCTGGCTAAACGTCAAATGCGTATGCCCGGCGGCATGATCTCGTTCATTATGAAAGATGGTGAGACTGCGGCCCGCGTTATCGCCCGTGAAACAGAGCTGTTTACCCTTGCAGAATCTTTGGGTGGTGTCGAATCTTTGATCGAACTACCGGCCCCCATGACCCATGCCTCGGTAGCAGACTCACCCATGGCTATTGATCCTGGCTTGGTCCGCATCTCTGTCGGGATCGAACATGTCGATGATTTGATGAACGACCTGAAAGGGGCATTAGCAAAACTGTAACCGGTAGTCGGTATTCGGTGGCCTGCGGCCCGGTAATCGGTAGTGAGTGAATAGCACCGGCTGATTAGCGAAGCGGACTGACCACCGAATAGCGAAGCGAACTGATATGACCGATTTAACCACTCATCCAAATGTGTTTAACCACATGGCCGAAACGGTGGGGAATACCCCACTTGTAAAACTCAACTCTGTTGTTGATGATTTACCGTGCCAAATTTATGCAAAAGTTGAATTCTTTAATCCCGGCGGCAGTGTCAAAGACCGTATCGGCTGGGCCATTGTCGAAGATGCAGAAAAATCCGGCCGTTTAAAACCAGGCGGCACCATCATCGAATCAACGTCGGGGAACACCGGCGTTGGCTTGGCGATTGCGGCCGCCATTAAAGGGTACAAAACGATTTTTGTAATGGCTGACAAGCAGTCACAAGAAAAAGTGCAGACCCTGCGTGCCTACGGCGCCCAAGTATTTGTGACACCCACGGCCGTTGAGCCAGAAGACCCGCGTAGCTACTACTCGGTTGCCAAGCGACTGGTAGAAGAAACCCCCAACGCCGTGCTCGCCAATCAATACCACAACCAAGTTAATCCAGACGCCCATTACGTCACATCTGGCCCAGAAATTTGGGATCAAACCGGCGGCAAAATTACCCACTATATTGCGGGGATGGGAACCGGCGGCACGATTACAGGCACCGGCCGGTACTTGAAAGAAAAGAACCCTAACATCCAAATCGTCGGCGTAGACCCCTACGGGTCGATCCTGTACGACTTACACCAAGGGAATGAAGGTGTAGCTGAGAACTATTTGACCGAAGGAGTGGGTGAAGACTTTTTGCCCACCACGCTTGACCTAAGCGTCGTAGACGAGATTGTTCGAATTGGGGATAAAGACTCCTTTTTAATGACCCGTCGCCTGACCCGCGAAGAAGGGATGTTTGTTGGCGGTTCGTGCGGCTTTGCTGTTGCCGGAGCGGTTGCGTATGCCAAGCAGAAAAACTTGGGCAAAGACGATGTTGTTGTTGTCATCTTGCCAGACAGCGGCGCACGCTACTTGGGCAAAATCTTCAACGATGACTGGATGCGTGAGCAAGGGTTTATCCCTCCATTGCGCGACGTTAATTCAGCACTCGCGATTGACATTCACAACGCCAAAGCTGACTCCACCGTCTACACTGTTGAGTGCGACACCCCGATTGCTGACGTTGTGACGATGATGAAAGAGCACGACGTTTCGCAGATTCCGGTGATTGACCAGCACGGTCATTTGCAGGGGATGGTGTCTGAAGTGACGTTGCTTAGCCATATTGTTTCGGCCGAAGGTGGATACGCCAAAGATGAACCGGTACGCAATGTGGTTGACCCTGATCCGACGTTGGTTGACCCTGACACATCGCTGGACGCTTTGATGAAAGTGTTTAACGAGAAACAGGTGGTAATTATCTCTTCGGAACAACACATTGAAGGGATTTTGACAAAAATCGACATGCTTGATTTCTTGTCTTCCAATCTCTAGACTAGACATGCTTAGACCAGTCTGGTTTTAAAAACCAGACTGGTCTTGTTGTCTCCCACATACCGCAACATGACCCATTCCACCCAAAAAGAAATTGAAACATTCGAAGACATTGTGACATTGGTAGACACCTTCTACCAAAAAATTCAGGTTGACCCGATGCTGGGACCAGCGTTCAACGATGTCGCCAAAATAGATTGGGACACCCATCTGCCGCGCATGTATTCTTTCTGGGAGACGATTTTATTTGGCAAGCCAGGCTACAAAGGGAATCCGGCCGAAGTTCACAGCCAGCTAAATGACAAAATGAAAGCGCACGGTTCAGAGCTAACGCTTGACCATTTTGACCACTGGATCGCCCTATTCCAGCAAACGGTGGATGAACTATTTGTGGGCGAACGGGCCGAAAGAGCCAAGAAAAGCGCCTACCAACAGGGTCGTGGCTTGACCGTGCATCTGTTCCAGTACACCGATTTTTTTACGTTACGTAGCAAATAATCTATACCCATGAAAATGAAACCCAGTCGGCACAAGTTATGCCCGTGCCACAGCGAAAAACGATACAAATCCTGTTGTCAGCCCTACCATGAAGGGAGCAGTCCACCCACGGCCGAGGCGCTGATGCGGTCACGTTATGCGGCTTATGCTTTAGGCTTGGTTGATTATGTAATCGACACCACAGATCCGGCCGGAAGCAAATACAAAACACCCCGAGCGGTCTGGGCCAGCGAGCTAAAAGATTGGTGTGAAACAACCCAGTTTCTGGGCTTAGAGATTATGTCCGCCTCTAAAAATGTAGTGACTTTTAAAGTTAATCTGGTGCAAAAAGGGAAGCCTTCCCCCTATATTGAACGCTCTGTGTTTACACAACCTCACGGCCGTTGGCTCTATTTTGATGGGGTGATGGTTTAGTCAGACGCGCCAACGGCACGTCTCTACAAAGTATTCAGCCCCGTTACCTAACCAATTCGTTGATTTCCTCTGCACAGACACACGCCTCTTTGCGTTCCCCTCTTTTTACCAGATACCCGTCGTATTCATTGCCCGTACCAGACGACGTCCAGCCATCAAGCACAAAGGGCAAATCGCCGTCAGCCCCGATCCAGCGGCCGTTGTAGCGGCGGGCAAAATGCAAATGCGTTCCGTTTGAAAAGCCCCCCTCGCAAGATGCATGCCCTATTTGATCTCCGGCATCAAGCACCGTGCCGTTCTCAACCCGTCCCGCCTGATCAACGTGCCAATGGACCAACACCCAACCGGTGCCAGGATCCCCATCCCCATCTAAATCAAGCAACACACCGCCAAAATCACTGTACACCACGGTGCCATCGGCCGCGGCAACTACCCACGCCTCCGACACATAACAGCCTCGTTTTTCTTTATCGGGGCCAAAATCAAGAGCCGCCCACGCGCTGCCTCCAGCCCAACCGCCGTGCGGCCCACCGGTGTAATACCACGCCACATCTTCTTCCCACGGGAACGTGAGCTCTGGCTGTTCAAGACCGTCTGGCAACAAAGGGGCGTCGGCCGCAAAGCCAAACGGGTTTCCGAACAAATCGCCATAGGTTTGAATAAACCCGGTCGGGCTTACCTCAGCCTCCCAAGTTTGAGGATTGGCACCCGTGTGGCCAGCCAGCCACATCTGCACTCCGGCCGTGCCGTGGTTGATCGTTGGATCAATCAACAATCTAACCTCGTTATCAAAATCGATGGTACGCAAGCCCCCTTCAGCTCGGCCGTAATAACCAAAGTTAAGCAAGTTCGCCGCAATAGATAACTGGTTATACAACCCTTCTTGTCCCGGCCTTTCGATCCCCATCGGGTAAAAATCAGATTCAAAATTAGGAACCGGCCGGGTAACCCAACCTGTGCGATGCTCAATCATGGTTAACAACAGGCGAGGGTTTACACTAAAGCGAATCGCCACCAACTCAACCACACCAGCCCCATTTAACGGCCGCCCTTCAACCGATTCTTGATAACGCAGCAGGGTGCTGCTCGGGAAAAAACGACGCAGATAATCGCCCGTGTTAAAGTCGCCCACGGTTGGTCCGTACACCAGTTCACTATCTGGGATAATTTTAAACGCCGGCCCCTCTCCATTTAACTCCACCGGAATCCCCAGCGTGTTACCGACCACAATAAATTCTGGATCAGTCAGTCCGTTGGCTTCCATTAGCTCATCAACAGTGAGCCCAAACCGAGTCGCTACTAAAAACATCGTGTCACCCGGCACAACGGTGTAGGGCAACAAGCCGGTTTCGGCCGTATCGTAATACGCGCTGTCGGGGGTTGGCTCACCCGCATACGTTACAGGGGTCGGCCGTTCAACTGTTGCGGTCGGCTCAACCGTTTCTGTGGGGATGCTGGGCGCCTGCACAACGTCTTCGGGATCAACGGTCACTTCTGGGCTAACGGGGCTTTCGCTATCAATTGGCTGTATGCCCGTTGTAGGCAACGGCACATAGGTTGCGATGATCACCGGCGGGCTGGGCTCGTTCCGGCCGCAGGCAGATAAACACACCGCGATACAAAAAACGCCACACACAAACACCACTAACTTTGTTCTCAAACCACCATTATTCCATCGCATCCCTACTAGTCTAACCAAACTTTTTCAAATGTCCGTTGGAGTTAGCTAATTTTCAGCCTTTTTCTCAAATTATCAGCAACTCATAACTTTCGGATCAACGCTCCCATTCATCGGAGATTAAAGCGAATAGTCTAATGGCATGAAACATTTAACTAATGACAAATCTGCAAAAAGAATCGTATCGGCAAAAACAAAAATCGGCGTAGCCACCCTCTCATTCGTAGGTTTATTTTGGACCGGTATTTCTGTAATTGGTTATCTCAGCCTTGACTGTCTGCTTTAAACCACATGCGCCCTTGGCACTTGTATTGTGAACGCAGCACCACCTTCCGGCCGATTTCTGGCCTGGATGTTGCCCCCCATCAATTCACAATACTGCTTCGAAATTCCAAGCCCCAATCCGGTTCCTTCAAACTGGCGCGTATAAGTATTATCAACTTGCTGGAACGGTTGAAAAATCGTTTCTAGCTTTTCTTCGGGAATCCCGATCCCAGTATCCAAAATCTCAATTCGAACATAATCCTGATCAATCGGATCAACATTTACCGTAATTGTTCCATTGTGCGTAAATTTGGCCGCATTGCTGATCACATTCAGCATCACCTGTGTCAATTTCTCTTTATCCGCACGCACGGCCATGTCTGTGTGTGATGCTAAATTGGCGATCAGCCGGTTCCCTGATTTTTGAGCAAGAGGCTGGCACATCGTGATAACTTCTTCCGAAAGCGATTTTACGCAAATAGCGGAGGGTGCCATCTCTTCCTCCCCGGCCTCTACTTTTGATAAATCAAGAATCGTGTTAATCACCTGTAACAGATGGTGGGCCGAGGTGGTGATGCGCCCTACATCAGCCGACATATCTCCGTGATAATCTTCTTCATCAATACTTTCTTGGGTCATTTCAGAATAGCCGATAATCGCATTCAGTGGCGTCCGCAGTTCATGGCTCATCGTGGCTAAAAAGACCGACTTCGCCTGACTGGCTTCTTCGGCCGCAGACAAGGCGGACTGTAGGTCAGCCGTTTTTGTTGAAACCAACTGCTCCAAATGATCTTGATGCTTTTTTAGCCGAATGCTCTTATCGGTCAGCGCATTCATAATCCAGTGGGTAACGGCCGCAACCATAGCGATGGTGTAGGCGATCGCCAACAGGTCATCAAAGTCGGCCGCAGTGACATTCTGACCCAAATACATCGGCTCTTGAGCGTAAAATAGAAATAAGGCCCCCAATGAAAGCCCGGTCATGACCCACAAATGTTTTGCCCCCAAGAAAAAGCGAGCGAAGATCAGAGTCAGGAACACCATGTTAAACAGAGGCGAGCGAACCCCCAACGAAAATACTTGAATCGCAACCAACGATATCAAAAAGTAGCTCCAGATCACGACGGCCGAAAGCATTTTATTCTCGTAGCGCCACAGACCATAAAACCCTAATCCCAGCACAAGCAACACAACTACGGCCGCAACAATCGAATAGTCGAACGCTTGCCCCTCCAGTGCATGTTCCAACTCGCTTGATCCAAAAACCAACGCCTCGATGCTGTTCCAAAAGACAAACAGCCCCACCATAATCACAGAGGAGCCAACAAACCAAGTAAGGGGTTTATTTTCGATTAAATTTAAGTCGTCGCTTTTTGCCATACACAATTTTAGGCCCGCTTTAGCTGATTTTTGAGTAGCATAGAGTTACCACTTTGAGGAAAGTGCTATCAGCTAAATCATGTCAGAGATTACCCAAGGTCACCAGAATTTCAATTAAAAAAGATGCTTTTCTGAATATTAATACGATTTGATCAAGATTCGGCGTAGAGAATGGTTAGACTTCTGAAAATCCACATCCACCAGCCGGTTGAAATAATCGTCAACCCATTGACCAAAATAAACAGTACCCTGGACTGATCCACTTTTTACGTTGAGTGGCTACACTTGCCCCACTACAACCTGATTCAAATGTCACAACTGTGCCATTGTGCGGTGTTAATTAGTAAGAAGCATTCGCTCTGCAGCATTTTCCTGCAGCCGTATTGCCTAGAACGTTGGCGGGTCTTTAGCCCCTGCTACATTTCACAAAATACGTTCTACTCAACCAACAGCAAACCTTATGACTGAACCGATTATTGTCGTGGACAATATCCACAAATCTTATCTGATGGGGAAAGATGCGGTCCCGGCCCTGCGCGGCGTGACCCTCAATATTGAAAAGGGGGAATTTGTCTGTCTCATGGGCCCCTCCGGCTCCGGCAAAACCACACTACTCAACATCATTGGCGGGCTAGATGAGCCCAGCCGCGGCCACATCACCATCGAAGGGGAGACGCTTGTCTCGCTGAGCGAAGACAAACTGGCCAGACTGCGCTTGGACAAGATGGGGTTTGTGTTCCAAAACTACAACCTGCTGGCCAACTTTACGGCCGTCGAGAACGTCGAAGCACCAATGGTGCTGGCCCGCGTCCCCCGCCGCGAACGGACGGAGCGGGCGATGGCCTTGCTCGAAAAAGTTGGGCTAGACGACCGTGCCAAACATTACCCCAGCGAGCTGTCTGGTGGTCAGCAACAGCGTGTGGCGATCGCCCGCGCCTTGGCCAACGATCCTCCCATCCTGATTGGTGACGAAATGACCGGTGACCTAGACAGTGAAACCGGCTTTGCGATCATGAAGCTGATTCAGGATTTAAACAAAGAAGGGATGACGATTGTGTTTGTGACCCATGACCCGCGCATGTCGAAATTTGCGGGGACAGTGGTCAACATGCAGGACGGCCAGCTGTTTAACATCCAAAAACAAGAACCGGAAGACGCAGATGATTCTCTCTTACGTACTCAAAAATTTCCGACGCCGTAAAGTCCGTACCATTTTGATGATCTTATCGTTGATGGTCAGCACCGGGCTGATTATCACGATGAGTGCGACTGTCGAGACGATCCGGCGTTCAAACGTCGATCTGATCTCGTCCGCCATCGGCCGGTACGACATTAGCGTGCGCAAAACCGATATTTCGCCCGACCCGTTTGTCGAAATCGACACCACCACCCGGGCGCTAGAGCAAGCGGACAGTGAAATCCAGCAGGTGTTTCCCCGCATCGAAGCAGATGTAGAGATTGCGGCCAACGGAGAACAGGCAACCGCCAGTTTGATCGCCCGCCAGCCGAGTGAAACTGACCTAGTTGGCATTGTCGAAACGATAACCGGCACGATGAGTTTAGAAGATGGCTCCATTGCGCTGTTTGAGGCAACGGCCGAAACCTTTGGCATACAAGTGGGCGATTCTGTTGAATTGGCCTACAGCTTCCCCCGGCCGCGCGAGAAAGGGCAGCCGACCGTGCTTGGCACCAGCCAGCGACGAGTTACCGGCATATTCCCCGTTAGCGCCATTGTGCGCCAAACGGGCGTCGTTGGGGCCGATACCGAAGACGGCATTTTTATAGACTTTGATGTGGCGCAAGAATGGCTCGCCATCCCCGGCCGGGCCAGCACCCTCATCTCGCTCGTAGACCCAGCCCTGTACGAATCGGGCAACTCTGAAGAAGCGGCCCTAACCGTGCGAGCCGTTGCCGTGAACGTGCAAACGGCGCTAGGTGACCAGTTCAACTATTCGCTTAACAAAGCGGTGATTTTAGACGCATCGGCCGAAGCCTTTTTGATTTTGCAGGCGTTGATCAACACCTATGGACTGATGGCGTTTGGCGTTGTGGGTCTGCTCATTCACACCTTGGTGATGACCAACGTGCAGGAACAGCGGCGCGAAATGGCGATTTTGCGAATTTTGGGCAGTCAGCAAAACTATCTGTTTGCCATCGTGATTGTCGAGGTCTTTGTGATCGGCCTAATCGGTGTCACGCTGGGTGTTGGGTTTGGGCAACTGCTGACCCAATATGCCGTGCTGCCGTTTATCGAAAACCGAATGGCGAACGAAGGACTGATCGTTACGATTCAGCCGGTCGTTTCATGGACAACCATTGTGCCGTCGGTGCTGTCTGCCTTTGCGGTGCTGTTTATTAGCGCGTTTAAACCGGCCCGCGACGCCTCGAAAACAAAGGTGATGTACGCCATTAATCCCGGCGTGGCGGATAACATCCAGCTAGAAGATTTGGCCGAGCTACGTGAATCACGGCCAAACGTTCGACTCTTTTTTGTCGGATTGGCCCTGCTCTTTACCTTTATCATGGTCATCGGGCTAGATTTGGTCTCAACGCTGGGCAACCCGGCGCTTGAAGCCACACTCTTTTTATCCACGATTTTGCTGATGGTCACCGGCCTTGGCCTTGTCTTTTTGCTCCTCACCCGGCCGCTGGAGCGACTGGTGCTATTTATCATCAGCTTTATCGCCCCACGCATGACCTACTTTGCGTCGCGCAACGTCGGCCGGAACAACAAACGAAACACGCTCATCTCGCTATTGGTGCTGTTTAGCGGTGTTTTGCCCAGCTTTTTAGCCACCCAAAACGCCATCGACTTTGCCAACATTCGGACCGATGTTGAGCTGGATATGGGATCGCCGGTTGAACTGCGCGTCCGCTCACGCTTTGCCGAGCCGGGCTTAGAACAGCTTGACTGGCTACAGCCCAGCTTCATCGAAACAGAGCTGGCCCAATTTGATGAGATTGAAAATGCGGTTGGGCTTACCAACAATTATCGGGCCGAAATCACCGATGCGGTCGGAATGCGCAACACGTCGCTCACACTGCGCGGGGTGACGGGTGACTTAAACAACGTTTTGTTTGATCAGTATGTCGATTTTCCGCTGAGTGATCGGGTGGCGTTAACCCGCATTGTTGATGACCACACCGGCATTGTGATTAGTGAAGCGCTGGCCGAGGTGTTGGCGGTTGAACTGGGTGGCACGGTCAAGCTCCGTGGGGCTGGGCTAGATCATATCGAAGAGTTTACGGTGATCGGGATCGCCCGGCGGATTCCCGGCTTTAACGACATCGGCCGGATTCGGGCCAATGCCCAAGGGGGCAGCATGGGTCTGATCTCGTTGCAAGCCCATCAACGGCTTTCAACCGATCCTAACTTGGCTCTGCCCGACCCCGATTCAAAAATTATCACCCGCATTTTGGCCGATGTAGACCCAAATGCAGATTTGGAAGGATTAGATGCGAAACTGCGCCAAACCTTTGGTTTTAGTCAAAATTTGCGCACCCGCATTTCAGAAGTGCGTTTGCAGCAGGCGCAAGACGAACAGCAGCAGGCGCAGGTCTTTTTGCTGGTGCTGACGCTGATCAGTTTTACCACGGCCGTGTTTGGGGTATTTGCGGTGATTTATGTCACGATTTACGCCCGGCGCAAGGAGATTGGGATGATGAAGGCGGTTGGTAGCCAGAAGTGGGAATTGACCGGCATGCTGATTATCGAGTCGATTGCGATGACACTCAGTGCGGCGCTGGCCGGCATCATTGCCGGGGCATCAATGGGATACATTTTTGCCTATATCGAGAATGTTTCAAGCGAACGGCCGATGATTTTTGCGGTTGATTCAACCGTGATGCCCTTTGTGATTTTGATGGTCGTGTTGGCCAGCATCATCGGGGCGATCTTCTCGGCCCGTCGCATTATTAAATTTAAAGCGATTGAAATTTTACGAATGAGTTAGGAGTTGTCAGCTATCAGTTTTCAGCCGTCAGTTTATAGCTGAAAGCTGATGGCTAATAGCTGATAGCTATAAGCTAAACATGAACAGACTATTTAAATTAATTTTACTAACTGCGCTGGCCTTCGTACTGATGGCCTGTGGCGGTGAACCACCTGCGGACTCTGTAGCAGAAACCACTGAGCAAATTGCGCCTGAGGTTGAATCGATGGCGGCCCAATCGGAAGAGGTTGAAGCTGAGCCCACAGAGCTGCCCCAGCTAACCATTTTGGCTGATGGGCAGATCCAGAATGGTAAGCCGCCGTTGCCGTTGGGCTTCGAGGCGTCGGGCAAACTGCTAACGATTAATGTCGCAGTAGGCGACAACGTATCGGCCGGAGATGTGTTAGCGGTCCTGGATGATCAGAGCTTGCAGGACAATGTGCGCTCGGCCGAACTACGGGTCCAATCGGCCCAAAACAGTTTGCTGTCCGCCCAAACACAGCTAGAGACGCTACAAACTTGGGAACCGGATGAGAGCGCAATTGCGATTGCAGAAGCCAACATCAAGTCGGCCGAATCGAATCTTGCAAACGCTGAGACGCAAGATGCCGCGTCTGGCAGTAGCTTGACCTCAGCTAACGTGCAGATTCAGCAGGCACAGCGAGAGGTTGATAGTGCCCAAGAGCAGTATGACAACGCATTCTCGCCCGGCCGAGAGTGGGAAGTGCCCTACAATGATGAGGTGTGTGAAACCCGCAACGGCATTAAGCAATGCTTGGGCATTACCTATGCCGAGCGCATCAAAAATGATCGGGAATTTGCCACAGCCAGGCTACAAGGTGCCAAAGAGCAGCTGCAGGTAGCGTATGCCAATTACAATATTCAGGCGGCTCAATCTTCTGGCAATGCGGCCGTGGGTGCTGGATCACAACTTGTGATTGCCCGCGAAGAGCTGGCCCGCGCCCAAAAAGGGCCAACGGATGAAGAGCTGGGAACCGCACACTTAAATGTCGCAAATGCGGAACTGGCTCTAGAGACGGAGCAGTTTGCGCTTGAACAAGCGATCGATGCGAGCAACAAAGCGGAGCTGTTGGCCCCATGGAGCGGCACAGTGCTGAGTGTAGACATTGCGCCAGGTGGACTTGTGGGGGCAGGCACGCCGATCATCACGTTAATTGATCCGGCCGGGCTTGAGTTCATCACGACCAACCTGAGCGAACGTGATCTCAATCAGATCGAAATCGGCCAGGCGGCGCTGGTGACGTTAAAGTCATACCCGAACCAGCCGATAGATGGCACGGTAGAGCGGATTAATCTAACGGCAACCAGCACGGTGGGAGATGCAGCGGTGTTTCCAGTGATTATCAAGCTTGATCCAACCGAGTTTACGGTGCGCCAAGGAATGACCGGCCGGGCCGAAATTTTGCAAGACAACTAAGGGTCGCATGCACGTAACAATTCGGGCAGCTGTTCAAAATGATGCGGCCGGGCTGGCCCAACTATTGCGCAGTATCGGCTGGTTTAAACAGGTTCAGGGGGAGTCAGAATCTGAGACGATTGAGCGGATAGCCAACTATTTGGCAACCGATTTAGCCGATGCTAGCCATTCTCTTTTTGTGGCGGCTCACCCCACACAAGGGTTAGTGGGATACGTGGCTGTGCATTGGCTACCCTATTTGTTTATGGCGGGTCCCGAAGGATTTGTGTCTGAACTTTTTGTAGATGAGGCAGCTCGTGGCTTGGGCATAGGTTCAAGCCTTCTTGAAAAAGTTGAGCTGGAAGCCAAAGCACGAAACTGCAATCGTCTGCAGCTGATCAACTTTAGGCACCGAGAATCTTATGAGAGGAAGTTTTATGAAAAGCATGGGTGGGAGGAACGGCCGTTAGCGGCCAGCTTTACCAAACATATTTAATCATTTGCTATACGTATTTCTACCCTTTGGCAGTCAAGTTGCGATGAGCTATGATTTGACATAAGGATTGAAAAGAAAGTAATTGTCCCCTCTATAGCATAATCTTAAGTGGTTTTCTTTTCAGTTGGACAGGAACTACATATAAATTGGGACATTTATTTAGTTCACGTTCCTAAACGCAACTAATCCCTTAGTTCTGCGTTTTCTAAAATGGAGAGTTCGTTCGATTTACCGTTTTCAAGGAAAAAGGAGATCCCAAAAACAAATGGATAGCAAAAAACTCATCGCAGAATTCATTGGTACACTCACTCTGATTTTTATCGGAGCTGGTGCCGGAGCAGTAAGCGGCAGCCTCGTCGCGGTTGCTTTGGCTCATGGTCTTGTTATCGTCGCTATGGCCTACTCGCTAGGTGACATTTCTGGCATTCACATTAACCCGGCCGTTACGGTTGGTCTAGCCGCTGGCGGAAAAATCGGCTGGGGCGAAGCAGGTGGCTACCTTGTGGCTCAAATCTTAGGTGCAATTGTTGGTGCCGTCTTGTTGGTTGTTGTTCTTGGCTCACCAGAGGCCGCGGGCGAACTTGGAAACACAGTTTTGGCTGATGGCGTTTCACCTGTTCAAGGTTTCGTTGTTGAAATGATGCTAACCTTCTTCCTCGTTCACACCATTTATCACACCGCAGTTTCAGGCACGGCCGGAAACATGGCACCTATCGCTATCGGTATGACCCTCGCATTTTCAATCTTTATGGGTGGTAACTTAACCGGTGCATCCCTCAACCCAGCGCGTACCATCGGACCTGCCATCATGAGTGCTGGCGTATTCCCATGGGCACAACTTTGGGTTTACATCGCTGGCCCAATCGCCGGTGGTGTGCTCGCCTCAATCGTACATCGCGTTTTCAGAAGCTAATACATTCTAAAATCGAATAAACTTTCTTTTAATAGGATGGTGTTTAAAACACCATCCTATTTTTTTTGCCTGTTTATTAAATACGGAAGACGTGTCATACCTGCGAAGGTGGGAATGACTTCTGCTTTAGCAACTTTAACTCTCTTACTTTGCAAAGTATTAAACTTAACTCGACAATGTCTGTTGATTTCGTTTGGCAATCAGCTCAATCGCATCGGCTAAATGTTCGTCACTAATCGCATAATCTCCCCGGCCGACCCGTAGCTTGTGCGCTTCGAGCAAAACCTCCGCATGGGTGCTATGGATGGGCGGTTCAAACTTGTAGGTTGCTAGCTCAATCAACAGCCCCAACGGATCACGAAAATAGATCGAATCCATAAAGCCACGGTCTTTATTGCCGCTGTGCGAAATGCCCGCTTCATCAAGCCGTTTGGCCACTTGGTTGTATGTGACGCGCGAAACATTAAACGCCACATGGTGCACATTCCCAATTCCCTGAGGTGTCGGGGTGCTGTCTGGCGCGCGGCTTTCGCGGGTAAAAATGGTGATTAATCGGCCGTCACCCGGATCAAAATAAAGATGGTTATCATCGGGAACATCAAGGTTCGGCTGCTCGAAAATAAACGGCATGCCTAGAACTCCCTCCCAAAAATCGATACTCGTTTGTCTATCCGCCCCGATCAGCGTGATGTGATGGACACCTTGTGCCTGTAG
>JAHDEN010000220.1 GCA_020628815.1 Chloroflexota bacterium | reverse complement strand
AATGAATAATGACTTAAACCTTTTAGTATAGCATATATTTTTAATCAACTTTCCGAGCCTGATGATCCGCATCAACAATCGCTCGCCAATCCCCTTCATCAAAGCTCCGCTCACCATTTTGATACCGTTCTCGCTTCACCTCTTCGTTGGCAAATCGGGCTTCAGCTTTTTCAAGGATTTCGTCTAGCCGATCCGGCCGAACCGTAATCGCCCCATCAGCATCCATCACCACAATATCCCCCGGATAAATAATGTTGCCCCCCATGCTAACCGGCACGTTCAAACGGCCAACTTCTGTTTTTGTCGCGCCCCGCACCCGCACAAACTCGGTCCAAATCGGGAAGCCCATCTCTTCCAATTCTTCCACATCCCGCACAGAGCCATTGGATAACATGCCAACGGCCCCAGCAACCTGCATTTGAGTAGCAAGCAGATCCCCCACAAGTGCGGCCGGATACGACTCCGGCTGAGCCAATACAACAACTTCACCCGGCTGAATATGTTCGATGCAGGCGTGCACCATCACATTGTCACCGTGGCCACACAGCACCGTGCGGGCTTTGCCTGCAACCCGGCTTTTTTTAACAATTTGGATAAACGGAAGATCGATCAACCCTTGACGGCCGGCCGCTTCGTAAACAGTGGCTGTGCCAAGTTCGGCCAACCGTGCGATTTTTTCTTGTTCATTCATGTGTACATTTGCGATTTCAGATTTTTGATTGACGATTTAGCCTTCTAGCCAATGCTGGTTCGGCATGAGGGCATAATCGAAAATCGTCAGTCTGAAATCTACAATCTATCGACCACCCACGGTACAAGCCGCTGGTGTGCTTCAGCAAATTTCACTCCGTTCTTGCCAGAAATGCGCCGGGCGTGATTACCTCGCCTTGAGGCCAGCTCGGTATAATAGTCAATCAAATATCCCTGTGCCGACATCACATTCATCGCTTTAATTTTTTTATCCATCACAGGTGTAATATCGATAAATGTATTGGGGTAAAACTCTGAGAGTTCCGGCTGATGCGGCTCAAAAGAATACCAATCGGGCGGAGTGATACGGCTGAATGCACTGGCCACACCGGCCCCAGAAGCCAGTAAGCGGGCTCGCTCAACCGCCTGATACGCAACCGGATGATCTGGATTAAACGGATCTTTGGCCGTGTGGGTCAAAATCACATCTGGCTTTTCTTCTAAAATGATGCGGATCAATTCGTTGATCGCATCATCGGTCATCACCAGTGGGTAATCACCCAAGTCTAAACAGCGGAAGTCAGCCCCAACGTGCCCGGCCGCCTCTTCTGCCATCTCATGCCGAATTCGTTTTACATTTTCAACTGTCTGATCTGGATTCTCACGCCACAGATTTCCCGACTCTCCTCGTTCGCCATAGCTGAGAGCCAGCACCGTGGCCGTCCCCCCTTGCTCAACCGTAACACCGATTGTGCCTGCACTGCGCCACAAAAAATCGGCCGAATGTGCGCCAACTACCAATAATTTTTTAGCATTCATAAATCGTAAATCACTCCACCGGTGGTGTCCCGTGCGTGTGAAAGCTTTTAACCGTTTGCAAGCCCCAAGCCTGCCCTTTCTTACGCTCTTGTTCACCCCACCGGATCGTTTTCCAATCGGGTGCCATAATCAAGCGCGCGGTCGCATTGGCCACTTCAAACCGATTGCCACCAGGTTCGTACACGTACAAGAAAAACGTCTGCTGAATCGCATGTTTGTGCGGCCCGGTTTCAATAAACACGCCGTTCTCAAGGCAAATGTCGGCCGCCAGCAGCACCTCTTCTCGGCTGTTAACCACGAATGTTACATGGTGGAATCGGCCGCGCGTGCCGGTATGGTCTTCGGTAATCGCCAAATCATATGATTTGTTGTTTACGCTAAACCAAACCCCTTTGTCAGAGCCATCGTCAAAAGTAATCACCTCGGTCAGCCGTGCTCCCAACACATCGGTATGAAAATCACGAATGGCCGGAATATCTTTGGCTAGCAAATTCAGATGATCGATGCGGCGCAGGTTGACACCCCGGCCGGGAAATTTCGACGCCTGATTTTTCAATGCAGGGGCATCATCCACCCCATGCTGATACCACTCTGTATCAAAATAAAGTTCAACGTTATGTCCATCGGGGGAGTGAAACGCATAGGTTTTCCCATGTCCCAAATCCCCGTCGGTCCACCCTTTGCCCAACCCTGTTTTTTCGATGGCGTCTACCCGTCGTTGTAGAGCTTGCGGGCTGCGGGCGCGCCAAGCAAAATGACCCATTCCCGGCTGGTCGGCCGCGGTTAGTTTCAGAGTATGGTGTTCATAGTCGTCATAGGCACGCAGATAGTATGAGTCTCCCTGCTCGGCCGTTACGCTCATCCCCATAACATCCACAAAAAATTTTAGACTTTCATCAAGCTTTGGGGTCAGCATTTCTACATGAGCTAAGTGAGCAATATCCCAAATTGGTTCCGGTTCCATGTGTGATCTCCAATCTGCTTAGAGCTTTCGCTTCAAACGTGTTCAGCAACTGCGATAACGTACTTCGACAGGCTCAGCACTCCTTGCAAGCGAAAGTCCTATGTTAAATAATCTTAGGCCACTAAGTTTATTTGAAATCAGCAGTTAAGCCATGCTTAAACTGGCCGATGAGGTGCAATAAGGCCATTTTGATCCTACAATCTAGATTGATGAAGCAGAGAACCTACGAACGGGTGAATTATGAAAACCTTACTCCGCATAAATGTTTCATTTTTCTGCGTTATAAAACCGTCTTAAACCCCATCTACATCATCATTGCGGCAACTAAACACATGTCTCCAAAAAAAATCGCTGCAATCAATTTCTAAAATTCTAAACCCAAAGTGAGGATAAATCATGACAGCAACTGCTGATATCGGCCTGATTGGATTGGCCGTCATGGGACAAAACCTTGTCCTAAATATGGACGATCATGGCTACACCGTAGCCGTTTTTAATCGGTCTACTGAAAAAGTGACCCGTTTTATCGAAAACGAAGCGGCCGGAACCAAAGTCATCGGCACCATGTCTTTAGAAGAGCTGGTCAGCAATCTAAAACGGCCGCGCCGAGTGATGCTTATGGTCAAAGCGGGTGGTCCGGTTGATTCTGTGATCGATCAGCTGATCCCCCTGCTTGAAAAAGATGACATCATCATCGACGGTGGAAACTCGCTGTACACTGATTCGATTCGACGCACGGCAAAAGTTGAAGCGGCCGGATTGCGCTTCATCGGCACCGGGGTATCTGGTGGTGAAGAAGGGGCTCGTTTTGGTCCGTCTATCATGCCGGGTGGCTCGGCCGAAGCGTGGCCACATGTAAAGCCAATCTTCCAAGCGATTGCTGCCAAAGTGGACGACGGCACTCCCTGTTGTGACTGGGTTGGAGATGATGGGGCCGGCCACTTTGTAAAAATGGTTCACAACGGAATCGAGTATGGGGATATGCAGCTAATTTGCGAAGCGTATCACTTCATGAAATCAGTGCTGGGCATGTCGAATCAAGAAATGAGCCAGACCTTGGCCGAGTGGAACAAAGGGGTTTTAAGCTCATATTTGATCGAAATTTCGTCTGAGATTTTGGCCCACACGGAAGAAGATGGGACCAGCACGGTTGACCTGATTTTGGATACGGCAGGTCAAAAAGGGACTGGCAAATGGACGGCCGTGAATGCCCTAGACGAAGGCATTCCGCTGACATTAATTAGTGAAGCGGTGTTTAGTCGGTTCTTATCTGCCCTAAAAGATGAACGGGTGATCGCTAGTGAGATTTTAGACGGTCCACAGGTGGCGTTTGGCGGCGACAAAGCTGAAATGCTGCAAAATCTGCATGATGCGCTGTATGCGGCCAAAATCATCTCGTATACCCAAGGGTATATGCTGATGCGTGAAGCGGCGGCCGAAAATAATTGGAAGCTTGATTACGGAAGCATCGCGCTGATGTGGCGTGAGGGGTGCATTATTCGCTCCGCATTTTTGGGCGACATCAAAGCCGCTTACGATAGTCAGCCGGATCTGCAAAACTTACTGTTGGCCGACTATTTTAAGAGCGCAATCGACCAATCCCAAACGGGCTGGCGCAAGCTGTTGGCAGCAGCCATGACCCACGGCATTCCGGTTCCGGCCATGTCTAGCGCACTGGCTTTCTATGATGGGTATCGCACCGCCCGCCTGCCAGCCAACTTGCTACAGGGTCAGCGAGATTACTTTGGCGCGCACACGTATGAACGAATCGACAAGCCGCGTGGCGAAGTGTTCCATACCAATTGGACCGGCCAAGGTGGCAATGTAACCTCGACCAGCTATAACGCTTAAGTTGCGCTTAAGTCGCGGATACAAACAGATTTGCGCAGGTAATTTTTCCATGTCTGTTTATATCCGCGGCGAGTTGGTTAAGTTGAGTGGCCTTATGCACAAGCTTCAAACGCCTGTTGCAAATCAGCAATAATGTCTTGAGGAGCCTCTAGTCCCACGGCCATTCGCACATAGTTTGGGGGGATGTCTCTAAGCTCGCTCGCTGCTGGCAAAGTCACCAGTGTTTCAATATCCCCCAAACTGCCCCACGGCCGACACATTTTTAGCTCAGCACGAAACTGTTTCAGATCGATCCCATCTTGCACCGTGAACGCCAGCATCCCCCCAAAGGCGGGCAAGCCGGATGCGGCCGCATGTGGCGTTTCACCCGCATAGCGCACCGACGTGACCTGCGGCTGTGTCTTGAGCCACGCCAAAACGGAGAGCGTATTGTCACAGTGACGGTCCATACGGAACGGCAGCGTGCGAATACCACGCATCACCAAAAAGGCGTTCATGGGGGCCAGAAAGCCACCCAGAAACGTGCGCATTTGAGCCAGCTTTTCGCCCAGTTCAGAATCTCGGCCGGATGCGACTCCGGCCAATGCATCTCCGTGCCCAGCCAGATACTTTGTGGCAGAATGAATTACGATGTCTACCCCGACATCTAGCGGTTTAAACAGATAGGGCGAGAGCAATGTGTTGTCAGTGACCACAATCGCCCCAGCCTGTTTCCCCCTTTTGGTAATTTCAGCGGTATCGAGCAAATGCATGGCCGGGTTTGAGATGGGATCAAAATAGATGAGTTTAGTCGGTTTTTCCAAGGCTTTTTCCAGCGCCGCCATATCGCGCATATCGACCCATTCAACCGTAACGCCCCACTTTTGGGTCAGATCGCCATCCAACAATCGAGACGCATACGAGTAGATACAGCGATGCGCCACAACCCGATCCCCAGCCTGCAACAGAGCGAACAAGGTGTTAGCGATAGCCCCCATCCCAGATGCGGCCGCCACAGACCAATTAGCCCCTTCAAGATCGGAGACCAAGGTTTCCAACGCCTCTGTTGTAGGTCCACCAACCCCGCCCACCGCACTCACATACTCAACTTTTTCATCGTGCAAGGGTGCGTTTATTGCTTGGAAAATCGGTACGGCCGAACTGTCTGCATATCGCCCCGAATGGATCGATCGGGTTGAAAAATCATGTGTCATTTGTTGCCTGCCTTAAATAGGCAGGATCAGATCACAATTCACCAGTTTGGACAAACCGCTTGTGTTAAATTTTCGTAATTATTCAGCAGGTCGTAAATATCGCCGTAGGGGTCGACGCCGTCGGTGTGGGCGTTGGACGCTTCGACCGATTTGTGGCCCGATGGGGTCGACCCCAACACAAGGTGCTGAATAATTACAAATTTTCCAGCTTTATTTTTAAAGAAGGCTAAAATCACCCGATGACCATAAAGCTTGTTTTGATTAGTGACACACACAATTTGCACGACCGACTTGACGTTCCTAAGGGGGATATTCTGCTGTTCGCAGGCGACATGGCTGACCGAGGCACGCTTGATGAGGTTACTGACTTTAATCGTTTTTTAGGCACCCTGCCCCACAAACATAAAGTGATTATTTGTGGCAATCATGATTTTGCGTTTGAGCGCCAACCGGCCGAAGCTCAAGCTTTGATCACCAACGCAACCTATTTACAGGACAGCGAAATAACGGTTGAGGGGATCAAAATTTATGGCTCCCCGTGGCAACCGTGGTTCCACAATTGGGCCTTTAATTTGCAACGTGGTGCAGAGCTAAAAGAGAAGTGGGATCTGGTTCCAGAAGACACAGACATCCTTATCACCCACGGGCCGCCGATGGGAATTTTAGACAAGATTTGGACCGGCAAACCTGTAGGAGATGAAGAGCTAACCAAACGTGTTGAGATGGTCCAACCGAAATTACATATGTTTGGACATATTCATGAGGCGGCCGGGCATACACAAATTGGGCGGACGCTTTTTGTAAACGCAAGTATGGCCCCCAGCCCGCTCAGCAAGTGGCGCAAAAAGGTTAATCGGCCGATTGTAATTGAATACGATGTTGAAACAGGGAGGACAGAGATAGAGGGATAGGAAATAGGGAGGTTCACCCCGATCCTTTTATCAAGACTGGATAGATCAAGCTTTAGCAGTTGCTCTATCGCAAATTCAGCAAAACCAGCGCGGTGATAGATGCCCCGATGCCGACCCAATTGCGCCGACGAACCGGCTCCTGCCAAATAAACACCCCACCCAAGAAAATCGAGAGCATGTGCAAACCGCCGTGTAGGGTAAAGTATACGGCCGAATTTTCAACAAAAGCGGCCGACTGCAACCCCCAAACATTCCCCAGCAAAGATGTAAAGTTAAACAAGCCTATTAATCCACCAATCAAAAAGGTGAGTTTGGAAACCTTGAGCCTAAACCACCAGACATACAGCCATGCAAACGGGATCGACCAGATAAAGACCCCAGTAATGTATTGAAAGTTCTCACCAGCACCCCCGTAGTTGTTAAACAGATTGGTCCACAGTTGAGTCAGCCCAAACGCGCCAAACGAGAGGGGCAAATACCACCAAAAGTCTTTATCAAGTTCAAGTGATCCTGGAGTGATCGGTGCCATAAAAAAGATGGCCGCCAGCGTAAACATCAGTCCAAATGCTAGGGTCCAGGACAGCGTTTCGCCCAAAATTAGTAAGCCAAACAAAGCGGGGATGGCAACTGCCATCCTGCTAAGTGGGCTGGCGATAGCGATGCCGTATTTGCCGATGCCGTAGACAAGTAGAAAAAAGGTGCCCGGCCACAACACACCGCCCCCCACGCCAAACCAAACGGTCGAAGCTGAAACGGCCGTGGTACCGGTCAGCATCAAATAAATTAGGGCGGGCAAGGCGGCCGTCAAGTAGTTGGCAGCCACAACAGAAGCGGTGTCTTCCCCTCGCAGCTGCGCATATTTGATCAACATCCCCATACAAAACCCGGCCGAAACCGACATCAACAGAAAAATCATGTGAGAATTATCGGCCCAAACTCAAGATGGGGCATCTTCAAAAAATAGTTGCTCATAAAGTCTGATTTAGAGATGCCCATAAGGCGATTATAAATAAACAGAAATGTGAAATTCTAAATTGTAAATCGCCCGGCATCCCGTGTTACAATCCGTTGGTCATGAAATCAGGGCAAAAGATAGACTGCTACACGCTAAAAAATGTAGCCAAACGATACGACCAGCGGGAAGTTTTGCGGGTGGATGAGCTAGCGCTTAACACGGGTGAAATTTTGGCGTTGGTTGGCCCCAGCGGAGCGGGCAAATCGACCCTGCTCCGTTTGCTGGCGTTTTTAGAACAGCCGGATGAAGGGACGATTTCATGGCAAGGTCGGCCGGTAGACGGCCGCTGGCCCGATCTAGAATCACGTCGTCAAGTAACTATGGTGTTTCAACAACCCCGATTGCTCAAACGGACCGTACTAGAAAATATCGGGTACGGGCTGCAGCTACGGGGGCAAGATGTGGCCAAAAACGGCCGCCTTGAATCACTTTGCCGCGACTTGGGCATTTATGATCTGTTAGATCAAAAATCGAGCAAACTTTCTGGTGGTGAGCAACAGCGTGTGGCGCTTGCCAGAGCTTTAATTCTTGAACCACAAGTTTTGATTCTAGATGAACCGACATCTAATTTAGACCCGCAAAACATTGCGCTGGTTGAAAAAATGATCGAGCGAGATAATGCTGAGCGAGGCACAACGGTGGTTGTGGTCACGCACAATATTTTTCAAGCCAAACGACTGTCTCACCGCACTGGTCTGATTCTAAACGGCCGGTTACAAGATGTGTCAGATACCGCATCATTTTTTGATAACCCACGTAATGAAGAAACTCGCCGCTTTATCTCGGGCGAAATTGTGTATTAGGAAGTTGCAGGTTTGCAGGTTGCAGGTTTGCAAACACCGAATTAAACCCCTCGTCATTAACAAGCGAAACTTTATACTTCTAACTTTCGACTTTTCACTTATTTTATGATCCCACAATCTCTCATTAATTTACTGCGCGACGCCAAACGTGTTGCTGTGCTAACCGGCGCAGGGGTGTCAGCCGAAAGTGGCGTACCCACGTTTCGAGATGCGCAAACCGGGCTGTGGGCCAAATATGAGCCAACAGAATTAGCCACCCCTGAAGCGTTTAAAGCAGATCCTGAATTGGTCTGGAACTGGTATGCGTGGCGACGGGAGCTGGCTGGCAAAGTGCAGCCTAATCCCGGCCATGTTGCGCTGGCGCAGATGGAGCAGCACGTACCGGACTTTGCGCTGTTTACCCAAAATGTTGACGATCTGCACGATCAGGCTGGTAGTCAAAATATCACCCGGTTCCATGGAAATATTTTCGGGGTCAAATGCTTTGATCAGCACCACATGATTGACAATTGGGACCAGCTCCCCGGCACACCACCGACCTGTCCGCAATGTGGCTCATGGCTCCGGTCGGATGTGGTTTGGTTTGGTGAAGCCTTGCCAGATGGTGCAATAGAAACAGCGGCCGACTATGTGCGCTCGGCCGATCTTGTTTTCTCTATCGGCACCTCATCGTTGGTTTATCCGGCCGCAGCTGTCCCTATCGAAGCTCTAAACGCAAGCGTCCCTGTCGTAGAAATCAATCCCAATGAAACCCCGATTACCGAACATGTCTCTCTGGCTCTGCGTGGTAAATCGGGGGAAATTTTGCCCCTTATCATTGAAAAAGTGTGGGGCTAATCAGTTACCGTTTACAATGGTTGTTAAATTAGGCAGATTTAGACCGGTATCAAAAAACTATCCGCGTAAATCTGTTTGTATCTGCGGCAAAAATGTTAAACGATACCTAAATTGTAAACGGTGAATGGTGAACCATAAATGGTAAATGGGTGGCCGCTCAACCCATCAGTTTAAGCAGTAAACAACGGTTATTTAAATTTTAATAAAGTCGGTTTACAATACAGCCATCTTCAGCTCGATTAATCGAGCTTCTTACTTTAGCTACGGTATCGGGGTCCCCCTTGAGGGGATCATACCGTAGGTCCCAAAAATCATGTTTGAATCATTAAGCGATAGATTACAAGGCACATTCGATGGATTGCGC
>JAHDEN010000219.1 GCA_020628815.1 Chloroflexota bacterium | reverse complement strand
GGTGCTTCGTTGAGGACGTTGCTACCACCATACCGGCCGTGATCGCTGTTTAAAAGTTCGGACCAATCTCCCGCAAAGGGGACACCGATCCTATATCCTTTACGTACTTCTGGGGTGAAGTTGCAGACAATAATAATCGGATCATCTGGATGCTGAGGATCGATGCGAGCAAAGATCAAAACAGAGTGCAACGCGTCTCGAATATCGATCCAATAGAAGCTTTCTGGGACGTCGTCAGCCACATACAGCTGTTTTGAAGAGCGATAGGCGCTATTTAAATCTTTGATGAGAAGCTGCAATTTCGCGTGTGGATCATCTGTCTCGGCCAGATGCCAGTCCAAGCTGCGGTCTTCGCTCCATTCGCGCCACTGGCCAAACTCGCTCCCCATAAAGTTTAATTTTCGGCCGGGATGCGCATATTGGTATGCGAACAGCAAGCGCAGATTGGCAAACTTTTGCCAAACATCGCCCGGCATTTTATCCAACATGCTCTTTTTTAAATGAACTACCTCGTCATGCGAAAAAGCTAAGACAAACTTTTCGCTAAACGCATACAGCAACGAGAAGGTCAGCATCCCCTGATGAAACGAGCGATAGATCGGATCGGCCTGGAAATAACGAAGCGTGTCATTCATCCAACCCATATTCCATTTTAAGTCAAAGCCTAAGCCCGCATTGTCAGACGTTGCCCGTGTGACTCCACCCCATGCGGTGGATTCTTCAGCAACTGTGAGCACCCCGGGATAGTTATGATGAACCGCATCGTTCATGTTGCGCAAAAAGTCGATCGCGTCGATATTTTCCCGGCCGCCGTACCGATTTGGCACCCACTGCCCTTCTTTACGCGAAAAATCGAGGTAGAGCATCGAAGCAACCGCATCGACCCGTAGCCCGTCGATATGGTATTTGTCGATCCAGAACAGCGCATTGTCGATCAAAAATTGTTGGACTTCGGTTCGGCCGTAGTTGAAGATGCGTGTGCCCCAATCCGGGTGTTCACCCTGCCTTGGATCAGCATGTTCGTACAGGCTTGTGCCATCAAAAAAGCCTAACCCATGTTCGTCACGTGGAAAATGAGCAGGAACCCAGTCTAAAATCACACCGATATTGTGTTGATGGCAAGCATCGATAAACGCCATCAGCTCTTGCGGTGTGCCGTACCGGCTGGTGGGGGCAAAATAGCCGGTCACCTGATACCCCCACGAGCCATCAAACGGATATTCGGTAATCGGCATGAGTTCGATATGGGTGTACCCCATCTCAACTAAATAAGGGACTAGATCACACGTTAACTCGTTGTAACTGAGCCAATCATGCCCACCTTCACCCTTGCGGCGCCAAGAGCCCATGTGTACTTCATACACCGACATCGGTTTGTCGAGTGACTGGTGGACCGCACGATTGTCTACCCAGTCCTGATCCTGCCACTCATAGGTGTCAATGTCCCACACAATGGCGCTGTTTTTTGGGCGAAGTTCTCTGTAAAAGCCGACCGGGTCAGTTTTGGTGACCATGTATCCGTTAAAATGGGTTTTGATTTCGTATTTGTATAAGGCACCTTCACGCACGGCCGGCATAAACAGCTCCCATAATCCAGATTCAGCATGACGACGCATGACATTTACTCGGCCGTCCCAATTGTTGAACCCACCAATCAGGCTAACCCGCTCTGCATTCGGTGCCCAGACGACAAACGTGGTTCCTTCGACCCCATCTACCGTCATTTGATGCGCCCCATTGACTTCGTACCAGCGCCGGTCAGTACCGTTTTGAATCAGAGGAGAACTAAACCGATAGACATCTTCGGCCGTCCACGTTGTGCCGTGATAATCTTGCAGCTTGAACGTATAGCTTGGCAGCTGTTTTGCACTGCTTCGTTTGGTTAGCTCAAACAGCCCCGCCTCGTCAATCCGCTTCATTTTTTGCGCTTTGCCTTTGGCAAAAACAACTTCAGCCTCGGCCGCAAATGGTTGGTACAAGCGAATGGTCAACTTGTTATTGGTCAAATGGGGACCCAAAACAGAGAAGGGATCTGTATGATATCCTCCTACGATGGCTTGAATTTCAGGAGAGCTAAGCTGTGATTTAGATTGGGTCATATTGGAATGCGGAAATTAGGAGCTATGACAAATCGTGGAATATTCACCCAGATTCATCAGCACTGTTTAAATGTGGTTTGTAGAATGATATAGGAAGTGTAGAATGCGACCAGCAGATGGGGAGGTAATCGGGAGCAGTCTTGACCTGAACTATCACATATTTTTTAATTTAGAGCCACTAATTTTGAACAATCAGTAAAAGCTAATTTGATTAACCAGCCCAACCCATCTAACCAAACGAATAACTTGCCCCTGTTTAGCATGCTGGCCGTGGCGGCCGTCGTTTGCCTGTTGCGCTTGAATACGATTCCGGTGGGAACATTTTTTGACGATGCCCACTATCTGATTTTGGCTGAGAGTTTGGCGAGTGGACAAGGGTATCGGCTAATTAACTTTCCGTATGCCCCGGCCGAACAGGCTTTTCCGCCTGGCTGGCCCCTGTTGCTGGCCCCCTTGGCCGCGCTTGCCCCTGGCAACTTGTTGTGGCCCCGCCTGCTGGCGTTTGGCTTTTCGCTTGGGTCTATCGTGCTGGCCGACATGCTGTTTAAACCCCGGTTAACCCACCTGCAGCGCTGGCTGTTTTTAGGATTGTTTGCGCTCAATCCATTTTTTGTCGGCTCGGCCGGGACCGCTATGTCTGAGCCAGCTTATCTGTTTTTGAGCCTGCTGACGCTGGTATTGCTCGGCCGCAGTGTGGCGAACCGAAACCGGGTTCGATCGGTTTTTATAAGTTTGGCCGTGGCGTTTTTCGCAACGTTAGTACGCACGTTGGGTGTTTCGATTCTAGCGACGGCCGTGATCGGCCTCATCCCTAAAAAGCATTGGTGGCGGGTCAGCTTAGCTGTGGGTTGTATCGCTGTGCTGGGGGTGCTGATGTTGATTTTCGCCCCCAACGGTTTTGGCACCGTCTATCTGCTTTCCCCTACTTATCAAGGTCACATTCAATTTTTGTCGGGGGAAATCTTAAACTACCTCCAGTTTTGGACCTATTTGCTCCTCTTCGACTATCCGCTCCTAAGCTCTACGATTGTGCCGGTGTTTGATCTGTCGTTAGGGTTTATCCCATTTTTTGATCAGGTTCGGGGATGGGGAGCGCTGATTGTTCTGCTGTGCGTGATTGCGGGATACAGTTTGCGGATAAAAGAGTGGCAGCTAAGCGAGCTTTATGTTTTATTTTTCGCCGCTATCTTTTATCTTTGGACCGCTTATATTTCTGAAATTCAGCAGCGTCAGCTTGTGCCGATGATTCCGTTTTTTAGCTTTTACTTGGTGACGTTTTTTAGCTGGATAATCAGCCGCATATGGCCACAAAACCCGGCCGGAGAACTGCCTAACCCCGGCCGATACGTGCTCATAGGATTGGTTGCCTTGATCATGGTTACTTATGCGGCACGCCATGCGAATGAACTGGTCAATCCGGTCCGTGATCGGGTGCTGGATTACGATGTTGCGGGGGAATGGCTGCGCACCAACACGGCCGCAGATGCGATTGTTTCGGTTAACTATCCTGAGCCAGCTTACCTGTATGCACGCCGCCACACAGATTATTTACCTGGGAACTTTGCCGCTGAAGAGATAGATGCGTTTATGGCAGACCGGAACATCGGTTATGTGGTCATCCAACCGGGTTTAACCGATTGGAGTACGGGGGAACCGGTTATCGGGGCTGACTACGTTGACTTTTTGGTTCCACATCTTGACCAAAATAACGGCCGATACCAGAAGGTTTTTGAAGATGGAGAACACAAAGTCACCATTTACAAAGTTCTAAAGTAACCGCAGTTTTGGATAAGAACCAAGACGTAAATTGTCTTCCAAAAGAACGGTGTCATCTAAGGCCTAAAGGCCCGATGACACCGTTCTAGTTGATTTCAAGTTAGATATTTGGGCTCAAATAATTTGTAAAGACTATTTTTAGACGTTCCGAGCTTAAGCAAAATTCAGGTTAAAGTCGCACTTTGCACATAGCGTTTTAACGATGCCGCATCGTGGGTAAATAGGCGATCGAATGATCGGGAGCCAGCGCATCGACCAGCCCAAAATAGGCCAATTTCGGCCGATACTCTGGGTCAAACGGGAGCGGAGCCTCAACCGGATATTCACCACCGAAGAAATCATAAATCCATGTGTGCGCATCGGTAAAGCCCCACATTTGGTACGTCTTGCAGGCAGGATGTTCAATACACAGCGTGAGCAAATCACGATAGAGCTGAGCTTGGCGCACCCCTTTATTCGGCCGGGCATCAAATCCGTTTAAAATGCGCACATCGATCTCTGTAAAATGGACCTCTAGCCCCAATGCGGCAAAACGATCCATGTTGGCACGCACGCTGTCTAAATTCGGCGGGTTGTCTGTGGTGATGTGGAGCTGAAAGCCGATGCCATCGATGGGGATCCCGCGAGCCTGCATCGCCACAATCATGTCGTAAATCGCGTCAGATTTTTGGTTAATCTCCGAATTGGCGTAGTCGTTGTAGAGCAAAATCGCATCGGGATCGGCCGCCCGTGCCGCTCGAAAAGCGATATCAAGATATTCAGCCCCGACGGTGTTGAGCCAAAAATTCGGCCGGAGCTCGCCGGTTCCATCGTCCATCGCTTCGTTTACCACGTCCCAATATTTGATGCGGCCCGCATACCGGCCGCCCACCATGGCGATATGATCTTGCATGATGTCAATCGCTTCTTGCTGGCTCCACGTTCCATCTTCTAACCAAGCAGGAAGCTGATTTTCCCAAACAAAGGTGTGTCCACGGATCACCATATTGTTGTCTTCAGCAAATTGGACCAGCTCATCGGTTTTTTCAAAATTGTACACATCTGGCTCTGGGTGGATGGGGCCAAACTTAAAAATGTTTTCACCGGTGACGATGTTAAACTGCTCGGCCAACACCGGCTTGTAAGCCACGTCGGTATCAAAAGCGAAGCGGTTAACGGCCGGACCAATTTCGATGCCGCGTGCATCCGCCAAGTCACGCAGAGGCACAGTAGGGGGGAGGTTGGTGGTAGCGATATGGGCGTATCCGGCCGGGGAACCGCTCACAACTCCTGTTTCTTGGAAGATCGGTTGATACGATTCCCAGCCGTTGCTGGAATAGACCAGCTCTTGCAGCCGATTGTCTTGTGACCGATACAAAATGTGGAATGCGCCCGATTCATGCACCGCAAACTCGGTATCGGCCGCTGCGCTCGGTGCGAACTCAGTGTCAAGTGCTGCATGGTTCCAGGCTGCCCCATCAAACACAAGGGTGTTAATCTGCCCTGCTGTGCCACGATAAACGATAACTTGGCTGCTGTTTTCAAAATCGGTGCCAAAGCCAACATGACGGCCGGTTGCCCGTTGGGCTGTGCCAAAGGTAAGTTGGTAATGGGTCCAGGTTGTTCCATCTAAAACCAGTTCATGTAGCTGGTTATCATCCCCCACATAAACGACGTGTTGCGTGCCCCAAAAATGGACTTTAGGATCACCAATCGACAAAGGGTCGGCCGGATCGCTGATTTGGGTGTGAACCCAAGTTGAGCCATCGTAGCGCATATGGTTGATGTGGCCGTTCTGGAGCCGGTAGACGATATGTTGCTCCCCGTTTCGCTCAAACCCGGTAGGTGTCCCTGCGATTTTTTGAGCTTCGCCACCCGTTGTCACAAAATGGGTTAGCTCATCCCCATCTAGCAACAAATCATGAACCTGATCATCTAATCCCTGATAAATAATGTGGATGGTGCCAAATTGATAAATCGAGGGATCGCTTTTTGCCCCTTCTGCCTGGGTTTGGGTAATTTGCCGTTGTTGCCAGCCAGAACCAATTTGGGTCAGGAGCTGTAGCTGTCCGTTGGTGTCACGGAACACGATGTTAGGGGCACCATTGTCAAACGGGATCGGGCTGCCGGCGGCCGAGCCATCCTGAGTCAACTGCAGTGTTTGCCACACGTCCCCGTCATATTCCAAACGCTGAATGTTGCCGTTTGAATCGGTGTAGTTGATCGCTTGGAACGTGCCGAGAAAATCGTGTGTGACCGCTTGAATAGCTTGGGGGGCAGATGGGGGGAATGCAAATGCAAATCCACCTGACAGAATTAAAATTAGAGTGGGGAGGATCAGTTTTTTCATCATGGTGTGGGGTACGTTGAATTATTGTCGGCCGGATTCATAAACGTTCATTGAGCGAATGGGCTTTGAATCTCCAAAAGCCTGAACCTCGCCTAATGAACGCTTGATAGTTTTTGAGCTATCAACAGAGCGTTTTATGGACGGTCTGCAGATTTGTTTCTTGAAAAGATAAAAGCATTTTAATTTCTTTTAACTAGTTTTGGCGATTTTGGAAACTCTTTCTGTAAGCGTAGGAAAACCACAATTGGTGTGTGAATTCCGAAGTTTTTTTGAGAGTTGAATAAGTGTGTTTTTAGCATCAAAGTCGACCTCTATTATTTACTTCCCAAATTCCGAAAATCACCTGTTGAGTCAAACAAGATTGATTATTTACGCGAATAAAATCCTATGCAAACCCTCGGATAGATATCGCAGTAATCATTGTTTCTATGGAGAATTATGTTAGCTGGATCAAATTTCAAACAGTCAAAATTCAAAAAATTAATATTGCATTTGGGGGTGTTTTTGATGCTGGTCAGTTTTTCTGGGCCAATCAGTATCAATTCTATAATTGAGGCGGAAGGTCAACTTTCGTCTGAAAAAGGGGGAACTGCATTATTTCTGCCCATTATCATGCAAGATTCTACCCTAACCGGCGGATCACCAAGCGTTCCAAGTGGGTCCGAGGCATATGAGCTGAGTGGGCGAGTTGTAGATAATTTTGGAGAGCCAGTCGATGGAGCTCTTGTAACATTCGCATCAACTCAACAGACATTGACTATTCGCACGTCAACAAATAGCGATGGCGAATACATTGCCAAGCTATATGAAGGGAGCTATGTTACTTCATTTGAAAGAGCTGGATATGATTTTAGTGGATCGAGTTTTGAGGTAGCAGTCAATGGGAAGGATGTCTTTGCTAGTACAACCACGGTGGTCAAATATCCAACCGATGCAGCTCTTGTAAAACTATCTGGCAAGGCCGTTGATGAAAATGGTACCTCGATTGAGGGGGCCATTGTCAGAGCCCAGAAGGTTAATGGTAGCGAACAAGCTGAATTTGTTACTGTTGCAGATGGCAGCGGAGCTTACGAGTTTCTGCTTGAAAGTGGGTCGTATCGGGTTTATTTTGTTCGTTCTGAGTTTGACTTTGGTGGAACAGGGTTTGATATAAATTTGGATAGCCAAGATCAGTTCGCTGGGAATACGGTTGCTTCAAAAATTATTGAGGATGCGGCAACGTATCAAATAACCGGCCGATTACTTGATGATGACGGTAACTCAATCGATGGAGCGCTGGTAAAAGCCAAGAATAACAAAACTAAACTTGAGACCTTTACCGCAACAGATGAGAATGGCGCGTACCTTCTGGACCTTCGCAATGGAGAGTACACGATTGCTTTCTCAAGGTCAGGGTACGAGTTTAGCAACACAGATATCACTACGATTGTAGCTGGCTCGAATCAGCCTTTAGGGGATTTTATTGCGAAAGAATCTATAACTGCCGAAACGGAATTTACTTTGACTGGCTCTGTTGTAGACGAATTAAACGTACCGATTGACGGTGTTCTAGTAAGTGCCAGTGATGGTTCTGCGATCGTTTCAAGCGGTGCAACCGATGAGAGTGGTCAATTTGCACTCGGCCTGAAAAACGGCCGGTATGATCTCACCTTTGAGCAATCCGAGTATGATTTTACGAGTGCGAATCGATCGGTTTTTGTATTTGGAGAGGATCAGCAAATTGTTCCAGTTTCAGGAACAATTATTCCATCCCCAGAGGCTGAATACAGTGTAGTTGGCCGGATGGTGGATGAGAATGCTCAACCGCTTGAATATGTTCAGGTAACTATTGAACCAACTTTAGGCGGCCCCAATATTTTTAGAGCAACCGATGCAGATGGGAAATTTACCACTAGGCTTAAGGATGGTTCATACAAAATTTCGTATGAAAGGTTGGGTTATGAATTTGAGAGCTCCGACTTTGTAACAATCAATGGGCAAAATTTTGCCCTCGGAGATGTAAAAGCTGAGCCAATCTCGAGCAATCGGAGAGTGAGTCCAGCTAGCAATCAATACAGAGTAACAAGTATTGTCTTAGATGAGTCAGGTGACCCGTTAGAAGGGGTAAATGTGACAGCTAAGTTAATCGGCAGTAAAGGAAAATATAGTGCGGATACTAAAGCGGATGGTACATATGCACTTAGATTGGAAAATGGATCGTACAAACTTTCATTTGAGAAAATTGGCTACGACTTTAGCAATGTTGATCTGACAATAACTGTAAATGACAGCAGGCAAGCTCTAGCCTTTGTGACGGGTGAACTGATTCCAGACCCAACAGCAGAACACAAATTAGTAGGGAAATTAATTGATAGTAGTGGCAATCCGCTAGAAGGTGTGACTGTACTTGTTAAAAATGGGGATGGGACAGTTAAGGAAAGTATGCAGTCATCAGATACGGGTCGGTATGTGTTCCGGCTTGTAAATGGCGAATATACGGTCTCATTCCGAAAAGGCAATTATGAATTTGATCAGAATAAGATCGCGGTCAAGATTAATGGTGATCGAGTCTCCTTAGATCAAGTAAATGGGACAGATACAACCCCTGAAGTTATTAAATATCAAGTGTCAGGAAAGGTAAGAGATGGGGACAATAACTTACTTCAAGATGTCATCGTTACGTTTAAGAATAAAGAAACTATCCTAAAGCGCAGTAGAACTACGGATGCAAACGGTAGTTATTCGATCAATCTACGTGATGGGGAATACACCATATCGTTTAACAAGACCGGCTATGATTTTTCTGATTCCGACTTGACCATTACTGTAAACGGTAGCGACCTAAAAGTTTCAAAAGGAGTTGGAACAAAAATACCAACTACCCCAGAAAAACATAGCTTAACAGGGGGAGTCTTAGATGACTCAGGTAATCGACTTGAAGGAGTGACGGTAACGGTTAAAAGTCGTAACGGAACACTGGAGCGGGGCAAAAAAACCAACAGCAATGGTAAGTACAGCTTTAATCTTCCTGACGATAAGTACACGCTAACCTTTGATAAAGACGGCTATGACTTTTCAGCCGAGATTATCAGTGTCAAGGTTTCCGGTGGGGAAAAATTAGTGCGTGATGCAACTGGTTCAGTTATTCCTGACCCTACAACTGAATATCAAATAACCGGTGAGGTTGTAAATCAAAATGATGTTGGGATTGAGAATGTTACTGTCTTTGCCGAGCAAGATGGAGAAAGTTTCAAGAGTACTTCAACCGATGTAAACGGGAAATATACCCTTGAATTACCTAAGGGTAAATACACCCTCAAGTTTGATAAAAATAAACTGGACTTCACAGAGGCTGATATTGAAATTAATGT
>JAHDEN010000218.1 GCA_020628815.1 Chloroflexota bacterium | reverse complement strand
CGGGCTGGCCCCATATGGCGAGCCTGATTCGATTCAAAACATAGAACGGGTGCTTGCCAGAAATAGCTTTAGCTTAGACTCTAATCTCTATCCTCAAATTTCGTCATTGTCGGGCGGCCATGGGGGATTAAATCGAGCAGTGCTTAATGCGATTTGCCAAGATAGCTGGTCTTTAACAGACGAACTGCACACTCACATTCATGTTCAGACCGAATGCCGCAAAATATGGGCCGGTTTGGATGCGTATGAGCAAATGTGTTTGAAGAACCTGTTTAAAAGCAAGCCTGTTGAGGCAGGCTATGAAGAGACGGTTGAAAAAGCAAAGGACCTGCTGCGGTTGAAGGGGTGCTTGAGCGAGCAGACGGGCCTTTTCTCTCCAATATTTCAGACATTTATCAAGACGAATCGAGAATATAAACATGCGCTTGAGTATGATCCCGCAACGCGCATGGTGTTGGTGTTTGGTGTTGAACAAGAGCCATTAACCAATAGAGAGGTTGAAATATTTGAGTACTTGCTGAGCCATGCAGGGGAGGTTGTTTCGGCCGAAGAAGTGGCGAAAGCGGTGTGGGGGGATTCTGATCCATCGACAATCTCAACGCTGCGGCAAAATATTTCACGCCTGCGCAAAAAAGTCCAAGCTGGCGGCAACCCATCCAGGTTTATAGACAACGCCCCGGCCGGGACAGGCTATATTCTGCGGATTGATTAGGTTAGGATTTTCGCTTGATACGTGTTTAGCAACTGCGAGAACCTGCTTCGACAGGCTAAGCACTCCTTGCAAGTGAAAGTCCTGCGGATAAAAACCCCGCTTCTAAATCTTGTTAGTTTTTGTCACACGCTTGGTAGCCCTTTGTGATTCAGATAAAAAATATACCTGATAAACTTTCCTTGTAAGTTGAGAAGTAAACTGACTAGGAGGTTTCCGGTTTGCAAAACACAATACTTTTTTTAGCCGTAATCATCGTTATATTAGTTGTTCCAACATCGAGTATATTGGCCTATGAGATATATTTGAAAGATCGGGTCAACCTTTTTTTTTTGAGGTGGAGACAATTGACTCAGAAAGCAATCCGGGATATGAATGAACTGAAGAGCTGGCTTGCGAGTCACAAAATTGATTTTTCTGCTTGGGGGTCTGGTGCCGCCAAATCGCTTGAAGATTTATACCGAGAGGTTCAGAAGGGAGATTCTACACTTCAAGCGGCGCGCCGAATCGTGAATGTAGCCATCGTTATCATTCAATCTGGTGAAAACTATTTGATTGAAAGTAAGCAGGAGTTTGCTGATAACCGTAGCCGGAAGCGGCATTGGCCCCCAAGTGAAAAGTTACAAATTGGAGAACGGCCTGAAGAGGCTGCCAAGCGCTGCTTGTTTGAGGAGTTGGGCTTACGAGATGACCAGATAGATTCAGTTATTCAAAAATCAGAGCCGATTGTAGAAGAAAAACCATCAATGTCTTATCCGGGCCTAAAAACCGAATATCACCTACATGTTATTGAAGCCAAAGTAAGCGGACTGCCTCAGAGGGAATTTAAGACAAAAGAAGAGCCATTTAGCAATGACCAATTGGTGAAGTGGCATACTTGGAAGTGGGGGGACCTTCCATCCAAATTTCAACACATTTTTGCATAAGATAATTTTAGAAACGACTCGATAGCTAAAGACCAATCGAGCGCTGTTTTTCGAGCATAGAGCCTGCGTCACCAAAAGTAAAATCACAGTTCAAGTTTAAAATTGGAAGAGGGAAAAGATGGGCTAGTTGGAGTCCTGGCCCATCGCCTATGCACCCGCTCACAAGACCCTTTGCACCCCAACCCTAAGTTGTATTACCCATCGTTGTGACCTGTTTGTCGTGGAAATGTCATCAGGATGTAACCGCTTACTTTCTTCCTAAGTGCTATATTTGCTTTACTGGAAACTCGCACACCACTTTATGGGAACAAAGCAAGGTGTGACACAAGCAGGTTATCTTGTTTGATTTAATCGTCCTTTTTAGTACACGGAGAATAGAAAAAATGTTGTTAAGCATCACATTTGAAATGTTAGTAATTTTAGGATTGCTCGTGTTTATTTTAGGACTGATCGCTGGGATTCGTCTTAAAGGATAACGTTTTAGCTGGATGAGTTTGTGTGGGCAAATCTATTTTGGCAAGACGCTGAGTAGATTTTAGAACGACCTACTGAGGGTTAAAAAGTGAGTTGATAATGCTGTGTCAGTTACTGATCGCGGCATTATCATCCAAGGAAATGTACAGGTATGAACATCTTAGGAAAAGCAGTGACAAGGACAAGGGTTGGATATTCGGCCGGATTTCGCTTTGTTGGTGATAACAAAGTGGTTCCCGTACTTAACTATGGATTATTTGATCGCTTTGAAGGGCCGGGGCATTTTTGGATATCACCTTATGAGGAATTGTTGGGACCCATTCACATCGGTATTCAGGCAGCTGAGTTTGATTTTTTACACGTTTTAACCATGGATCAGATCCCACACAAAATCAGCTTGAACTTGGTGTATCAGCAAAACCCAACTCGTACACAGCGTGAAATTCAGCCGGGTTTGGCACGTTTACCGGCCGCTGCGTTAAGAAACATTATCAAGAATCAGGCAGACAGCGGCTTGCGATTGATTGTGGCGCAGTATGACTCAGAGCAAATCATTCGGCCGGGGATAAAGCTTGAAATTCAAATTGAACTTTATCGTCGACTCTCCGCCGTTTTGCGTTGGGCCGGAGTCAGTTTTATTCAGCAAGAGGTGCTTTTGAAAGGCATCGTGCCACCAAAGTTCTACATGCAGTCTGTTTTAAATGATTACGACTTGAAACTACTACTCAGATTAGCACGCGAAAGTGGTAATCCTGAGCTGATGGATCGCATGTCTCAAATCCATAAACGATACGGTGTTGCGGCGAGTCAGAACAAGCAGGTGCATGTGCTGGATTATGGGGATGATTCTTCCTCTGGTGATCGAGACGGCCGCAGCAACGGCCGCCCGCCAAGAAGGCGAGATCCTTATCCGGGGTCGCTGTTCCCCAGATTTCCAAATTAATTATTGATTACAAGATTTGATTGAAACGGTGATTAGAAGGGATATTCCTTTTAATCGCCTTTTTTTGCGTTTAAAATAAAGTCACCTAATCAAAACTTCTATCTTTCAACTGCTTGGAAATATCATGAACAAAACTCTCCTTTACCTTACTCTGATTTCAATTTTTATAGCCGCTTGTAGCCCAACTTCAATTGAAGAGCCCGAGGTGATTGTGCCTGATATTGGTGTCCCTGAAGTGGAAACCGAAGAAGATGCCGACTCCGTACCGGCCGCTACTGTAGAACTAGTGCTTGGCGCAGAGCCTGAACAAGTAGAAGGGTATCCTGAGCCTGGGGCCATAGTTGAGGAGAGTGCTTACCCAGAACCAGAGCAGGCTGAAGCCGTTGTGGAGGCTGATAATCAGCTAGATGGCCAAGACCAAGGTCAAGCAGCGATTGCTGGCACGTTTATTCCTGATATCGCTGGTGTAGGTGATGTTGAGATCGTTTTAGTGTCAGCTAGGTTAACGGGTGAAGAGACGTGGAGTTTTTCTGTGACGTTAGAGCATGAAGAGACAGGTTGGGAAGATTATGCAGATGGTTGGGATGTGGTTTTGCCTGATGGCGTTGTCATCAAGCCGAGTCCTGATGATCCTTTTACGCGACTGCTAGGACATCCACATGTAAACGAACAGCCATTTACTCGCTCGCAAGCTGGCATTGTAATTCCGGCCGAGGTTGATACTGTTTTTGTCCGCGCTCATGAGTTGGGTGATGGATATAGCTCTATGGTGGTGGCAGTAGACTTAACGGCCGCCAGCGGCGACCGTTTTGAAGTTCAGCGTTAGATTAAACTAATTTGAATCGAAAATTAGAATAGACAAATCATCGAATCAAACGAATATGACTCGATGATTAGAATTTTCACACCATCGAATCAAACGAATTTGACTCGATGACTAAAACATTCACACCATCGAATCAAACGTTGACCGTTTGGTTTTCTTTCCAGGCCAGCTCTAGATCGTGTAGGGTCGAGCTAGATTTACCAATCTTCAGGCTCCAGGGGGTTAAAAAGCGGCCTAGATGGGGATCTTCCATTTTGATACCCTCGAAATGGATATGGGCGTCTGATAATTGATTCGAAAGTTTTTGCATTAACTTATCAAACGTACCGTATTTTCCGGCCGACTTTAGTAAATTTAAAAGCGTTGTCTTTCGATCTCCAAATCCTCTTGGCAAATCGAATTCCCGACTAATGGTGCCGATGACTTTAGGGCTCAACCACATCCCAGATTGGGCCGGTTTTAACAGATAGGCGGCTATGTCATGCAGTTTTGACCCGTTGATGTCGAACGGCACGTCCTCGGCCAAAGGCGCTTTGTATTCAGAGTGCATTTTCTCTAAACCGGCGTAATGGTCGGTGGTGATGTTGATTGTTAGATTGGCTAGCTCACGGTAAATGCCGGTGTCGAACGAACGAATCGCCCACCACAGCGGGAATAGCCACGGCAAAACCTGTTCTTCTAAAAGCTCAACTTGGATTTGCCGCATTTGGCCCGCGATCTCGTGGCGGCCGTCTTCCCATGCGTCTGATTCTGCACCACAAATAAAGCTGAGGCACCCCATAATATGCCCGATATGATCGGCCGCTTCTGATGTGGTGCTGGGCTTGAACCCACAGCCGCGAAAAGCACGCATGGCGTTTTCAGTGACTTCTCCACCCGGTTGTCCATCCTCTTCTAAAAAGATGGAGGCGTAAGGGGGCAAGTTGTGTACAAAGATTGAGTAGTGGTCGGCCGCAAATTCATCGTAGCCGCGTTTGGTGTCAATTTTGTCGTTTAATTCTGGAATCTGTTGAATACTGTTTTTCGTATCAGGGGTGATTCCCTGCAGATAAAGCATTTCAAACAGTGCGTAGGCTTTCGATCTGGCTAAAGCTAATTCAAGTGGATTCATCATAATTCCTCGGGACCCGATTGTAGGGAATGTCTTAAGACTGACCGCATGCTTTCACGGAAATTTTGATAAAAGAATAGGTAAAGCCTAAATAAAACCACGTGAATGGTTGTTATCTGTTTTACAAAACGTTTCGGAAAGACCTGACAGGTTTCCAAAACCTGTCAGGTCTAATCGGTTTTTAGTCAGCCGAAGCTGACTCCTAGTCAGCCGCCATCGGCAAATCTTTATCGTCCCCAAAATATTTTTCAGGGATTTTGTACGCCTCGGCCGTCGGTTTGAGCGGCCGTTTAAGCCACATCGGCCGACGGTTGCCGTCCGGACTGTTCTTCGAAGCAGGGCGGGTGAGTTCCTTCCACTTCAAATAGGTATCCATCGACTTCTCAGTGTCTACCCACACGTCACCATGCTGATCGGTTGGATCCGCTTTGCGCACGTTGTGTGCCTTTTGCAGCCAGCAGTGATGGCCCGAAATCGGGTCAGGATGTACACCGTGCGTCAGATTCTGATGAACCCCGACATCTTTCCACCAGACACGACTGGTGTCAGGGTCAAACGTGTCCCACGGTTCGCCACCTTTCAAAATATTTAGGCGATGTTCTGCACCGTCTTGTTCCAGTTCAACCAAGCTCGACATCCCTTTGCCGATACCCATGTTGTCCTGCAAGCGCCATCGGCCCAAATGGTGGGACATGGCGATCACGCCCGGCTTAATTCCTTCAGTGACCCAAACTTTGTCTACAAAGTAGCCGATCTCTGTGGTGACTCGGATCAGTTCACCCGTTTTGACGCCTAACCGTTTCGCATCGCTCGGATGCATCCAAACCGGGTTTTTGTGGCTAATTTCGTATAGCCATTTAGCATTAGCTGACCGTGTATGAATCAGTGTGGGTAACCTGAAATTAGGGAGCAACAGCATTTCTTCGTTATTCCGGTCGATGTTGTCAGGATGAACGTGGGACTTTAGCGAGTATGGAATGGTGTATTCGATCTCAGGCCAGCCCCATTCATGCATAGTGGGGCTGAAGAACTCGAGCTTTTTACTCGGGGTGCCGAAGCCAGCTTTCGCTTTGCCGTCTACCATCACACCCACAGCTTTGCCGTCTTTGACCACTTTGCCATCTGGGGCGATTTCGAGCGTTTTGCCGACGTCGGCCGGATTTTCGTACGGCGTGTAGTTGGTCACGCTAATTTCGTGGACCCCAAACTTGCGCATGTACTCGAGCGGGGTTAACCCATGCTCGGCCGCTTTTTCCGGCAAGCCTGGCATACTGTTTTCAAATATCCAGCGATAATACTCTTCAACCGTGATGTTCTCACCCGGCCGATAGGGGCTCTCAAACCACTGTTTGATGCCTAAAGAGCCGTCTGGGTCCATTTTGACCGATAGATCGTTCCAGAACTCGTTTTCTTCCCACACCTCGCCTGGATTGGCTTCATAGGTCCGGTTGATCTTATGACCCAGTTTTTCCATCGCCACACGGCGCACCGGCTGGCGGAAAGCGACCCATTGCCCCGAATGCGTTTCCATCGAAACCAAATCGTGCCGCTCGTTGCCGTGACCCATCGGCAAAACATAGTCTGCGAACCAAGCTGATTCGTTCCACGTCGGCGTCATTGCCACGTGGCACTTCATCTTTTCTTCGTCTTTGAGCAGTTTTAGCCACATAAACCCATCGGGATTAATCCACATCGGGTTGTAGACACGGCTAAAGTAAACGTCGATGTCCCCACGCCCTTCTTCAACCAAATGGGGGAGCAGGAAGCTCATTTCATAATGGGCGAACGGCCATTCGTCTGGCAAATGCAGTTCGTTCCAAGCGTTAAACGCCGGGGGTGATTTGAACGGTTTAGGGACAAATTTAGACCAGCTGTTGGCTCCGGTGCCGCCCGGTGTGCCGACGCCGCCAACTAACACGTTGAGGAAATAGAGACAGCGGGAGACTTGCCATCCACCCAAGTTGCCGATGCTGGCACTGCGCCATGTGTGGGTGGCCAATTTGCCATCACATTCAGCCACGTAGCCGGCCGTTTCGATGATGCGTTCAATCGGAACCTGCGACTCTTCGGCCGCACGTTCAAACGTATACTCGGCGTATAAATCTTTTAAAAGCCGATCAAACAGCTCAAAAGCATCGTCAGCAATTGGCCCTTTGAGCTTGCTGATTTCTTTTTTCAGCTCAGCATCTTTGATCTCTAACTTGCCATCTTTAACCGCCTCAAGCGACTCTTGCCAGTTGACCCAGCGGCGCACAAAATCCTTGTTGTACTTGCCCGTTTGGATGAGGTGATTGGCGATCGAGAGTAAGATCACCGTCTCAGAACCTGGCCATGACGGAAGCCAGACATTGCTCATGCTGGCGGTGTTGCTCAGGCGGGGATCAAAGGTGATGATCTTCGCCCCTTTCATTTTCCCTTCGATGATCCGTTGGGCGTGGGGGTTAAAGTAATGGCCGGTTTCAAGATGGCTTGAAATCAGCATGATCACTTTGGCGTTGGTGTGGTCGGGCGAGGGGCGGTCAAACGCACCCCACAGGTAGTAACCGGCACGGGCTCCGGCCGAACAGATGTTGGTGTGGCTGTTGTGGGCGTCTACACCCCAAGCTGAGATCGCTCGGTTGGTGTAGCCGTCTTCACCCGGCCGGCCGACGTGATACATGATCCCGTCTTTTCGTTTTGCCCGGCTTTCGCGCATTTTTTCAGCGATTTCTTCAAGCGCTTGATCCCACGAAATCCGTTGCCATTTCCCTTCGCCCCGTTCTCCAACCCGTTTGAGCGGGTACAAGATGCGTTCTGGGTCATAGACTTGGTTGTGGGTGGCGGGTCCTTTGGCGCAGTTACGGCCGCGACTGCCGGGGTGAACCGGGTTCCCCTCAAACTTTTTGATTTCAAGCGTTTCGCGGTCAACGTAGGCCAATAAACCGCAGGCGCTTTCGCAGTTGAAGCAGACGGTCGGGACCAGCATGTAGCGGCGGGCCACTTTCTTGGGCCACGCTTTGCCATCAAACTCAGTCCAGTCGTCCCAAAGGTCGCTGGGTGGATATTGTGACAGGCGGCCGTCAGGATGCTCGACCTTAGTCATTTTGACATCGGCCGGATCGTATTCTGCAAATAGCGGCAGGTCAGTTCCGGCCACGTTGGTTATCCCTTTGCCCGATCCGCTTTCCCGTTTGGGTGGCAGATCGATGTGGAGCATGGTTTTGAGGAATGAAGTTAAAGACTTTGTCATGGTATGTGCGTAGGGGTCGAATGGTGCGGGTTCTACTTCTGATCGTAGAAACCAAGTTGGTTCCGCACCCTTCGACCCCTACCGGATAGTTTAGCTGTTCGGTATTTCCTGCGGTGCCATTACAAAGGCATATTCAAACATGTACAGACCAAAGATGGCGCAGATCGCACCAACGGCCGCAAAGATGCTGGTGCCACCGATCAAGTCGGCTAGAGCAAACAAAAGTGCCGCACCGTGGCCGATGACCAGGCTGTGCATCCAGAAATGATTGCGATATTTCCCGTGGCTGATCATGTGTGCGGCCGAGGCGGCTACTTCGCTCGCATGTGGAATGCCGAACTCACCAGCAAGGGTGATGAACACATCGACCACGATGGCACTGATAAATGCGATGAGCGAGAAACGCGCAAATGCTGGATCAAATCCGGCAACCGCATTTAAGAGCAGAATCATGCCGCTACCGGCCATAATCGCTTGCACAACCAAGTGGAATGGCAACAATGGCGATTGCCATAGGTCCCGCCCTTCAGCTTGTGCAAACAAAAATGCGGTGTAGATGGCCGCCATCAGGGCAAACCCTGCGCCGATCCATAAAACAACTTTTTCCAATACGCCGCCAAAGTTGAACCAACCTAAGCTGGTGCCAAGCATTCCTAGCCACCATAGCCCACCAATCACGGTGAAACCGATAAGCACAACGGCCCCACGAGTGAGCCAGCTGCGCCATTGCGGCCGCATCAAAATGTATAAAAAGCGTTCCGGCCGTTCGAGATCAAATACCAACAGGCCGGTTGTTAGGCCGATAAAGAGCAGAGAGGTAAAGCCCAGCAAAGCCATCGACCCTGCGCTAACGGTGTGATCGGTAGCAACCAATCCGGTAAAAAATGCCAAGAGCATGAAAATGCCTGACCCGATCCCTTTGGTGACCAGATAGGCGGGTACCGGCCAGTGCCACGGAATTTTGTGCTGTTGGTTGTACGCTACCTGCACCATGTGCTCGGCCATGGTCCCCTCACCAAAGGCGATTGGGCCCGCATACGGTTGCCCCTGTGGTTGGCCGCTTCGCATCGCTGTGCCGTTAGAATGTGTCACGCTAATCGGCTGATCCATTTTGACTTGATGGCTGTTTATTCCGTTAATTGGAATATCAAGTGGGATTGAGTCGGCCCACATGTAACTTTCAGGCGTACGTTCAACGGCCGTTGGATGCATCACCACATCGTTTCCTTCAATGTAGAACAGCTTGGGCGCAGTCCCTTGGTCTGGCTTGCGCACAGTTACCGGATGTCGAGCCAACAGGTTAGAAATTTCGGTTGATGGGTCGTTCATGTCTCCGGCGATAATCGCATGTTCAGGGCAAACTACTACGCAGGCCGGGTCTAGGCCGATGTCAGTGCGATGGGCGCAGTAGTGGCATTTGGCGGCCGTGCCGTTATCTGGATCGATGT
>JAHDEN010000217.1 GCA_020628815.1 Chloroflexota bacterium | reverse complement strand
GCGAGCCATGTCCCCATAAAAATCCGCCAAAAACGGATTGTCTTGGACCGATTCGAAACCCGTCTCCCATCCGAGCCTCTCCCCCAAGCGTGTTGTCAGTGTCGTTTTGCCTGCACCGATATTCCCAGCCACAAGCACAAATTTTTTTGTCATATGGGGCGATTATACCTTTTTCACGTTCTGCAATCAGTTTTCTGTTTGTGCCGCAAAAATGACTGCTATAATCGCCCCGCATGCTCAAGACTATCCTCCGCTACGAATGGGTTTATTGGCTGATCGCGGCCGTCGCCACCGTGTTTCTCAGCCCGGCCCGCTTTCCGTTTTTTGCAGCATTCCCCATCTTTTTAATGATTAGGGTGGCAACAGGCGCCCCTGTATTTACCAACAAAAAGGTGATTGTGCCGATTCTGGGTCTATTGAGCATGGTGGCTGTTTCGGCCGTTGTAACTCCTGATCTGGGATTCAGTCTGCGCAAAATCGCTGGATTGATCAACGGCATCGCTCTGTTTTTAGCCTTAGGCCACACGGCCGAAGAGCGGCCCGATCTACCCACCTGGCTGCTTGTGATATTTGGCATCGTCGTGGCGGGAGCCGGGGCGTTGGGGGCCGATATCGGTGCCAGAATCCCGATTCTCTTTCCGCTGTTCCGCTTTTTCTACATTTTTGTCCCGTTTTTCCCCAATGTCGGCCGGGTGTTAAACGCCAACATGATCGGCGGAACCCTACTGTTTAGCCTGTTGCCAACCATAGGTTTTGCGCTGTGGCAATGGCGGTCCAATCGACGTGGGTTAGCCGGGCTAGCCGCAGTTCCGTTTGCGGTTCAGGCGTTCATGCTGCTCATCATGCAATCACGCTCAGCCATTTTGGGGGCGGCCGCGGCCGGTTTTGGCATGATGTGGCTGCTCAGGCCAACCGCTCGCCCGGCCCTAACACGGCTGCTGTTGGCATTGATGGCGGTCGCCCTGTTGGCAAGCCTGCCGGTTTGGCCACAGCCGCTTCAAGAGCGGGTTCAGGCTCTCTATTTCGACACGTTGGTCAAAGGGGACGAAGGGGAGCAGGGGTTAGACAGCATCGCCGCCAGGCTGATTATTTGGGACAAAGCGGCCGAGCTGATTAGCCAAAAGCCGCTCACCGGCCACGGGTTAAATATTTTTCGCACGTTGGCCAACCGGCCGGAGCCGATTTTGCCCCGCGATCAAGCCATCCCTCACGCCCACAATTGGGGGCTACAGCTCATGCTTGAAATCGGGATACCCGGTTTTCTGTTTACCTGCTGGCTCGTGCTGCTCGCCTTTTTTAGCCTGCGCCATAAGTGGCACCAGCATCCCTCCCATCGCACAAAAATCGCTGGCCTTGCGGCCGGAATCTGCGCATTTTTGCTATTTGGCCTACTCGACACCGTTAGCCCCGGAGCCAGACCCGACTTTATTTTTTGGATCTTACTCGCAGCCGCCACCTACTAGTGGTTCACCCACCCGTGCTCGGTGTAACGCTCTTGTAACGCCCCACCCGCTATAAACATAGACGGGTTTTTAAGCTACCAAAAAATAAACATCATGAATCTTCAAGCTAGTTCCGCTATCCGAAAAATATTAAATCGTATGTTAGGCCCTTTAGGGGCGATTGCCGCCATCGGAGGCTTTGTAGGGGATGTTCTACAGCCATTATTTGATATCGCACCTTGGGTTGCTGGGTTTTCGCTGGCGACGTTTGTCGGCAGTTTGGTGGCCCTTGTCATTTATCGGCGCACCAGCACGGTTGAATTGGCAGAATCGCTGATTCCGGCCGTTCTGGTGCTCTCGGCCGGATCTACCCTGATTTTTGCGGGGTACTCTGTGCTGTGGAACGAGGCTCCAGAACGGGGGTTTTTAGCCGCCAATGTCGAACCGGTCAGCCGAGCGCAGGCATCTTTATTAGGGCTTGAAGAAGAGATTGCAGAAATCAGTGAAGCGGTTGATCGTACAGAAGAAATTGTGAGCGACACAGCTGTGGAAGTGGATGAAAATCAGGCCTTGCTCGAACAGATCATCGACAATCAAACCGGCCCGGTAACGATGCCAGATGGCAAACTGCTCAACATCGCGGTTGCCCAATTTGGCACCCTGGCAGACGGCACGATGAGTAAAAGCGAAACCGGCCGGAACACAAGCGCCATGATCTTTAACCGGCTGTGTGATGAGTTTTTAGAGCCGGAAGAAATATGTGATCAATCTGAGGATCCGGCAACTCCGCTAAGCCAGCTTTACGGTGACTCTATCGCCCTGTGGCACGACAGCATGGCGCTTGAATTTAAAGGAGCCGAGCTGGGGATGGTTACGGGTGCTGATGCGGCCGCGCGAGCCCAATCGGCCGAAGATTTGGCCGAACGGGTGAACGCCAACATCGTTATTTATGGCTACGTTCAGTCTGAAAACGGAAGCGACACGGTGTACACCGAAGTCTATTTTAAAGGGGACAAAACCCGCTCTGAACCGGATGCTCTGGCGGGAACGCATGAAATTGGGCAGCCGGTTACGCTGCTGTTCCCGGAAGGGCATGAGAGCCGCCCAACCGAGCTGCGTGAGGCGCTGCGCTGGCGCACCCAAGCTCTGGCGTGGATTACGGCCGGACTCACCGATGATGTCTCGAACAATCGGGAGGCCGCATTGGCAACGTTTCAGCAGGCCAGCGACTCTTTAGCCGACTGGGAAGATGATCGGGGGCGGGCCACGATTGAGTACTTTATCGGCCGACAGGCGTTCTTTTTGCGTGATTACGAAACCGCATTTGCAGCGTTTCAAAAATCGATTGAACTCAACCCGACCTACCCCAACGCCCAAGTCGCTTTAGGAGCAACCTATTACGACCATGCGCAACTTTATTTCCTGCGTGATATTCCCGATTTTCAGTCTGACTGTGTGAGCCAAGCCGCTATCGAGCGGAGCGCGGGGACCTTGTTGGAGGCTGAGCTGAGTATGTCGCAGGCGCAAAAACATATTGAAGAAGCGATCCGGGTCGCACCGAATTCCCCCTATCCAGCCACGGCCGGGCTGGCCCACATGATGATGGGGCAAAACGACCGGCTGATCGCACAGACCCGGCTGTTTGCCGGAGATTTAGATCAAGCTCGCACCCTGCTCGATTCTTCGCTGTATCAATTTCAGCTTGCCCAACAGGCATTTACCGGCAGCAACGAATTTGTTTATCGGGGCATGGCGCACGACGGGACCGGTGGCACATGGACCCTTGTGGCTCAAACAGAGCTGCAGCGGGGAAATCAGGCGGCCGCAACAGATGCTTGGAATGCATCGATTCAAAGTTATGAAATGTGCTTGGCCGAAGAAGCCAACATGCCAACAGAGCTTTTTGATCTGATGGCGAAAGTCAATGTGTTCAACTGTGGCTGTCGCGACAGTCTTGAACTCATCAAAGAATATGTTGGGTCACAGTAGACCCATTTAACCGTGCGTGGAAACACGTGTGAGGAGACGATGATGGATAAAAAACATGGGATTTATTTGATTTTATTTTTACCGTTGCTAATCGCAATGGTTGCTTGTGGTGGGTCGGATGAAGGAAATAGTGACACGAGCGTTGAAGAGTTAGCTGAGACGCGCGCGGCCGAAATTATTGCGGCGACAAAGGCGTTTGATGAGGCGGTTGCGGCCGAAATCGATGCGCGTGCCACTGCCGATGCCGGTTCAGTAGCGGCGGCGCCAACCAGCACCCCTTTGCCGATCCCGACCTCTACCCCGCTCCCCATCCCCACAGCTACCCCAGAAGATAGTGCCAACAGCGAGGCGGAAGAAAATGCGGCGGCCGGTGGCAACTTTAATGTGCGCCAAGAAGACCCCGAAGCGGAAGTAGTAAATGTTTCGGCCGCTGAAGAGGAAGCGGTAGAAGCGGTTGAAGAACCAGAAGAGCAAGCCAATTTGCCCGAAGAAGAGCCTGAGCAAGCCGTGGTTCAACTTCCTCCACTTTTCCCGATTGTGAAGCAAGGAGCACCGGGTGATCGGCAGGGAATTCAGGGGAGCATTTTTTCCCCCGAAGGGTTGCAGATTTCAGCTGATCCGGCCGTGTTTGGGCAACGAATTAGCTTTTTACTGGTCGGTGCGTTTGACGAGGCGGTCGGCACGGTTGAAGGAGATGGGGTTGACTCTGTTGCTTTTGCCATTACAGATGAAAGCGGAACCGTTGTGTATCAAACCATCGACAACTCCCCCTACTACTGTGCGTTTGGCAATGCCAATCCGTGTGACGTTTGGGACTTTTCGGCCGGGACGTGGCCAAACGGAACCCCGGTTGTTTCAGGCAACTACAATGCGAAAATACAAGCGAACGGCTCTACAGCCGGCCGTTTCTCGATCTGGACCTACGATTTTGCGATTGACTTGGGAGACAGTGCTGAAGTTGCAGTTGAACCGGAACCTGTTGTTGAAGAAGTGGCAGAAGTTGCCCCAACTCCCACGTTGTTCCCAGTTGTTAAACAGGGTGCTCCCAGCCAAAAGAATGGTGTTTTGGGGAACGTATATGCACCTGAAGGGCTTCAGATCTCGTCTGATCCGGCCATTTTTGGGAACAACATCAACTTTATGCTGCTCGAAGCGTATGACGAAGCTTCTGGCTCAACCGAGTACGGAGCAGGTGTTCGCGATGTCACATTTACGATCCAAGATTCTAACGGGCAGGTTGTTTACACCTTGGTCGAAGGCGTCGCTGCATACTGCGCCTTTGGTGGAGATATCCCGTGCAACACGTGGAATTTTGCACAGCATGGCAACAGCTGGCCCGGTGGCACTCGTGCTCAGTCTGGCAACTACAAAGCAACCATTGTCGGTGTTGGCAATTCTGGGGCATCGTCCACTTGGAATTATGAATTTGCGATCCAAATCGATGATTCGCTGGTTCCGGCCGGGCCGACGGTTCGTATCAACAATATTACGATTAGCGGTGACCGATATGTGGTTGATTTTGTAACAACGGGGTATCAGCCGGTGTTACCCGGCCAGCACATTCACTTCTTCTTTAACACCGTACCTCCAGGTCAGGCGGGTGCGCCGGGCGGTGGCCCTTGGGTGCTCTATCCAAACAGCAACGGTGGCTCTGGTGCAAGTCCGTTTACCCTGTACGGGACCGGTGACAAACCGGCCGGGGCAACCCAAATGTGCGCCTTGGTTGCAAATCCAAACCACAGCGTTCAACAGGGTACAGGCAACTGCTACCCATTACCATAGACCAATTGAGAGTAAATAAGTAACGGTTAAAATCGGCCGAGTTAGATTGATCTAACTCGGCTTTTTTGTTTGAAGCATCTGTAATTAATTGCGAAAAATGTGATTCTAGAGACAATAAAAATGTGGCCTACACATCAATTTCGCCCACGCTGACCCAGCCATATTACAGAAAAATAAAATTCGTAATCAGATAGGGTTGCCAACTGTCTATACCAACAAATAGCACCCATTCGGGTTTACAAAGTTAATTCGAGGAAATTTATTATGAAAAATAAAAACACATTGATTATTGGTGGCATTGTGGCCGCTGTGATTTTAATCCCTATCGTCTGGTGGCTGGCATCTCCGCTGTGGCGCACAGATGAGGTCAACGAAGATTTTCCATTTGATTTACCCACGGTAAGCGAAGCGGAGGCGATGCCGGCCGATGAGCTAGAAGCCAAGCTGGTAGAAGTCATGGAAAAAGCGGATGAGATGTCTGACGAAATGACCGATGAGGAAATGGCTGATCTGTCGGATCAGATGCAAGAAGTTGCGGCCGTGATGCCTGACAAAGAGATGGAAGAAGAGATGCCGGAAGCGGCCGCAAACGAATGGATTCAAGTCGCCATGGGGTCATTTGTTGATGCTGATCCGTTCCATCAGGGATCAGGCAGCGCCACAATCTTCCAACAAGGTGACTCTCGCATTTTGCGCCTAGAAGATTTTATGGTGACCAATGGTCCAGATTTGCACGTTCTGCTGGTTGAAAACACCGAAGGGGATATGGGCAATTATGTTGACTTGGGTAGTTTAAAAGGAAATGTTGGCTCGCAAAATTATGAGATTCCCGATGATGTTGATCTGTCTCAATTTAGTGGGATTATGATTTACTGTCAGCCGTTCCACGTCAATTTTTCTACTGCCAGTTTTAACTAATCAGCTCTAATATTTAGCAGACTTCGGATGTCACAAAGAACTTCCGAAGCCTGTTCAGAGAGTTTTCAATCAACACATTGACCAGCAAGTTCTTGATACTTTCTGTGGCGCTTGATTCCTGCCTTTGCAGGAATGACACCTTCTCAAGTAACTTTTTACGACTTCTGGGGAAGGATGCTCGATTGGAAACTCTCTCTTTAGTTATGGGGCAAGCCTTTTCAAATAAGCTAAGCATTTGAATTCCATAACCGCTAGGTCTGAATTTCGTATGATAAAGCGTCAAGAAAATGTGTGAAGTTGACTTTAATTCAGCTTGTTGAGAAACTCAAAATCGTGACAAATTTATCTACATCAGAAATTAACCGATTTAGTCGGCACATCATTTTGCCCGATGTGGGAATGACGGGTCAGCAAAAGCTAAAAGACTCGGCCGTTTTGTGCATTGGCGCGGGGGGATTGGGTTCGCCCGTCCTTATGTATTTGGCTGCCGCCGGGATCGGCCGGATAGGCATCGTAGATTACGATGTGGTAGATGTAACCAATTTGCAGCGGCAAATTATTCATGGCACAAGAAATGTAGGGGAGCCCAAACTCGATAGTGCGGCCCAACGGATGTTAGACATCAACCCTCACGTGCAGATCGACAAATACGAAGTTCCTTTTACCTCTGAAAATGCTCTTGAGATCATGGAACCGTACGATCTTGTCATCGACGGAACGGATAATTTTCCAACCCGATATTTGGTCAATGATGCCTGTGTGATCAGCGGAAAACCAAATGTATATGGCAGCATCTTTCGCTTTGAGGGGCAGCTCTCGATTTTTGGTGCGGCCGATGGCCCCTGCTATCGCTGCTTGTTTCCAGATCCACCACCGCCCGGCTCTGTCCCATCTTGTGCAGAGGGAGGCGTACTTGGCATTTTGCCCGGCACAATCGGTGCATTACAGGCCACAGAGGCGGTTAAGCTGCTGTTGGGCATCGGGCAACCGATGATCGGCCGAATGCTAATTTACGACGCCCTCGAAATGGACTTCATGGAATTAAAAGTCCAGAAAAATGCCGATTGCCCCGTGTGTGGCGCTAACCCCACCGTGACCGAACTAATAGATTATGAACAATTCTGTGGCATGCCAGCGCATGATCACAGCGATTACACGACAGGAGAAAATGAGATGAATCAACAATCACCGGTTCCCGGAATTAGTGTGCAAGAACTGAAAGCTCGTTTAGACGCTGGCGAGAAAATTAAAATTTTAGATGTAAGAGAACCCCATGAGTGGGACATCTCTAACTTAGAAAAATACGGCTCGTTTCTAATCCCCAAAGATCAGGTTGTTTCACGAGCGGCCGAATTGGACGCAGACGAAACACTGGTTGTGCAATGCCGCAGCGGCGGCCGGAGTGCGGATGTGATCCGTTGGCTCCAGCCCTTAGGGTTTGATAAATTGTTAAACCTTGAAGGTGGCATCAATTTGTGGGCAAAAGAGATCGAAGACGATATGCCGATCTATTGATTACCGATTTTTGAATGACAATTGGCGATTATGACCGCACGACAGAGATAGTTTCATGTGGCAAAAAATCGTCAATCCAAAATCTAAAATCGCAAATCCCGAGGTTTATTTATGAAAGCGACTTGGAACGGCGAGGTAATCGCTGAAAGTAACGACACAATTGTTGTCGAAGGGAATCACTACTTCCCGCCTGGCTCTGTCAAAAAAGAGTTTTTAGTTGAAAGCAACCGAACCACCGTTTGCCCTTGGAAAGGAACCGCCAGCTATTATCATTTGAAAGATAGCCAAGGAAACCAGAAAGAAAATGTGGCGTGGTATTATCCCACACCTAAAAACGCTGCGAGCAATATCAAAGATTATGTTGCATTTTACCCAGCGGTTTCAGTCAGCTAGATTTTTTTAACGGCCGGTCAGATGGTATCTAATCGGCCGCTTTTTATTTTTCAGGCTCCTTGAGCAATCAACAAGACAAACCATGAACAAATTGGGGCTAACTTTCGGCGGTGGTGGAGCAAGAGGGGCGGCTCATGCTGGAATTCTTTATGAGCTAGAAGCGCTCAATGTCAAGGCGGACCTATTGACCGGCACAAGCATCGGTGCATTTGTTGCCTCGATGGTTGCATTCTCCAAAACCGCTAAAGAAATTCATCAAGTTTTTGAAAAAATCGATCTCAGCGGCCTTTATCATCGGCCGGGCAATAATCCGGCTTTGTCGAACATCAACAGCTTTGAAAATGCGCTGGTAGATGTGATCGGCCGACCCGATTTTGCGCAGGCGGACATACCGCTTGCGGTTGTCACTACAAACTTGGTGACCCGCCAAGAAGTGGTGCTCGACGAAGGAGATGTCGTTTCGGCCGTGATGGCATCGATGGCGTTTCCCATCCTATTACCCCCTGTTGAACGATCGGGCTTAACATTGGTCGATGGCGGCCTAGTCAACAATGTGCCGTTCGATGTGGCACGGGCGCGTGGGGCCACGCAGGTGATTGCGATCGATTTAGGCAATTCGGCCCCATATGGCACAGCTCCCGCACCCAGCCAAACGACCGGCTTGCTCGGCCGAGCTGTAAATGTAGCCAAGCGGCAACAGCTGTTTCAAGTCATCACCTCGGTCACAGATATCATCACAGATCGCTCGTTACAGGCCCGCATGGCTATTTCTCCACCCGACTTGTTGATCCGGCCTAAAATGGATGATGTTGGGCTCATTGACTTTGATATGACGGCAAAAGCGGTCCTAGTCGGCCGGAAAGCGATAAGGGAAAACCCTATAATTATTGAAAAATTACGCCAGTGGGGTATAAACAAAGGTTCACATAAATAGTTTGGAGTATTTGAAAAATATGGACCATTACTTAGGCATCGATGTAGGTGGAAGCGGAATTAAAGGTGCTTTGGTTGATTTGACCAAAGGTGAATTTGCTTCTGACAGGATTAGAATCCCAACCCCTGAAGGGTTTAGCATGGACGATGTTTCAGCCACCATTGGCGAAATCATTAAATCGTTCGACTACACGGGCAAAGTTGGGGTGGGCTTCCCAGCACCCGTCCGCTTAAGCGATGGGATTGTGCTCGCCGATCCAACCGCCCACCATGTACCGGGCTGGCGCGGCCGTTCAGCCTCAGAGGCGTTCTCAAAAGCATCTGGCTGTGAAGTGACTGTGGTTAACGATGCGGATGCGGCCGGATTAGCGGAAGCCAGATACGGGGCCGGTATGGGTGTTCAAGGGACAATTTTAGTCCTTACTCTCGGCACAGGTGTTGGTTCAGCCCTTATCTACAACGGTCAGCTTGTCCCCAACACAGAGCTAGGCAAACTATATCTAAAAGGGCAGGACGATCATTCTGAACAATATATGGCCGGCCGCATCAAAGACGAACAAGATTTATCTCATATGGACTGGGGCAGCCGTCTGAATGAGTACTTGGTCTATGTAAATTGGCTCTTTGATCCGCACATGATCATTTTGGGCGGCGGCATCAGCAAAAAGTTTGAAAAATATAAAGATGCGATCGATG
>JAHDEN010000025.1 GCA_020628815.1 Chloroflexota bacterium | reverse complement strand
GCGTTGGGTTTGCTTCTGTCTGGAAAAGCAGAGGTCATTATCAACGGCCGCGGTAAGATCCATACCTCCCAGTCTACATTTGGCATCCCCTCAATCATCCGCTTATCCAATATGATCAAACGGCCGCGGCCACGGATCAACATGTCGAAACGTGAAGTTTTGCGGCGGGACCATAACATGTGCCAATACTGTGGAAAAAAGAGCAACGACCTAACGATCGACCACATCAAGCCAAAACATGCGGGCGGACAGCACACGTGGCTAAATGTGGTTGCAGCTTGCGCACCATGTAATCGTAAAAAAGGGGGGCGCACACCGTCTCAAGCCCACATGCCGCTCATCCGGCCGCCGTTCGAGCCCCGTGCTTCGGCCGAGTACTTGTTCGGCCGATATTTAAATCGCCGCGAAGAGTGGGAGCAGTTCTTGCAGGGCTGGTAATTGGACGGTTTTTATCGATCCCAAAATCCCCTAAAAAATCCAATCAAGTATGAATCTCACAAACCTATAACAGCCTTCATGTTTTCCACCCGCTAACTAGGTATAATTGAGCCAGCGGCAAACATCTTTTAAACAGTTGCGTGCCGCTTGAGCGAAAAGTAGATTTTGACCGAATTTAATTCAACAAAATGATCGCTTTCGCCCAACACAAAAAACATTCGCTTGGAGAATCATCTGCATGTCAGCAGTTAAACGTTTGCCCGGATTTCAAGATATTTTGCCTGAGGATCGGGTCTATTGGGATTATGTTATGAGCAAAGCCACAGGCCTTGCTCAACGATACGGCTTTTTACGACTCGATCCGCCCGTTGTTGAATCGATCAATTTATTTGCACGCGGCAATGGGGAAGCATCGGACTTTTTTGTTAACAAAGAGATGTACGCCATCGAAGAGTCTGACGGAAGCTATGTAGCACTACGGCCGGAATTTACGGCCGGAATGGTGCGGGCTTACGTGAATAACGGAATGCACAGCCGGCCGCAGCCGGTAAAGCTTTACACCTTTGGTCCTGCTTTCCGTCGTGAACGCCAACAAGCAGGCCGCTTTCGGCAACATACACAATTTGATTGCGAAATTCTAGGCGAAACTGACCCAGCGGCCGATCTTGAGATCATGATGCTGGCGATGAGCGTCTTTAAAGAAATCGGCTACAGCGAGCTTGAGTTCCAGTTAAACAGCACCGGCTGCAAAACCTGCAAACCTGGCTACGTACAAGCACTCAAAGATTATTTGGGCGATCACTTAGATAAATTGGCAGAAATCGATCAACAGAGACTAAAGCTTAACCCTTTGCGAATTTTAGACTCAAAAGAAAAAGGGATGAACGAGCTGCTGGCTGGTGCGCCTCACATTGTTGATCACCTGTGCGAAGATTGCGAAACTCACTTCAATGATTTACGTGCGATGCTTGAGAAACTAGGCACGCCGTACAAAATTAATTTCCGTTTGGTTCGTGGTATTGACTACTACACCAAAACGGTGTTTGAAGTATGGGACAGCCGCATTGGTGCCCAAGGATCTTTGTGCGGTGGCGGCCGGTACGACGGCTTAGCCGAAGCGATTGGTGGGAGCTCAACCCCCGGCGTGGGCTTTGGCCTAGGCATCGAACGGGCGGTTTTGGGGATGAAGGCGGAAGAAATTACGCCGCCTAGCCCGCCTGAACCGACAATTTTTGTGGCTCACTTTGGTGGTGACACAAAATTGGCAGCGGTAGACATTACTTATCAGCTGCGCAGTGCGGGCATTGGGACCAGACTGGCCTTTGCACGGGACCGTCGCAGCATGAAAAGCCAAATGCGCGAGGCGAATAAGTATCCAATCAGCTACGCAATTATTGTGGGCGATGGGGAACTGGCCGAAGGGAAAGTAACCATCCGGCCGATGTTTGAAGGCAGCGGAGATCAATACCAACATCCAATCGAAGATGTCTTGGCGGAAATTCAGAAAGCTGCAGGCAATGGCTAAATTTATTTGAGCCGACTGTCGGTCAGCGGACTTGGCGAATATGCATTTTAGTATTCTGTTTCACCCGAACAAACCAGAATCGCCTAAAATTGCGCAAGAGGTTGCGGACTGGCTGCACGCCAAAAATCATACCAGTTGGATCGGGAACACGTTCAATGAATCAGAAGTTCATGAGGAATCGCAAAAAAGTGATCTTATGATCGTATTGGGTGGTGATGGTTCGATTTTGCGTGCAGCAAGATTTGCAACCCCATACGACACGCCAATCCTTGGCATCAACATGGGGCGCATCGGTTTTTTAAGCGAAACTGATCCGCAAAATTGGCCCACTGTATTGGACAAATTCCTGAATAACCAACAGTGGACTGAAACCCGCTTAATGCTAAGCGCCACCCATGTACGGGCTGGTCTTGAAGCGGCTAACTTCATCGCCCTGAATGATTTTGTAATCGGCGGAACCCGTGCGCGGGTTGTGCGACTTGATCTTTCGGTAGATGGCGATGAAATCACAACCTATACGGCTGACAGCCTAATTGTTGCCACCCCTACCGGGTCAACCGCTTATTCAATGGCGGCCGGTGGGCCATTGCTCCCTCCTTTGCTAAACAATTTTTTGCTTATGCCGGTTGCACCTTATCTAAGCTTAGATCGGGCACTCGTGCTTCACCAAGAAGCGGTGGCTACGATACGGGTTAGAACGGATCACGGGGCTATTTTGACCGTAGATGGTCAAGAGACGCTGGCGTTGATTGACGGAGATGAGATTAAAATCACCCGTCATCACCATGTTGCACGATTTGCTAGGGTTGGTGAAAAGGGATACTTTTACCGCAGGCTTTTTAAAAGGCTGGGGTTTGAGAGATAGGACGTTTTTATCGAGCCAGTTTCTAATTGGCAGGTAAGCGAAACGACTAGGTAAGCGAAGCGACAATGACACCAAAAATTCGAAGTCAATTACGAACAGCTGCAAGTGTGGCTGAAAGTGGAAAAATCCCGGCCGCGATTGAATTATATCGCGAGCTATTGGCAACTGATTCGGACTTAGTACCCGCATGGATCGGTTTGGCCAACATTTTAAAAGACGAAGGGGAACGGCGCGAAGCATATGAAAAAGCGTTGGAAATTGACCCCAAAAATAGTGAAGCGATTGAAAAACTCGCATTGTTAGATGGCAAAGAGCCGCCGCAAATCACTATTCTAAAAGAGAACGAAAAACTAAAAACAGAGATCGATTCAACCACAACCGAGTCAATCGCTGAAGAAAACGGCGAACAAACTCAAGTTGAGTCAGCTGCCATAAGCGGCAAGGTTGAACCGAATGTCGACGGGGTGTTTTCGCATCCGGTTGATATTTCTGAATGGGTGCAGCCTGATGGCTCGATGGTTGATTATAAATCGGGTGAACCGACCAACTTGCGTTGCAACCGTTGCGGCCGGCCGATTTCACTAAAAAGCTCGAAATCCACCTCAGTTGGGTATCGCTGCTTTACTTGCATTTACGAAATCGAAGAAGGGTATTACGAAGCCACGTCTTCTGATTACGTTGTTTCAATGTTGGTAATCGGGGTTATTTCTCTGATTACCGGATTTTTAGTGACTTTAATCGGCGGTTTTGGCGGGATATTTATCTACTTCATCGCGTTTGCGGTTGGTGGTGGGATTGGTGCCGCAATCGCCCGGGTTGCGCAACAGGCTATCGGCCGCAGGCGTGGCCGAAACTTACCCAACATTTTGGCCGGAATTATGGCCATTTGCATCTTTTTGCCAGCGCTTATTTTAGGCGGTGGCTGGTTAATCGCAGCCATCGTGGCGTTTTCGGCCGCATCTGGTGCACGGGTACAATTACGCTAATTCTTCATGGGATTGATTGGTTTCAATCAATCCCACATTTTATTTTTTTAAAGTACGACTACTGACACAATGCTTCAAGAACTTTCGATACGAGATTTCGCCATCATTTCAGAATTAGATATTGAATTTGGCAACGGATTTAATATTTTGACCGGAGAAACCGGTGCCGGTAAGTCGATTATTTTAGACGCGGTTAGTTTGATCTTGGGTGGTCGAGCCGATACCGGCAATATCCGTGCTGGGCAGTCTAAGGCGCTGGTTGAAGCCACGTTTACCTTAACGGACCAAGCTAAAACCGAGCTCAAAGAGATCTTTGAAGAAAATGAGCTAGAAGATGAGGATGGAGCCAACGAGATCATGGTGAGCCGTGAGCTGCGTGACAGCGGCCGGAACGTGTGTCGGGTAAATGGCTCAACTACAAAAACAACTGTTTTACGTGAAATCGGGGATGTGCTGATCGGCATCCATGGGCAAGGAGAGCATCTATCGCTGCTTAAACCAAAATCCCACTTGCCCATGCTAGATAGCTATGCCGGTTTAACCGAGATTCAGCAAGCTTTAGCCAAAGACGTGCGTAATTTGCGCAAGCTTGAAGCTGAACAAAAAAATCTGAAAGAAAATGAAGCGGCCATCGCTCGTAGGCAAGAAATGTTGACCCATCAGGTTCAAGAGATTTCAACCGCTTCAATCGAAATCGGAGAAGATGAATCGATTCGACAAGAGCGGGCAAAGCTGGCAAATATAGAGTCCCTCATTCGATCATCTTCTGAAGCTCAGACCCTTTTAAGTGGGCTTGAGAGCAGTGACGGTGAAGTGATTAGCGTGAGCGACATGTTGGGGCAAGCCTCGGCCGCGATGCTGGCATTAGCCAAACTAGATGAAAGCCAACAAGAGTTGAGCAATCGGTTAGAGGCGGCCGTGGCAGAAGTTGATGACATCGGAGCGACGATCCGGCAATATCAAGAAGGTCTTGAGCATGATCCCAAGCGGCTCACAGCTTTAGAGGAGCGGCTTGATCTCATTAATCAGCTAAAGCGCAAATATGGCTCCACAATTGCGGATGTGATCAAAAGCGGCGAAGATGGGGCAGTCGAGCTGGCCAAACTTGAAAACAGTGACAAACGGCTTGAAGAGCTGGATGGGTTGATCGAACAAGGGCTACGGCGGATTGGGCGACAGGCGAAACAGCTATCTGCCAAACGAAAAAAGGCGGCTCAAAAATTGGCCAAAGTAGTTGAATCTGAGCTTGGCGATCTAAAAATGACGGCTCGGTTTGAGGTAGCATTTAGCCAAGAGGAAGATCCGGCCGGTATTTATATCGACGAGCAGCGACTGGCTTTTGACAAAAACGGATTTGATAAGGTGGAGTTTTTGATATCGTCTAATCCGGGTGAGCCGCTTAAACCGATGGCCAAAGTGGCTAGCGGTGGCGAGACGGCACGCATCATGCTGGCGTTAAAAACGGCGTTGGCAAAGGTGGATTCAACCCCGACGCTCATTTTTGACGAAATTGATCAGGGAATCGGCGGCCGGATCGGGGCTGTTGTGGGTGAAAAGCTGTGGTCGCTGTCAGGCAAAGCGGGGCACCAGGTGATCTGTGTGACCCATCTGCCTCAAATGGCGGGATTTGGGGACGTGCATTTCAAGGTGAGAAAAGCGGAGGAAAACGGCCGGACAACCACCGTGGTAACTCGCTTAGAAAATCACGAGCGGATAGAGGAGCTAGCGGACATGCTGGGGGTTAAAGACGACTTGGGCAAAGTGAATGCTCGTTCGTTGTTGCAAGAGGCTCTAAAAGTTAAAGGGTAATCAACTTTTAGGGGCGTTCCTATTAGCCTTTTTTTCCAACTATTGCAATTGTGCACAAGGGAATTGAGTCTTTTTGCCTTAAAAATTTCCATGTCAGGGCGAGCCATCGGGGCTGCGCCTAGCGATGACTAGCCCCTACAATTCAATTTGCGTCGTAGGGGCTAGTCATTCGGGGAAAAATCTTGATTGTTAAAACAATTTTGCCGAATGGCTCGCCCCAGAATGATAAATTTTTGCCAAAACGAAACAAATTTCTTCTTGTATATTTACAACAGTTAGGACAAATTCCCTTGTGGGCGCCCAATTGATGGTCTAACGCTGCATTTGGGGGCTGTTTTCCTGCACGGCCAGTTGGTAAACGGTGTACACACACCAGACAAAAAAGATAACGCTAATTTGAACCGCAACAGGGGCGAAGGCTAACTGTGCGCCTGTGAATGGGGTTGAAAACATATAAGCCACCCATCCCCAAATATAAATTGCAAGCAGCTGATTGTGCCAGTCTGGGCGGGCGTGCCACAGCAACACGGCCGGAATCAGAAGCAACGTCAGATCATACAAAATAGCGTGAGGGGTGGTCCACAGGGTGAGCAAAGTAGCGGCAGCGTACCAAAACGGTTTGTCAGACCGGTCTTGGCTCTGTGACCACAATCGCCAAAAGAAAAAGAGCCCCGCCAAGTTGCCGATAATCCACAGCGGCTCGCTGAGAGCGGCCGGGAGTAGCAGTTGCCAAAAGCCACGAATATGGTGCATATGGACGATGGGAAATTCTCCCCATTCAGACAGCGTAGGCAAAACTTCTTGGGCAAACACGGCGTATGCGGCGGCCGCCTCTGGCATGGTAAAAAACAGAATGCCGGAAACCAGGCCACAGCCCAACACAAATCCGACTAAAGCGCGCCACTCTTGCCGAAAATTAAGCACCCACAAAAAGCCAACACCCATCACCAATTGAGGCTTGTAAAGCAGCAGCGCTAGCAAAACACCGGTTAAGATTTTCTTGTCTGCCATCCAGCAGGCATAGACGGCCGCCAGCAAAAATAGGCTCACAAATGCGTTTTGACCAAAGGTAAAGTTGGCGATCACAGGGAAAAAAGTTAGGGACAAGAAGATGGCTTCGGGTCGGCCGAGGAGCGCGAGAGAGCCCCACAGCAGCCCCAGACCGATCAAACACCAAATGGCAAAGCTCCACACATAGGGCAGCCCGCTTAACGGCACATAAAGCCATGCTAAAAACGGCAGGTTGATGTAGGCGAAAAAGTCTTCGTGCTCTGGCCCGATAATTTCTACTTGGCGCTCAAATTGATTTTCAAAATTATAAAGCTCACCCTGATCACCGGCCGCCAAAGTGCTACCGGCCGTATAAAACATCAGATAATCGGTTCCGATCACCTGACCGCCCAAATCAAAATTACCAGACCCGAATGAAATACTGATAAGCCACGCCAACCAAACGGCCGCCCCAAAAAGATATGGATAATTTTGTCGTTGCCCTGTGTAATACCGAAGAATATTCATCAGGGCCAAGTATATATGAGATTGAAAGCTGTCTTGTGAAAATAGGAGAATTGTTTGAGGTCTAGGGGATTGGCACTTCAATTCGGGGAACATTTCCATCGTTGGTTTCGATTAAAAACGTTTTTTGAGAGATTGGATCAAACAAACCGATGCCCAACTTCGCCAGCCCGTCTGGCGCCTCAACCTCCACCGTGCTGATAAAAACATCCCCCACTTGCCACTGGTATCCCCACACCGGATGGGGCGCTTGATTTGCCACCGTCTGTCCGTTGCTATCAATAAAGTGGACAAACGGGGTCACAAACCATTCGTTGCGAGCATCGTGCAACACATCAATGCGCCAAAATGTTGTGACTAGAACCGCTCCATCATTTTGGCTATACGAATACCCTGCAAGGGAAACACCCGCTTCAGTGCTGTGTGCTAGTGGAAATTCAATAAGGCTCAACACGCTTTTGGATGGGGCAACTTCATGCACAAAACCGGCTTCGGCCGTTGGCATTTTTAAGATAGGTGTCTCCAATCCTGACTGAGCCAACATGAGCCCGGCCTGATCCGCCCCTTCGACAACATTTACCCATCGGCCGCTGATAGCGGTCACAATTTGATCATTAGCGGCCGAAACAACCCGCAACGGGACCTGTGTTGGGGATAAGTCCCGTAACTCACCACCAGCTTCGGCCGCGATTCGCAGCGGGATGGCGTTTAAGCCATAGGCTAATGGTTGCTCAAAAACGGCCCGGCCGCTCTGCCACAAACTCGCTTTAAATTGAACCGCTATCGCAGAGATCAAAATCACACCAACCCACAGCACAGCTTGGTGCCGCTGCATGGCCCAATCCAAGCCCATGGCGGTAATCAGACCACCAACCGGCAGCGTAAACAGCAGATAGTGCGGGTGGACAAAAACGCTGGATGGGAGCAGCATCATGAGGATGATCGGGACAAAAAACCAGACCGCCAGAAATAAAAACGCAGGCGGCCGTTTAATAATCAAAATGATCAAACCGGCTAAAAATCCGGCCGAGAATAGCCATCTAGCCAGTTGAGAGAGAAGCGGTACCGGAATGGGGCCCGGCTTGTCTGGCCCATTTATATCCTGACCAACATAATCACGGCCGGTCACCAAGCGCATCGCATGAATAATCGACTCGTCGGTCAGATTTAACGTTTGCCCGCTTTCGATATCGGCCGATTCAACTTCACCACTCCCACCCAAATCAGTTAGGAAATCAAAGAACTTGCCGCTATTTTGTTCAAGGTTTTGGTTCACCGACCAGCCATAAAAGACCAGCGAAAGAGCCAGCACGCTAACACCGACCGACAGGTCACGCTTTGGCACCTTGCGCCAATACAAAACCAAGATCAACCCAACGGGAGCTAACATTACAAAGGCTAGGATGTAGGTCTGGAGCATGGCAATCAATGCGAGCCAGCCGAGTAAAAAGCGGAATTTAAACGGGTGCAGCGGCTGTGCAGAATCGGCCGGTTGGCAAAGGATTGGGAGCCAGCACCAGAAAATAATCGCCAAGAAAAAGGGGAGCAGCCCTTGAGTCCATGTCATGCGGCTAAAGTGAACGACCCATGGATTGATGACAAAAAGGGCGGTGGATAAAATCGCAATTCGACGGTCAAAGGTTTGGTCAACGGCCGAAAATATAAGCGGGACGGCCAAGCTATTCAGGAATGTGGCGAAGATAAAAATCGACCAAGGGGAACGCCAGAAAAAGAGGGGAATCGCTTGGATGTACCCCATTAGCGGCGGGTTATCTAAAAAGACGGAGGAAGGCTGACCGATCAGGGGATAGACTCCATTGATGATGCGGGCTGCATCCCACGCTTGCCATGCCAAATCGTGGCTAACACGCACGCTGCCCAGCTCTGCAAACCTGTAAATCAGCCCAACCACGGTTAGCAAAATAAGCCAAGAGTTCTCGGTTAGCCATGCTGGCAGTTGCGCTCGCTGAGACATGTTACAAATCAGTTGCTACGGCGGTCATCGGCTGGCGATTGTGCCACAACCCTTCGGCCGTAAATACGATTAACGCCACCCAAATAAAGACAAAGCCAACCAGTCGCTCAGTTGGAAACGGCTCGTTATAGACAAAAACCCCCAGAAAAAGCTGGATTGTGGGGGCGATGTACTGCATCATGCCGACCATGCTGAGTGGAATGCGCTGCGCCGCCCCCGCAAAAAGCAGTAGCGGGATGGCGGTTGCCACGCCGGTGCCGACTAAGGTCAGTGTGGTTGCGCCCCCGGCGGTGCCAAAGCTGCCAGTCCCTTGGGTTGCTAAATAGATGAGGTAGATCAATGCGGGCAAAAACACAGCGGCCGTTTCTATTGTCAAGCCCTCAACAGACCCTAACACGGCCATTTTTTTGAGCGCTCCATATAATCCAAAGCTTAGCGCTAGTGCGAGCCCAATCCAAGGCAGTTGCCCAAACGAGACGGTGAGCCAGATAACTCCGCTGGCTGCGATTGCGATCGCAGCCCATTGGCCCGGCCGTAGTTTTTCTTTGAAAAACAACACGCCAATGATTACGCTAAGTAACGGATTGATGTAATAGCCCAAGCTGGCTGACAATATCTCCCCGATATTGATGGCCCAGATAAACAGCCCCCAATTAAAGCTAAGTAAAACCGAGGCGATGAGTGTGTAGGTCAGCTTGCGGCGATCACGCAGCGTCGGCCGAACCCAATCCCAATTGCGGGTGGCGAGCAACACCACAAACAAAAACAGAAGTGACCAGACAATCCGATGGGCAAGGGTCTCAAGGGCCGGAACATCAGCAATCAGCTTCCAATAAATCGGAAGAAAGCCCCAGATTACAAATGCACCTAGCCCGTTGAAAAATCCAGCCCGGTTCATGCGTTGTTGAGTTGTCTTTGCTCAGCTCTGGCTTTAAGTGGAGCAGCGAGTTTATCACTCAGGTTCCGCAGCAAAATGTCGGTTGATTCCCAGCTAATACAGCCATCAGTTAATGAAACACCATATTGAATTTGATCAATTTTATCTGCGGGAGGAAAAGATTGTTTCCCCTCGTTGATATGGCTCTCGAGCATAATCCCGACAATCGATTGATTGCCGTTGATAATCTGCTGGGCAATGTTGTCAGCGACCAGTGGCTGCAGCTCAAATTTCTTGTATGAGTTGGCATGGCTACAATCAACCACAATATTGGGAGCGATCCCGCCTTCGGTCAGTGCATCTTCACACAGGCGCACGTTGACTGAATCGTAGTTAGGTTGTTTCCCACCACGCAGAATCACATGGCCAAATCGATTTCCGGCCGTTTCTATGATGGTGACTTGCCCGTCCGTATTCATGCCTAAAAACTTATGTGATGCACGCGAAGATTGAATCGCATTAACCGCCATCTTTAATCCGCCACCCGTTCCGTTTTTAAAACCAACCGGCATTGACAAACCAGATGCCATTTCGCGGTGGGTCTGGGATTCAGTTGTACGTGCGCCGATTGCGGCCCATGCAAACAGATCTGACAAATATTGGGGCGAGATCGGATCAAGTGCTTCGGTTCCGGCCGGTAGCTGATGCTCAGCCAGCCAAACGCCTAATTCGCGTGCTTTAGCCAACCCTTTTTCGATATCACAAGAATCATTTAAGTCGGGATCATTGATCAACCCTTTCCAGCCGATACTGGTTCTCGGTTTTTCAAAGTAAACGCGCATGACAATATATAGAGAGTCCGCCAGCTGATCGTGCAAAATTTTAAGGCGCTTTGCATATTCTTTTGCCAGTTCAACGTCATGAATCGAGCATGGGCCAACGATTACCAACAAGCGATGATCTTTTCCGTCTAAAATATTTTGAATCACCTGTCGTGACTCAAAAACAAACCGATCTGCTTCTGGAGAAGTTGGTAGCTTCTCTCGTAGCGATTGAGGTGAAATCAATACTGTTTCTGATCGGACGTTTGTGTTAAATGTTTCTGCCATTTTTCTTTCCTTCGGGCCTGATAAAGTCTTGTGGGGGTATCAGGTATTCTGAATTGTACCGATTTGGTGCGGTGCAAAACAAAGTTTACGCAGATTTCTACAGAATCAACCCAAAATTAGGTGATGTTGAAATGCCAAACGCCCTCTTCTGTCCTTCGTTGCACTTTGCCCTCTTGCATCAGCAGGTCTAAATATCCCACCACCATCGCCAGCCCGGTTATTTTGCCCGATTGGGGGAAATGACTGTACATCACATCTGTAATCCCCATTGCTGAGCTTGTACCATCTTTTACCAGTTCAAAGCACTGCTCTTTCCGCTTATGGATACGATCTTTCTGTCGATCAATCACAACTCGATGGGGGTCTTTAAATTCCGGCCCGTGCCCTGGATAAACGGCCGAGATTTCTAGATCGTAAAACAGCTCCAACGATTCCATGTGTTTAGGCAGCCCTAAAATCCGTTCAATCTCACCTTGGTCATTTAACTCTGCATAGCGCTCAATTACCGGCACAGGGGCGATGTGGAGCAGCATATCGGCCGAGATCAGTCTTTTGCTGATCGGCTCGTAAAAGCAGGTCTGGGATTCAGAATGACCTGGCGCATGAATCACGTCCCAGCGGGCGCCCCCCATTTGCAGTTTTGATTTGGTGTTGAACCGCACCATCCGATCAACAGGCACCGATTGCCAAATCGAGGCGATGTTCCGCATGCCGCTCACCATCAATTCAACCAAGTCAGGTTCTACCCCGGCTTGTTGCACAATTCTGGCCATAAAATCGACCCGTTCACCCCATTTTGTATCAACATCAGCCACCCAGTCCCAGTTGTGATCAGACACCCAAAACTCAGCACTGCTATTTTCGGCCAAATACCCGCCTAGCCCCGCATGGTCCACGTGACCGTGGGTGATGATCACTTTCTTTAGGTCGGCCGTAGACAACCCTTCGGCCGCCAAGCCCGCCACAAGTGCCTCGATACAGTCTGGGGTATTCTGCCCACAATCTACCAAAACCGGCTCAGGCTCTACAAACAGCCACGCATTCACACTGCCAATAGAAAATGGGGTCGGGAGTTCTAATCGAATAGGTTTTGTCACAAGCACCTCATTGGTTTTTTAAATTTAGTAGACCTTCAGGAATAATTTTGCTAAACAGATCCAGCAATTCGTCTAAAGAAAGTTCATTTTGATGATTCAACCACCAGTTAAAGACCCCCATGATAGACCCTGCCAAAATATGGGCGGTTGCTCTTGACAAATTATCATCATCCAGCTCATGCGGGAATTCCAGCATAATCCGGTCAATAATGAGTGATCTAATCTTGTTGGCCGTACGCTGATGCCCAATTAAAACGCTGAATAACTCAGGATTTTCGGCCGCATATTCCAACCCCCAACGAAGACCAATCAAATTCTCAGCCCCCTTAGCGTTTTCTAAACGCTCAGCTATTTCTTGATAACTTTGGTCAACAATGGCTGAAAGTAGATCTTCTTTATCAGAGTAGTGCAGATAAAATGTAGCTCGGCCTAAATCTGCCCGGTCCGTAATATCTTGCACACGCAGCGTCCCAAAATCCTTTTCCTGAATTAGGGCAATCAGCGCCTTTTTTAGCATTCTGCGGGTTCTTATCGATTGTCGGCTAAGCTTTTTTTTCAAAAGAAAGTTTTGATGGTGTTATTTTGAGCACAGATTAAGCGCTCAAAATTAGACACATGTTTAATTCTAGACACAGCAGGCAGGTTGCCTATTGATAAATGTTAGATGACGCATACAATATTAGACACATTGTCTAACTAAGCAACAGCTAAAGACAAGCTATGTAACATCCTCCCATAGGTTGAGCCAGATTTGGCACAATAACCATGGCGAATATTCCTAATTCAGTACGAATTCACCCCAATTCAGTACGAATGGTGGGGAAACCTTTCCGCCCAAGCATATTATAATTTTAAAAGTTCCCAGCTTTCCGGTTTTTGTGGACATTTTGATTTATGACCAAAACTAAACCTTTATTCAAACTTGCAGATGTGTCAAAAGTATTCACCACCGGCGCGGGTGATTTTACCGCGCTGGATAAGGTCAATGTCGATATTTATCCGGGGGAGTTCTTGGGTATTATCGGAAAATCAGGCGCCGGGAAGTCAACCCTGCTCAACATGATTTCTGGGGTTAGCCAAATCAGCTCGGGGGAAGTGATCTACACCGATCCGGCCGATGGCACCACCCAGCCGATTCATGCCCTTGATCAAAATGAATTAGCCACATGGCGTGGTAAAAATGTTGGGATTGTTTATCAATCGTTTGAGCTGTTGCCAATGTTGAACTTGGTAGACAACGTAATTCTGCCTCAAGACTTTGCCGGATTCTTCCAGCGTTGGAAAAGTCGCAAATTGGCCCAAGAACTGCTGGATGAAGTTGAGATCGGAGAGCATTCTCACAAGATACCGGCCCATATTTCTGGTGGGCAAAAACAGCGGGTAGCCATTGCACGCGCACTGGTCAACGATCCGCAAGTTATTATTGCCGACGAACCGACCGGCAGCTTGGATACAAAAACATCTGACCGAATTTTTAAAATATTTGAAAAGCTGGTGGCCCGTGGCAAAACGGTTGTGATGGTTACCCATGACATGAATTTGGCAGACCGTTTTGATCGGGTGCTGCATATTGTTGATGGTGTTGTTTCAACCCCAGAATTAGATGGGAATGGAAAAATCAAACCGGCCGATCTGCGTGCCATCGCAGAAACAGAAGATGACGAAGCTGAAAACTTGAAAGGGGTCAAGCTCGATCCGATTATCACCACCGGAAACACACACAAAAAAGAACTTGCCATCAAATTAGACAGTGTGATCAAAACCTACGTCGGCCCGGCCGGTGAATTTACCGCGCTCAAAGGGATCGATCTTGAATTTAATTACGGGGATTTTGTCGCCATCGTTGGTAAATCAGGGAGTGGAAAATCGACCTTGCTAAACATGTTGACCGGCATCGACCATCCAACCTCTGGCACGGTCACAATTGGCGGCAACAACATTTACGATTTAAGCGAAAGTGAGAGGGCCCAATGGCGAGGGAAAAACATGGGGATCGTATTCCAGTTTTTCCAACTATTGCCCACGCTTACGATGGTTGAAAATACCATGCTGCCGATGGATTACACCAACACGTTTGATCCGGCCGAGCGTTTTGACCGAGCGATGGATCTGCTAAAAATGGTGGGATTAGAAGAAGAGGCCCATAAATTCCCAGACTCTCTCTCTACAGGGCAACAGCAAAGTGCCGCAATTGCACGCTCGATGGCGACAGACCCATCGATTATTGTTGCAGACGAGCCTACCGGAAATCTAGATACAAAATCGGCCAACACAATTATCAATCTGTTTAACAAACTGTCGGCCGATGGGAAAACAATTCTGATCGTTACCCACGATCCTGGGCTTACCCGCTTCACCCATCGCACCATTACCCTGGCCGATGGTTTGGTCGTCAACCGAGAAGACGAGCCTGAATTATCAGTCGGCCACTCCCAAACTGACCAATTGCCTAGCCCCGACCATACCGAGCAACCCGTTCCGGTTCCTGGTGATTAACTCCCTTAACTTTTACCGGCCCAACAACCCGCGCCGTTCTTAACTCATGTCAACTATTGAAACCCGCCCCAGATGGCAAAAAGTCTTTTTAGATTTATGGGAAAACCGAGCCCGCACAGCGCTCGTAGTCGCATCAATCGCTGTCGGCGTTTTCGCGCTTGGCACCATCATTACCTCATACGTTATTTTGGCCGAGGATATGGAGGTCAGCTATGCAGAGTCCCAACCGGCAAACATTGAATTTAATGTGATCCCGTTCGATCAAAGCTTTGTAGACACCATTGCCAAAATTGATGGCCTTGCGGACGTAGAAGGAAGACACAGAGCGGTATTACGCATCAGCCAAGATGGTGGCAGCACGTGGCAGGCGTTGCGCGTTGTGGGGCAAGAAGACTTTACCCAATCAAACATTTTTGTTCACCATACGATAGAAGGGGCATCTACCCCCGGCCGTCGAGAAATTCTGCTCGAAGATCGTATTCGGAACGAGCTTGATATCGCCGTTGGCGACAACTTGCTCGTCCAGTTATCCAATGGAACCACCCGAGAAATGCCGGCCGTTGGCTTTGTTTTGGATCAAGGTGTGCGCGGTGGCCCGAACGCAGAACCCCATGCCTATGTCACGCTAGACACGCTAGAATGGCTTGGCCGAGATTCATCGTTTAATCAAATTGTGGCTCGTGTAGAAGGTGACTCAAACGATATTGTGCATGTTGACGAAGTGGCGGACCGGGTTGAAGAAAGACTGAAAAAGCGGGATGACCGCATTTTTAGACGCTGGACCGGCACCACGCGCGAACATCCGATGGAATCAACCGTATTGGCGATTTTAGGCGTTCTGGGCGCAATGGGAGCCTTGATGCTCCTATTGGGTAGCTCGCTAATTGCCAACACGCTTAACGCTCTGCTGGCTCAACATTTGCGCCAAATCGGGGTGATGAAGCTGATCGGGGCGCATAGCCGCCAGATCACAGCGATGTATTTGTCGTTGATAGGGACGTTTAGCCTGTTAGCGTTGCTCATTTCTATCCCGCTATCGGCATGGGGCGGATTTGCGCTCGCCAATTACATGGCCGGGCTACTGGCCGTTACAGTTCAAGGGTTTCGCTTCATTCCGGCGTCGATTGCCACTCAGGCGGTCATCGCCATTATTGTGCCGATTGCGGCCGGGTTTATTCCTGTTCGATCAGGATCACGAACCACTGTGGCCCGAGCGATCAGCAACACGGCCGGTCAAGGTGGCAGCAGCCGTGAATCTCGTTTAGACCGGATTGGTGAATCGATCGCTTGGATCGCTCGGCCGATCTTGCTTTCGGTGCGCAACACCTTCCGCAAACGGGGGCGCTTGGCTTTAACCCTATTCACACTAACTATGGCGGGTGCTATTTTCATCGCTGTATTTAACGTGCGCGAATCGCTTAATCAATTCATCAACAGCATTGGGGATCTGTTTATCGCCGATGTAATTGTTGATACAGATCGGCCGTATCGAGTAGACAAAATCAGTCAAACCATCAACGAGGTTGAAGGGGTTGAATTTATCGAGCCGTGGCTCTTTGCATCTAGCGAAATCCAAATACCTGACAGCGAAACGGGTGAAGCCTTAACCATGCTGGCTCCCCCGGCTGATAGTGAGTTGGTCGCCCCGCGTATTTTAGAAGGGCGTTGGCTCATCCAATCTGACACAAAAGCGGTCGTTATTGCGGATCTCGCTCTTGATAGGGTGCCCGATCTAAAAGTTGGGGGGCTGATTCCGGTTGAGATAAACGGCGGCCGTGAAGAGCTTTGGGAGATCGTGGGCATCTTCTCGTTTCCTGACCCCAACGGTGAAACAATTTTAGGATACGTGCCGTATGAAACAATTGCGGTGCAAACCAATCAAATTGGTCAGGGAACCTCGTTTAGGGTGGTTACCAAAGATCAATCCCTGACCGGGCAGCAACTTGCGGCCAAACGCATCAATGACAAATTAGATGAAGCTGGCTACCGTGTGCGCAATGTTGAAGCGGGGAAAGAAGTGACTGAAAGTGCGGCCGAGGCGATCGGCGTGCTTGTGACATTTTTTATGACGATGGCGCTTCTAACAGCGGTTGTCGGGTCGATTGGGCTGGCCGGTACGATGTCGATGAACGTGCTTGAGCGGACGCGCGAGATCGGTGTTATGCGTGCCATTGGTGCGATTGATACTGAAATTATGCGCACAGTCATTCTTGAAGGGCTTTCAATCGGATTTATCAGCTGGGTTTTCGGAGCTGTCTTGTCATTCCCAATTAGTGTCGTTCTGCTACGCATCATCAGCGAGGCGATGATCAACTCTCCATTGCCCCTTCACTTCAGTGTCCGTGGATTTTGGATATGGTTGCTTGGTGTGTTGGCGTTGGCCACAATTGCCAGCATCATTCCGGCCCGAAATGCAGCTAGGCTTACGATCCGAGAAGTTTTAGCCTATGAATAGCCAGCGTGGCTAATGGTTTGCCATTAAATCGCCCAGCTCCGGAAATCATCGTGTTCGTAGCATAATTCATCTTGAAGGGGTGTCCCTTGTGGTATCTGTTCCAACTATTGGAATTATGCACAAGAGAGTTGAGTCTTTTTGCCTCAAATTTTTCCATGTCAGGGCGAGCCATCGTCGCTAGCCTTACATGCCAATCGGAGATTGGCACCTTCGCCTAACGATGACTAGCCCCTTCGGCGCGAATTCAACCGTAGCGGCCAGTCATTCGGGGAAAAACTTGGATTTTAAAATCAATTTTACCGAATGGCTCATACCCGCAGGAAATGCCCTTGGGGTGCCCTAGGATGATAATTTTTTGCCAAGTTGCTTTACTACAACAGTTGAAACAGATGCCCTTGTCGATGCCTAGTGACAACATGCCGTCAAGTTAGATGCAACCACATTTCAATTCCAAATAAGCCAAACAAAAAGCCCCCGAATGCACAAGTTAAGTGCACCCGAGGGCTATAAACAATATTAAGTTGGCTTCAGTCGTTTATGGACCGCCTTCATACACTTCACTAAACGAACTTAACTGCTGGTTATAAATATCAAATTCATACTCATAACTATAATCGAGTGGGTCAGGGCCTAGTCGTTCGTGCACCTCATCGTAAAAGATCACGTCATAGTAGATGGTGCCGCTCGACCGATAAATACCAGGCTTGCCACGATTACTCTCAATACAGCCACCAGTTGGCAAATCACAATCAACCTCGCGGCCGCCAGTGGAAAACAAGAGCAAACCAAAGGTTTCAGGATCAGACCATTCAAATATTGCTTGATCTGATGCGGAAGGGAAATCTAAGTAAGTTTCTGGAATAGTCGCACAACCGCTTGGGCCAGAATAGGAAGACATTTTTGTGATCCAGTCCTGACAGTGAACAGGGTCATGATCGACAAATCGGCCGTTTCCATCTAGACCATAATCAAAGCTAATTGTCCCCGTTTGTAAATTTGTCCCCGATGGGTCGTCACTAACGGTTCCGGCCGTAACAGCTTGCAGAATAGTTTCAGTTAAATCAAAGCTATTCAGCCTTACTGCCCCAGTGATGATTGCGGAATCATGCAAGCAATTTGGTTCAGTAAAGTGATCGCAAAATTCTACAGTCAACGTCGTGTAATTTGTCATCGTAATCCCGGGAGCCTCATACACAGGGATCTGGAACAGAGATGGAATCGGTTCACCTGCGCCAAAGCTCTTTTCTGCATCTTCAGCCACTAGCCTGTCAGCAATCGAGTCATGATATTTCACATAATTGTATTGCGACATAAGCAGTGTGTGTGGATACGTTTGCAGCCAAGATTTTATTACTTCCAACTCAAAATCAGTCTCGTTATCGAGTGGCGTTAACTCAGTCGCCAATGGATTGTTTGACTGAATCTCTCCTTCCCATTCTAAGAAATCATAATCCGGCCGATATGTCCCCGGAATGATCGATGAACCCGTCAAAAGAATATACTCATCTGGGCCTCCGGTGCCGCTCGATTCGAATCGAGGAATTTCACACGCTATCACCCTGTCTGTCTTAGAGCAGGTCCAATCAGGATGGTGTTCCCAATCTGACCAGTCGAGTAAATTTTCAGGATCCTCTGGCAATGTAAATTCAACTTGGACGTCAATCGCTACAAAATTAGGGTGATTGTTTCGCACAATCACTTCAAATTCAGCGCTGTCCTCTAGCCAAACTTTTTCATCTGCAGAGTCGGCCGGATCACCAGGATCGGTTGGATAGAATCCGCCTCGGCCGGGTTTTTTAGCCCATGCGTCACCTGAAATAAATAGATCAGCTTCTGGTGGTGGACACCGGAATGACGTGTAATCTAAAAATGCCCATGATGCAGCGTTTGAAGTGGAATAAACCTCATTCCCGTCATCATCGTAGCCGCTCAGATAAGTCGTGGTATATGGATCGTTCCATGTAATCGTGACATCGTGCGACTTATCATCTTTATACAAGTCCGGAATAGGGAAGGAAAATCTTTTACCGCTTGTGCTTACTGTCGCCTGAAAAACGGTATCAATATAGATAGTCACTTGGATTGGAGATCCGCTTGAATCAGGATCGTCCGCTTCTCCAGTAATAAGGAAGCCGTTACAGCTCGAACCAGGTGGTGGTGGCGGCGGCGGTGGTGGCGGCGGCGGCGGCGGTGGCGGCGGTGGCGGCGGTGGCGGCGGTGGCGGTGGTGGTGGTGGTGGCGGCGAAGATCCAAAGCAAGCAACTAGCTTATAAGTAATACTTTGGTGCTTCTGCAATGGATGACGAACCTCAATATCATAAGAGCCAGGCATCACGTTTCTACTGAAATTGCCTGCATTGAACCACCAGTTCTCCTTTGATGGATCTCTCTTGTCTTCATATGTCCCTAAGTCAAACGACCCGAGGTTTCCAACAAGTTTGATATTAAATGTTTCATCGGTTTGTGCTTGAGTACAGTGGGAATGGGGCTCAAATGGCGTATCTCCAGCAGGGCTACAGCCCAGATCTGGATGCCCTTCCATGGCGGCTCCGGTAACCAATATCTCGCCGACTCCGGGGGCCTGAACCGTATACCTGCGAACAAGGTCAAGTTTAACCTTGTTATACCAAGGGCCTCCCAGCTTCGTATACCCGGCAGGGCAAGAAACAGTCGGCTCACTTGAACCTTGATTTAGAAGTGCATTGAGTGAATTATCAAATTCAAATGCAATTGGCTCTACGTTCTCGCTATATGTTGGATCAGCATCAACAGATCTTTCAAGACTGTTGTCTGAAGCATAAGCGTGACCCGGCAGAACCCCAAGTGTCACAATTAAACTAAAATAAACGAAAAGACGCTTCACCCAGGCATGGGCAAAGACTTGATGGTGTTTGTGCATATTCAACCCCGGTTATTATGATAATAACCAATTTATAACTTTATAAAAACAACCTTAGGTCACATTTCTTACGATATGGGTAACGGTCCAATGAAACTCTTTAGGATATTGGTACTGCTCAGCTTTTACCATCAACAAGCAAGTGCTTTTTAAAAATCGGATAGACGCCTACAATCAGACCGATCAATAAGTGCTCAGATAAAGAGAGGAAATTATGGCAGATTATTTGTTTGAAAATGCTCACCTGCTCACGATGTCGGGTGACGGGGTTGGATATGTAAGAAATGGTGCGATTGCGGTTGAGAACGGCCGAATTAAAGCAGTAGGGGCAACGTCTGATTTAAAACAGAGTGTAGTTGCTAAAGAAACTATTGATGCGCGTAACATGTGTATTATGCCTGGGTTAATCGATGGACATATGCATGCATCCTATGCGGTTGTACGTGGTGTGGCTCAAGACATATGGAATTGGATGCAAGCGGGACTAGCCCCCTATCATAAATATATGACCCCGGCCGCCTTTTTGGCCGGAACCCGTTGTGCTGTTGTTGAAGGAATCAAGGCGGGTACTACGTTGTTTGGAGATTATGCTTGGCCCGTTGACGGCTGGGGAGATGTTTTTGCATCGGCCGGTGTGCGTGCGGTTTTAACCGCACGGATCAACTCACTGCCGGCTCAAGGGATGGCAGGCTTAAAAATCGGAGATCTGTACCCGTTTGATGAGGCCCGTGGAAAAGAAACAATCGATCAAGCTACCGCTTTTATTGACAATTGGAACAGGGCTTATGACGGCCGGATCAATGTTATGTACGGCCCCCAAGGGCCAGACATGATCGGTTTAGACCAGTTTATGGAATGCAAAAAGATGGCGGCCGACCGTGGCTTGATGGTGCATGTCCATACAGCTCAGGGGGATCGAGAAATTGACCAAATGGTTAAACGGTATGGGGAACGCACTCCCGCTTTCTTACAAGAAATTGGCTACTTGGACGAGCAGCTGCTAGCCGTCCATCTAACCGAAGCGACGGACGAAGAGACCGAACTGATTGCCAAATCAGGTGCGAAGATGGCTTTGTGCTCTGGCAGTATCGGCATTATTGATGGGATCGTCCCACCGGCCCATGTCTTTCGCCAAGCAGGCGGTTCTGTTTGTTTGGGGTCTGATCAAGCGGCCGGAAATAATTGCCACAACATTTGGAATGAGATGAAGCTAACCTCGCTGTTTAACAAGATTAAGTACAAAGATCCAACCACTTTGCCAGCATGGGAGGTATTGCGCATGGGAACAATTGAAGGGGCCAAAGCACTTGGGCTCGACGATGAGATTGGCTCTTTAGAAGTTGGAAAAAAAGCTGACCTGATCTGCCTTGATGTGACAGAAGCCAATGTGTTGCCCATCTTAGATGGGCCGATCAGAACGCTGGTTCCCAATCTGATATTTGCCGCCACCGGCCGAGAAGTTGTCCATTCAATGATCGATGGCAAATTCGTCATGCGAGACAGAATCATTAACACACTAGACGAGCAGGCGATTCGTGAGAATGTTCAGATTCAAGGGGAAATAGTCGCAAACAATGTCGCGGCCGACCCTGTGCAAAGGTCTATGAAATTGCTAGAGGCGATGGAGGCAGGCAACCTGTAGTCGTTTAAAGTGAGAAGTATGAAGGACGAAAGATTGAATCCCGTCCTTCATATTCCTCACCTAACGTTTTGAATCTAACGGAGTCCGGTTAAGTTCCGAGAAATCACCATACGTTGAACCTCGCTGGTTCCTTCATAAATTTGTGTGATTTTCGCATCCCGGAAATAACGTTCAATCGGCATCTCTTTCGAATACCCCATGCCACCATGGATTTGAACAGCCTCTGTCGCCACCCACATAGCCGTTTCGCTCGCTTTGAGCTTCGCCGCACTCGCTGGCAGTGTAAAGCGGGTTCCGTTTTTCTTCGCCTTAGCAGACTCAAGCGCAGCATGATAGGTGAGCATCCGGCTCGATTCAACTTCGACGTACATATCTGCTAGCTTTTGCTGAATCATTTGGAACTGCCCGATTTTTTGCCCAAACGCTTCCCGCTCTTTGGCATACGCAACGCTGGCCTCGTAGGCGGCGGCCGCAATGCCTAATGCCTGTGCCGCAATTCCGATTCGGCCGTGGTCTAAAATTGTCATTGCAACCTTAAATCCTTTGCCAACCTCGCCCAGCACATTCTCGACTGGAATCTCATAATTATCGTAGTGGATTTCACATGTCGCACTTGCACGGATACCTAGTTTTGGCTCGGTTTTTCCAATCGATATCCCCGGTTTATCTGTTTCGATCATGAACGCGGTGATTCCATTGTGTCCTTTCCCTTCCTCAGTCATTGTAAATACCACAATGAAATCTGCGACAGGTCCGTTGGTGACCCAAGACTTAACCCCATTCAGGGTGTAATGGGTTCCGGCCGCATTCAAAACCGCGCGGCTCTTCATCGTGCCAGAATCACTGCCGCTCATCGGCTCGGTTAACGAATACGCGCCCAATTTATCACCCCGAGCAACCGGAGCCAGATATTTTTTCTTTTGTTCATCTGTTCCAAAAAGGAGTAGCCCTTTGCCATACAGCGAATTATTAACAGAAACGATTGTGCCGTGGCTCGCATCCGCTTTAGAAATTTCTTCCATCACGATCGCATACGCCAGAGGGTCCATCTCAGCTCCGTCATACTCCATCGGCACTTCAATCCCCATAAATCCCAATTCCCCCATTTTCTTGACGGTTTCCATGGGAAAATCACCGGTATGATCAAACTGTTCTGCGATAGGTGCAATCTGATCTTGCGCAAACTGACGCGCCATCGCCTGAATTTCACGATGCTCGTCGGTCAAAAAGTCGTAGCTAAACATATTCTTTCTCCAGAATGGGTCAATCAGTGCAGCGCACTGGCTTAAAATTGGGGCTTTTGCTTTTGGGGTCTACAGAAGCATACAAAACGTACTTCTGCAAAGTTGGGAATCCTTTCAGGCGAAAGTCCTATTATTATTTTGATATTCAAACAATTCTAACAAGCGTTTGATTAGTCGGCAGGTGATGATTACGCTTTGAGAACATTTCCCTACCAATTTAACAGACAATCGGCCGCTTCGAAAGAAGTCATCTAGTCATATAAAACACGAGCTAACTAAACGGATGCTTAATTATTCGGTTTTCTCAACCTCTTTTTTATGCAATTTGTTAAATAGTTTACAGATCGGTTGATACTTTTGTCTCAATTATTTGTCAAATCTGCCAATGTCACCGAAAATTGTTGATTAGGCGAATAGTTAATCGCCAAAAATAGCTTTGACTAATCGCTATTAAAATCTAGCAATCATTTGCTAGGGAGATTTTAGTGTCAACACTACGTGTCCAGAATCAGCAAATTAATTTTTACGAGGAAGGAAGAAGGGATCGCCAACTAGTCCTACTAATCCATGGATGGTCAAGTTCCGCATACGCCATGTCTCCGCTCATGAAGCTGCTATCGCAGCGGTATTGGTGCGTGGCTGTGGATTTACCCGGCTATGGAAACTCTCCACGGCTAAAATCACAAGTTTCAATTGATAAATATGCAGACCTACTGGCTGAGTTTGTCGAAACGTTATACGACGGATCTGTCATTCTTGTGGGTCACTCGATGGGTGGCATGATTTCAATCACTCTATCAGAGCGCCATCCAGCCCTGGTCAACAAATTAATCTTGATCAGCCCGACTGTCACTGGAAAACTTTCTGTTTATGTGAACACGATCGTTTCCCCCATCACGAAGCTGGAACAGTTTTCATCCACCCGGCTACTGTCCCGATTTATTGAACGCATTTCATCATCGATTACCGACCGAATTATGAGGCCAGCTTCTTTTGCTCAAAGGACCGGCATCACGATGGAAGATTATAATCGCTTGAAAGAAGACGCACGTCGGCCGGATCAAGGTGTGGTGCGAGCTGAATGCTTTGCGGCGATGCAAAACAATAATTTGAGCGGCCGACTAAAAGACATTTTGACCCCAGCCCTAGTCATTTGGGGTGCAGAAGACAATACTGTGCCGTTAAGAGATGCAGGTGTGATTGCGGATGAATGGCCCAAAGCTGACCTGAGGATCATGCCAAAGGCGGGCCACTGGCCACAGTTTGAGCGCCAAGAAGACACGCGCCGTCTGATCGCTAACTTCTTGGGTCTCCAATTTACGCAGGGCAATCGCTATCTGCCGGTCACTGATGATGAGTTACAAAAAGTGCAAGACATTGCGAAATTTTTGACCAACTCAGACATCGGGAACGGGTTAACCGAAGCGGACCGAGTGTTGTTGGCGGAAAGATTGGAGCAGACAACTTGGAAAAAAGGGGAAGTAATTGCCGAAATTAGAGAGGCCGGAACAGAGCTTTTCTTGATTCAAGATGGAACAGTTGAAGTCTGGTACGATCCTGAACGGCCGGGAGAAGCCGAGGGCGAATTCCGCAAAATGGCTACGCTACGTCCGGGGCAAATCTCTGGTGAGTTGGCACTGTTCGATGAGGGGTTGCGCAGCGCCCGTCTGGTCGCCGGCCGGGCCGGAGCCAAAGTGCTCGTCTTAAAACGAGAAACCACGCTTAGCATTATCGAAAATCATCCTGATTTAGGGTCAAAGCTCCTCTGGAACATGGGACGCGCAATGGCTCATCGGGTTAGATTTGTTCAATGGCAGTTCCGCAGGGCATCCAACAAGAAGGCTGATATCGGTGTAACACGCCCCTCGTTAACGTCTTACCGAGGCAAATTTACCCAGCAAAAAGCCCCCTAAAATAAACACATATCCCCTTATTTTTTATAGATTGGGCCTGAAAACAAGCGGGTCATCACGATGACTTGAAGCGCGCGCACCCCATCCATCACCGTAATTTTCTTCCCTTCTTCGTACGTGCGTGGGTTATAGCTGATGGGAAGTTCCTCGATCGTATGGCCTGCCAGCAAAATTTTGCACGGGAGTTCAAAATCAAGATCAAACGTTGTCCCTTTTAAGTTCAAGCTTTGCACCAAATCCCCGCGCACCATTTTTGTCGCAGTTGCAACATCGGTTAAATTGCCGCCAAAAAGCAGGTTGGTTGTGCCGGTTAGCAACCTGACACCCCAATAAGCGTGGGCATATTCGTAGATGGCTTGTCCGCCTAAGACCCTTGATCCAAATAGCGCTGAGTTGTTTTCTTTCGCAACTTTTTCGCAGAATTTCCGATGTTCGGCCGGATCATATTCAGTGTCAGCGTCTTGAATAATCATGTAATCCCCGGTCATCGCCCCAATACCGGTACGAATAGACGAGCCTTTCCCCATATTTTTTTCGTGGTACAAAACTCGAACTTCCGGCCGATCAATTGTTCTTAGGATCTCACGGGTGCCATCGGTTGAAAAATTATCAACAACAATAATTTCCCGGTCCCAGTCTGGACCCAAATCAACCGCCTCAGTCGCCTGTATCACACTTTCTATTGAATCTTTTTCGTTATAACAGCAAATAATAACGGATAGCTTCATTTACGTTTTCCACCTTAAAAAGCCTCATGTTCAACTGCGCAAAATTGTTGCTTTTAGAACAGAATTAGCGTTGCCTAGTCCAAACAAGTTTTCATTTAGACCCTGACATAGGTCGATTTACCTTGGAATCTAATCGACCGCGAGCGATTATAGCATGGGGAAAATCACATCCCACTTGTCACAGGCAAACCGTGGGGAAATCATCATTTTTCGGTATGATTAGGGCCAAATAACGTTTAACAGGTTTTAAATAACGATGTCACTTGAGCAAAAAACGGCCGAATGGGATGGAAAATCGGCCGCAGGAATAAAAGCAATCTTCAAGACGTATCATCGGGAAGATGATTTTGCAGACAACTTAATTTCTATGCTTGAATTTCCGGCCGCACAAAAAGGTGCCAGCTGGCTGCTCAAAGCGTTTTTAGAAGATGGCTCGTCGTTATCAACCTCACAAGTCAAGCGGCTTTATGCCCGAATGCCCGATCTGGAACATTGGGAAACGGTGCTTCACTTTTTGCAGATTCTCCCTTTACTGACCGTTCCTTTATCAAACAAAGATGCAGTTCACACATTTTTACGGCAGTGCTTAAACTCAAAAAACAAATTTGTGCGTGCATGGACATATAACGGACTCCATCACTTAGCTCAACAACACCCTGAGTTTGCAGAAGAAGTTGATGCTTTGCTGATTAAGGCTTTAGAAAATGAGGCCCCATCGGTCAAAGCCAGAATCAGAAATATTAAGAAATAAAACAAAACAACCTTGAGGATCAATGGCGTTTGTATATTCAACAAAATTAAAATCAGTTCTAGGATTAAAGCAATCTTACTCCGGTGTCAGTGAATTATCTGACAAGCGGTTTGAATTGGGGGAAGGGACATTGTGGGATGAACGGGAGCAGTCACTTTGGTGGATAGACATCAATGAAGGCAAACTGTTTCGCTACGACACAGCTACCTCTGAAATCAAAGAGTTCGATTTAGGAACGGCCGTGGGGACTGTAGGCCTCCGTGAATCTGGGGGGCTTATTGTTGCGCTTGCATCAGGTTTCGCATATTTTGACCCCGCCAGTGGCGCTATTGAACCGATATCAGATCCAGAAGCGGACCAGCCTGGCAACCGATTTAACGATGGAAAGCCTGGCCCTAACGGTAGCTTTTATGCAGGTACGATGGGCTTTTACTCTGAAAAGGAAGCTGGATCGTTGTATCGGCTTGATCCCAACGGAAAAGTAAGCTCGATCAAACAAAACGTCACCATATCAAATGGGATGACGTGGAACGGGGCTGAAAACACGATGTACTACATCGACACCCCTACTCGTCGGGTAATCGCATTTGATTATGACAAATCTACGGGAGAAATCGCAAACGGCCGGACAGCCATCAACATCCCGCGCGGGGTAGGTTACCCGGATGGAATGACGATTGATAGCGAAGATAACGTTTGGATCGCCCATTTTGGTGGCAACGCCGTTCACCGTTGGGACCCTGCTACCGGCAAACATCTCGAGGCTTTACCTATCCCTGCGACCAATATCACGTGTTGTACATTTGGTGGCCCCAATCTAGACACCCTATTTGTCGCATCGGCACGAATTTTCTTAAACGAAAAGCAGCTGGTGAATGAACCAGCAGCCGGTGCAATGTTTAAAGTTCAAACAAAGTACACCGGCCGGCCGGCCTATCGCTTTAAAGGGTAAAAGTGCTTATCGGGCCACAAATGGCAAATACACAGTTGAGGTAATGTCACCTGCGCTAATCTCTGCACGGGTGTACGCCCAGCCAACATCATGCAACAGCCCTTTTGAAACAGGGCCAACATTGTGAATCGAGGTACCTCGTGACAAGAATCCGATCATCAAAGCATCGCTGGTCGTCGAATAGCTCAGATCAAGGTGAGAGTAGCTTGTCCCTTGAACCCAACTTGGTGGTGCATAGATTGGAACAGCGGCGCCACCATTAGCCCTGATCGCATTTTCACCCAAGAAGAAAAGGCTGCCACTTTGTAGCTGTTGCAACAATTGGGCTGATGGGTTGGGAAAGGCCGAAGTGTCGATTAAACGTTGACTGCTACTGTTTACAGTAAAGAAATCGTAGCCTATTGGGTAAAGTGTAGTTTCACCAAATCCCCAGCCAGCTTGCCCGTTCGAGACTTGCATAGAGCCACTAAATCCCAGGCCGTGCCCGATTTCATGCAAAATAACAGTAGCAAAGTCGTACTGATCCGCACCAACATTTCCATCGGTAGGGAAATACCAGTCAATTCCACTCGCAGCAAACGTTGCACGAATATCTGATGTATTTTGGTCGAGATCTCTCCCCGCCAATGCATTTGCTAAAGCATTTGGAAACCATATTCCGGCACCGGGAGCGCCATCAAAGTCACGCCAAAAACCTAAGGGTCCAGCTGCACCTAACACCCCCGACGGTAAATCAGCCCAACAAGCATCTACCTCAATTGCCACTTGTGACCCCACAAAAGAAGACCAAATATCCGTAGCAAACTCGAATGCATTTCGAGCGTCTGCAGGCCATGGCTGAACGTTTGAGCCGCACGACGGTGGATTAAAATTAACGTTAATGGTGCTTCGTTGTGGTGCACGCGAAAGATTTGCAGCTGCTGGGATTGAAGCTTGTTGAATATCGTTCCCGGCCAAAAGAACGACCTGCTTCGCGTTTTTTATGTATTCGGGCTTGACAATCTGGTTATCGTCTGGGTTAAATTCAAGAGGTTCTGGATCTGCAAAGGCTGTAGGTGCCAAAGTTAGTAAAGTCGCAAAAGCTAAAAACAGCAAGATCTTTGTTCTGCTATGGGATTGGTTATTCATTTTTCCTCATTCCACTTCTTTGTGAGGGCCCTAAAGAGCTGCAAGCACTCTCGACTAAATCAGTCTGCCTCTCACCGCTGCGTAATATTATCCGTAACCGATCAAAATTGTCATACCAAAATTAATCGCAACTATACAGTTGGTAGCTAAGCCATGAGGATGTTTTCCGATAACAGCCAGAAATTTTTTGCGGCACCCTCAACACCTGAATATCACGTTCAGGCAAGTTATTAGTAGCTCATGTTAGGCACTTTCCCAATATAGGCCTGTCAAGTTTTCGTCAAACAGTGGCTCTAAAACCAAAGAAAAACGAAAACCTGACAAGCATATCGAACGTGTCAGTTGTTACTGATTACGATGTACAAAGGGCAAGAAGATATCAAAGTCTAACTCGCTGAATGGAATGCCGGGGGCGGCACCACTCCAACCAACGTCATTAATTAGTCCTCGTGAAATGGGGCCAAGGTCGTGAATTGCGACACCTCTTGATAAAAAGCCAATCATCAATGCATCTGGGGTGGTTCCAAAACTCAAATCTAAATGGGAGTAACTGGTACCTTGAATCCATGAACTCGGCGCAAAAAGTTCAGGGTTGGTCCCACCGTTGCCGCTTGTAGCTCCAGATCCAGAGAATCGAATATTTTCACTCGTTAAAGCAGTGGCCAAATTGGCAGAAAGATTTGGATATGCTGTAACCAAGAACAACCCTCCGTTGCGGGTAAAACGGTCATAAGAAAATGGAAAAGCATTGTCCAAATTTAAGGTGAGTCCCCACAATCCCCGGCCGTCGTTTAAAACAACCATTGAGCCAGCAAAACCCATCCCATGTCCGATTTCATGCAAAATGACCGACGGAAAGTCAAACTGGTTGGCTCCAGGGTTGCCGTCTGTGCCAAAATACCAATCGAAACCTTGGTTATTAAAAGTGGCAATAATGTCTGATCTTTTCGGGTCAATGTCTTCACCGACTAAAGCATTTGCAATTGCACTGGGGTACCAAGTATTTGCCATTGGTGCTTCATCAAAGTCGCGCCAAAAGTTATCTGCGCGAGCTGACCCCAAAACGCCTGTAGGAAGTGTGGCCCAACAAGCATCAACTATGATCGTTACTTTTGATTTAACAATCGTAGACCAAATATCGGTTGCATGCTGGAATGCAGCTTTTGCCTCTTCTGGCCAAGGCGAGGTCGCTTCTTCACATGAATCAGGATTAAACTGAACCAAGATCCGGCTTGTTTGGACCGCCCGGTTAAGATTCGCAGGGGCGGGAACACTTTTCTGAGTGTCATCTAGTCCGGCTCTAAAAATATGATTATGTGTGTTAATCATTTGCACAGGCCCGCTACTTTCTTCGCCTACAAACTGTGTATCAGGTATTTCCTCCCCGCCAGCGCTTTCTCCATTTTCATCTGCAAAGCTCGTAGCAACCAGAGTAAGCATGGCGGTTAATGCAATCACCAGCATCAACTTTGAATTGAAAATATTTTTAAGTTTCATTTTTCCTCTTTCGTTAATTTTATAGTTGGCAAAGGGGCTTCATATTAAACAAAATCATCACCGACTGATCTCATTTTATCAGTCCGGTCGCTAAATGAACAAATCATTTCTAAGCCAAAGTTATCAATCTTGTCTTCCCTTGAACCAGTTTGTTTATCTCGGTGGCTACTGCAGAAAATCTCATAATTCTCATTGGTATCCAAACAAATTCGTGACATTTTTAATTGAAGAGTAGAATTAAAATCGAGGCTTTAGCTTCGCACGTGTTCTACGACTGCGAGATCACCTTTCAATCAAGGTGCTTGGCAAGCAAAAGCCCCCAAAATTTATATGCCCTTCAGGGCAGAAAGAGTGAAATCAAATGAAACTTCTATCATTTTCAACTTCTGACAATCCCAACAAACGCTTGGGGATCAAAACAGTCAAGGGCATCATCGATGTAGAGGCGACCGCTATGGCTTTAGAGATAGCAGCACCTTCTGACATTGATTCGGTGCTCCATTTTGGCACAAAATCCTTGCAAGCGATTGAAGCGGCCGCCGACAGTTACCTTAGCGAAGATGAAATTTACTTTGCTCCGTGCGTAGCCAATCCTGAAAAAATTATTTGCATTGGGCTTAACTACAAAAAACATGCAGAAGAGGCGGGAGCAACATTGCCAGATACGCCGGTTTTATTCTCGAAGTTCAACAACGCACTGGCGGCCCACACCGAAGATGTGCCGTTACCCAGCAACGCGGTTCAATATGATTATGAGGTTGAACTGGGAGTTGTGATTGGGAAAGAGTGCCGCTATGTGAGCGAGGAAGAAGCTCTGGATTATGTTTTTGGCTACTGCACCATTAATGATATGAGCGTGCGTGATTTACAGATGCTTACGAGCCAATGGCTCCTGGGCAAAACGATGGACAAAGGGCTCCCCATCGGCCCGTATTTGGTTACGGCCGATGAAGTTGGTGACCCGCACAATTTACAGCTAACCACCCACGTCAATGGAGAGTTACGCCAAAATTCAAACACGGCCGACCTTGCCTTTAACATCAACAAAATTATTAGCTATATCAGCCAATATTTCACACTGCGGCCGGGGGACGTTATTTCGACCGGCACGCCTGAAGGTGTAATTTTAGGGATGAGCCCACAAGTATGGCTAAAACCGGGGGATGAGGTCACGGTTGAAATCGAAGGATTAGGCAAATGCGTCAATCGCATGGTTGCTGAGTAACCCGTTTGCCCATTCACAAATCGAAAATCAAAAGATGAAGATTGTATTAGGTGTTTATTCTGAATTGCTCCTATTCTTTCAACGCGCCCTGAGCACAATTAACCGATAAATAATGATTAAATCTACGCACCTGCGTGCCGTTCTCATGTTGATTTTAGCATCAACCCTGTTTAGTCTCGGCGGGGTTTTCATTAAGCTGTCTGATTGGGAGGCTTTACCTTTAAACGCAGCTCGGAGCGGCATTTCGGCCGTGGTCATCATCGTGGCACTGCGCCGGATGGGTGGGGCTGACTACCAGTGGCCCAGTTTTAATCGGCCGATGATCTTGGGTGCTTTGGCGTACACCTTCACCAATATCACCTTTATTTCAGCAACTAAAATGACGACGGCCGCAAACGCCATCTTTCTGCAATTTACCGCGCCGATTTGGGTAATTTTAGGCAGTTTTTTCTTCTTGGCAGAAAAGCCCCGTTGGATCGATTGGGCCGCAGTAGCCCTTATCGTTCCAGGTATGGGGCTGTTTTTTGCAGATCAGCTTTCAACCGACGGGTTCAATGGGAATCTTGTGGCGATTGTGAGCGGCCTCTTGATGGCATGCATGGTGATTTTGCTGCGAGCTGAGAGCCATGCGGCCGGTGAGATTGCGGTTCTGGGGGCGATCTTTGCCTTCTTTATCGGGCTGCCTTTTATGTTCGATCAACCATTTACGTTAAACAATTTTTTGCTAATTTTGGGATTAGGCGTTTTTCAAATCGGTATCTCGTTTGTTTTTTACACCCTTGCTATCCCCCATTTATCGGCCGTTGAAATTATCGTCATCATGGCGATAGAGCCGATCCTAAACCCGGTCTGGGTCGCCCTTTTTGCGGGGGAGACACCTGGATTTTACGCCATCATTGGCAGCGCCATTGTGGTTGTTGCCATTATCGGCCGGGTCATTTTTTCCATCCAAGATCAACCCACACCAACAGAGGTCACATGAACGACAAAATCAATCTATACGAAAAGCTCTCCCTGTTTGATGAGCACTGGTCACCCAGAACCGTAGCCCAACTTAACGACATGGACGTGATGGTTGTTAAAGCCCAAGGGGAATTTGTGTGGCACAAACACGATGACACCGATGACTTTTTCTTGGTTTTAAAAGGCAAAATGATCGTGCGTTTAAGGGATCGAGATGTGCATCTTGAAGCAGGTGATCTTTATATTGTCCCCAAGGGGGTTGAGCACTGCACCTTTGCCGAAGAAGAGGTCCACATGTTGCTGATCGAGCCATCAGGCACCCCCAACACGGGTGACAGCTCAACAGCGGCCGAACGCAAAGAAATCTAGTCCAAAATTTCTCGTGCAGCCCGTATGCCGCTTTCATATGCCCCATGCACCGTGCCAAAAAAGTGGGGATGGGTTGCTTCACCTGCAAAATAGAGACGATCATCGACAGGCCTGCCCAGCTCAATCCGATCCTCTTCGTGCTGCCCCACTTTGTTGTACGAATAGCTGCCCTGTGAAAATTCATCGGCCGACCAGCGTGTGCGCACGTATGAAATCGGATCAGGAATATCATCCCCAAACATTTTCTTGAGCGTTTCAACGCAGCCCGAGATCAAGTCCTCATCGTCCATCTGATTGGTGTATTCCGCCATCGGCCCGCCGTGGTAACAGACAAGCACCGGATCGCCGGTAAAGTGGCCAAAGTTGAGCCAAGCGTTGTAGAGCGGTGGTTCATGGTCTGACATGTAGTTGAGGCGATGTGGTTCTGTGGGCCAAAAAATCTTGGGGAATTTAAGAGCGATTTTTTCGTAGTTTCCCATACCGATGCGCTGGATCGCATCCTGCTTAGCCGCCGGCAATTCGGGAGCAAACTTAATATTGCCACTTTGGAGCACCCCTAGCGGTACGGTGACAATACACCGGTCAGCGACAAACTGGCCTTGATTTGTGATGACACGGACCCCGTCTGGCTCATTGCGGATTTCTTGCACGGCCGTATTTGTTTGCACCTCCAATCCCCCCAACAGATGGAGCAACACCTGACGATACCCACCGCCACACAGCAAATTATCCCCGCCGGGCAATTTAACATAGCCAGAAATATTGACCGCACTATCTTCTAAACTGGCCGCATTTTCATACTGAAATCGAATTTTGCGCGTGTACAGGTGCCCTTTTTGGGTGGCGTGTGGCTCATCGGCCGACTGTTTGATCAGGCCTGTCTCATATAGATCAGCCATCGATTGCACCTCGTCTCCCAGTTCATCGATTAGGATCGAGCCATCAATCATCGCCATCGCCCCGTCATAATTTCCGATACCTTGCGAATATTCGGCCGTATCAAGCTGGGTGCCATCTGTATCAAACGCCATCACGCTGTTGCCCAAAACATTTTTGAAATCGGTCCACTTCCAGGTGGCCCCGGCCGCTTTGGCCAACGGGGTCAACGGATTTCCATGCTGGCCGTGAATCCAAGATCCACCCAAATCTAAGTCTGGCCCCAAAGAAGAGTCTGTATGAGTCCGGCCGCCGATTCGATCTCGCCCCTCCAAAATAACCACATCATGCCCCGCATCTGCCAGTGTCCGTGCCGCAGCTGCACCTGAAAATCCCGAACCGATAACTATTATTTTCATTCCAACTCTCCAATCTTTTTAGGTTTCTAAGATTCTATCCCTAATCACCCTATCGTTCTAACAGAAACGGTTGACGAAATAGATTTAGAGGATAAAATGTTCATATATTGATTTACTCGTTCACAATATGAACACAGCAAGGAGAATTCTCATGCATGCAGCCCCACCTAGACCCAAAGCTAAGCCGCAGAAAAAAACAATCAATTTAGATGAACTAACTGACAAAGCAATCGCCCTTGCGGCCGACCTGCACACCGCCGCCCAAGCGAGTCAAACCCGGCCGGAAAAAGCCCAATCCCAAAAGTTAGCTGGGATGATGGCCGACCCTACCGGCAAGATGATGACTCAGGCGTTGTCAGATCAGGCGTTTCGTAGCCACAGCAACCGACGGATTAATGATCAAATTCGCCACCTCATCGATCAGTTTGGGGTACCACAATATTTTTCATGGTGGGAAAGAATCGGCATGGCGCTAGGCACGGAGGTAGGCCGACTGTTGCCCAACATCGTGGTGCCGCTCATCGTGGCCAAGCTGCGGGCTGAGACCTCAAACGTCATCATCCCGGCCGAGGATCGACCGTTGCGCAACTATCTGCAATCGCGCAAAGAGATGGGGACACGCTTAAATCTAAACTATCTGGGGGAAGCGATTCTGGGAGAAGGGGAAGCCAAAAAACGACTTGACCAATATATTCAACTTATTTCAAGACCGGATATCGAATATATATCGGTAAAAATTTCGGCCGTTTTTAGCCAGATCAACTTGATCGGATACGATCAAACGATTGTCAAAATCAAAGATCGTTTACGGCCGCTGTATCGCGAAGCGAACAAATTTACGTTCACTCGGCAAGATGGGACCGCTGCACCGAAATTTATCAACCTAGATATGGAAGAGTACCGGGATCTGCACCTGACCATTGCGGTATTTAAACAGCTTTTAGAAGAGCCAGAATTCCAGAACTCAAAAGCAGGAATCGTGCTACAAGCCTATCTGCCCGATTCACACGCGGCCCAAAAAGATCTTACCGAATGGGCCAAAGATCGGGTCGCGGCCGGAAATGCGCCAATCAAAATCCGGATCGTTAAAGGGGCGAACTTGGCTATGGAAAAGGTTGAGGCGGAGCTACACGGTTGGGAGCAGGCACCTTATCGCACCAAAGCGGACGTAGACGCCAATTACAAACGGATGGTTTTGTACGGTTGCCAGCCGGAAAACGCCCGTGCGGTCCAACTTGGTATCGCCAGTCACAATTTGTTTGATATCGCCTTTGCACTGGTTGTGCGGGCGGAGTTCGGGGTAGAAGCGTTCACAGAGTTTGAGATGCTTGAGGGGATGGCGAACCATCAGGCCCGAGCGGTGCAAAACGAGGCGGATGGGCTGCTTTTGTATGCCCCAGCCGTGGCTAAAGAAGATTTTCACAGCGCAATTTCTTATCTTGTGCGCCGCTTGGACGAAAACACGGCCGACGAAAACTTTTTGCACGACCTGTTTGATCTTCAGGTTGGAAATCAGGTTTGGGAACGGCAAAAACAATTTTTCTTGGATGCGGTTGCCCGACAAGACATGGTTCAAGTTGGACCCAATCGGTTGCAAAACAGACTTACCGAATCGATCACGTTTAAATCTGAAATCCCGTTTGAAAATGAAGCAGACACCGACTTTTCGTTACCGGAAAATCGAGAGTGGATCAAACAGGTGGTTGCTATGTGGCGCAAGCGTGAGGCGGCTTCGATTCCGTTGCAAATCAATGGAGAGCTTCTTTCTCCCAATCAAAATGGTCAAGGTATTGATCCCAGCAAGCCGAATGACGGGCCAGCTTACACCTATGCCCAAGCCACTCCGGCCGAGGTTGAAGCAGCTATCGCGGCTGCGGTAATGGCTCAGGCAGATTGGGGCGCACGGCCGATTAGCGAACGCAAAGCGATTTTACTCGATGCGGCCGGGGCGTTGGCCCAAAATCGAGGCAACTTGATTGGGGCCGCGATTCTTGACGGTGGCAAAGCGGTAGATCAGGCAGATGTTGAGGTAACCGAAGCGATTGACTTTGCAAACTACTACGCTCGCTCGTTTGATGCTTTGCAAGATCAGTTAAACAGCCACGATTACAAACCGTTTGGCACGGTGTTGGTCACTCCGCCGTGGAACTTCCCCATCGCTATCCCGTGCGGCGGTGTGTTATCGGCGCTAATGGCGGGCAACAGCGTGATCTTTAAACCGGCCCCCGAAGCCACTTTGGTAGGATGGGAGCTGGCGAAAACCTTATGGTCGGCCGGGGTCCCCCAGACCGCACTCCAGTTTGTACCTACTACAGACGACGAAGTGGGTAAATCTTTGGTGACAGACGACCGGATCGACGCTGTGATCCTGACCGGTGGATACGAAACCGCAAAAATGTTCTTGGGATGGAAGCCTGAAATGCGTTTGCTGGCTGAAACCAGCGGTAAAAACAGCCTCATCATCTCTTCTATGGCGGATCAAGATTTAGCGATCAAAGATCTGGTTTATTCAGCATTTGGCCACAATGGGCAAAAATGTTCGGCATCCAGCCTCGCCATCCTTTTAGATGAAGTGTATGAAAGCGAAGCGTTTATGCGGCAGTTAAAAGATGCGGCCGCTAGCTTAACCGTGGGGGATGCGTGGGACACATCCAGCAAAATAACCCCGATGGTTCAAGAGCCAAGCCCCGATCTTTTGCGGGCGCTGACCCAGTTAGATGAAGGGGAAAGCTGGTTGTTGAAGCCGAAAATGGTTGACAACAACCCAAGGCTATGGACCCCCGGTATCAAGCTGGGGGTAAAACCGGGGTCGTTCTACCATAAAACAGAATGTTTTGGCCCGGTTCTGGGAATCATGAAAGCGTCCTCTGTAGAGGAGGCGATTGAAATCGTGAATCAGTCTGAGTTTGGGTTAACGAGCGGTTTCCATTCGCTCGATGATCGGGAAATCGCCATTTGGCGTGAGACGATTGAAGCAGGGAACGCTTATATTAATCGTGGCACCACCGGCGCCATTGTTGAGCGGCAGCCGTTTGGCGGTTGGAAAAAATCGGTGTTTGGCAACGGTGCTAAAGCCGGTGGCCCTAATTATGTGGCGGGGTTGGGCAGTTGGACGCCTAAAAACGAGCTTGACCCGACGGCCGCAGGCAAAAGCTACAGAACTTGGTGGAAAACAACGTTTAGTCAAGAGCATGACCCAAGTGGCCTGACGGGTGAAAGCAATCACTTCCGGTATGTGCCGATTAAACGTTTGGGCGTTTTGGCTGCCCCAGATACACCACAAGTTGAGCTGGAGCTGGTTCAAACGGCCGCAGCGGTTGCAGGTATTTCTTTGATCGTGGTGTACTCGCCAGAAGAGATGATCGCCCAGTTACCAAACATTGAACGGGTTCGGGCGTTAAGCCGGCCGTCTGAGCAGCTTTTACGTGCGGCGCAAGATCAGCATGTGCCGCTCATTCAGGAGCCATTGTCGGCCGACGGCCGTTTAGAGCTGCGTTACTATTTGCGAGAACAGGCGATCAGTGAGACTCAGCATCGATACGGAAATCTGGTGGAAAAAATAGGCTAACGTTTGATAAAGGACAGCTTTTTCAGCACCTTCTTTATTAATTGAAAGCGTGATGCGTGGTACGTAACACCGTGTTGTCACAGTCAACGTTTCACGTAACACGCTTTTTGACGAAAATTTTGAGACCAGCCGATTAATCAAGTCCTAAAAAGTGTAAGCCTTTCGGTTTTAAATCGATCTCTAACCCGCATTGTTAGCCATTCTTTAGCGAATGGAATACCATTCTGGCCTTCAAATTCATATTATGAACAGCTAAATTGGAGATTAATTGGAAAAACCAAGCAAAGGGGCACAGGCAGTTGTCCGTGCTCTGCGAATTCTAAAACTATTTACCGGCAAACAAAACACGCTAACGATTCAAGACGTGGTTAAAGCGACCGGTTTAAATCGCACCACCGCCTTTCGTCTGTTGTCCACACTGGTTGACGAGGGGTTTTTAAAACGGCGAGAGGATGGAAGCTATCACCTTGGGCCAGAACTAATGGTTTTAGGCGGACTAGCCAGCAGGCGGGACACGCTGCGCCAAACGGCCCAACCGATCATGCAAAATTTGGTGGATACGGTAAATGAACGGTCAACGCTTGAGATTTTAGCCACTGACCCGGCCGGAAATGCAACCATGCTTGTGGTTGAAGAGATTGATGCGACCCATCGTTTAAGCATTCGAGATTTTGCTGGCAGCCACCTGCCAATTTATGCGACTTCAACGGGCAAAGCGTTGCTCGCCCACCTCCCTCAAGACCAAATTGAGCAAATCATCCAACAACCGTTTGAATCGTTTACACATACGACCGTTCAAGCGGCGGCAGATCTAAAGCTGGAATTAAACCAAATCAGAAAAAATGGCTTTGCCCAAGCGGATGAAGAACTTGAAGATGGCTTAATCGCCTTGGGTGTCCCGATTTTTGACAACCAAGGGGTAGCGTGTGCGTCGCTGTGTTTAGCAGGCCCATCTGTCAGAATGACACGAGAAAAGATACCGGTCTTGACACAACATCTAATCGCCAGCGGTAAAAAGATATCGGAACAGCTAGGATGGCGTAATTAACTTTGGAGCATCCTGGTTGCTAACGTAAAATATATGCGATAATTTAGCACCTCAAACCTTTTCAGGTGCCAAATAGCTTCCATATACATAGTATTGAAAGATTAAATTTCAAATAGAACACGATGGGTCTTTTCTGAGACACCAGTTCTTGAATAAGGAGATTGTTTATGGGGAGAGGATTTCTCAAACGACTTAATTGGGTCGATGCATTTCTGTATGTCCTCCGGATTGTCATTATCGTTCTAGTCATTTATGGGGCGTATAACACGTTGTCTTCGGACAAATATACGGCCGATCAATGGTTAGGATTAATTATGTCCGGTTTGGCTCAGGGTAGTATCTACGCCCTCATCGCTCTCGGGTACACATTGGTGTACGGTATCTTACTCATGATCAACTTTGCTCATGGTGAGATTTTCATGGCAGGTGCGTTTACGGCCGTATTTGCGGCCGAAGGATTAGCGCGGGCAGGATGGCTCGAAACACCGGTTAAAGCAACGATTTCTATCTTGCTTCTGGTGTTACTGGCATCCACGGTGTCGATGGTCTTGGCCATTTTGCTAGAGCGGATCGCCTACCGGCCGCTACGCGGCGCCCCCCGTCTTGTGCCACTTATCACCGCTATCGGAGCCTCGTTCTTTCTACAGTACACATTCAAAGGCTTTTACGGTTCAGGTTTCAAATCTTACCCCTTGGTTCCTATGCTACAAGGTGGTATCCCGATTGGTGCCTTCTCCATTCCAAAAGTACAGGTTGTGGTAATCACGCTGGCTATTGTTCTGATGGCGGGACTTTACTTCTTGGTAGAACGAACAAAGATCGGTAAAGCGATGCGCGCGGTATCTGAAAACAAAGAAGTTGCCCGCTTGATGGGTATCAACATTGACCGAGTGATTGTTTTCACATTTATGGTTGGTGGTGCACTTGCAGGTGCTGCGGGTGTGATCAATGGGCTTTACCGGCCGCAGGGCGTCAACTTTTTCATGGGCTTCTTCCCAGGAATTAAGGCGTTTACGGCCGCTGTTTTGGGCGGTATCGGTTCGGTTCCCGGCGCACTGATCGGCGGGTTGCTGCTCGGCGTTTTTGAATCAATTGGCCCGAACCTGGTTCTTGATGGATTAGGTATTACCGGTGCCAATCAGCTCAAAGACGTGATCGCCTTCTCGTTGCTCGTTTTAGTTCTCATCTTCCGGCCGCAAGGTATCGTGGGCGAGAAATTATCGGAGAAGAAAGCGTAATCATGAATTTAAATCGAAATACACTCCTCCTATATGGTGGCTTAACCGGTTTCGCAATCTTCTATCTGTCGATTGTGGGCATGGTTGAAGCGTTTAACGAGCGGGACATTATCAAAGACCTCTACCAGTTTGGTGATGTTGAATTGCTAACGTTGGGTCAAATTTTGATTCTTGTTCCAGTTGTCGTTGGCGGATACGTCATCGGCCGGAAAGTTTTTTCTGAAAGCGGGACGACCGGTGCGCTACTGTCCGGCTTTTTAATGGGAGCCATTGCAGCGGTTCCCATCGTTATCCTTGTCTTTCTAGGGTCAACGTTCCCCAACATTCGCAACATGTTTGTCAGCATCAATCCATCTCTGATGGAAGTGCTCTCGCTAGGCTTCTCCGGCCGTGAAGCGCACATGACCGGCGCACTTATTTTGGCCGTCATCATCGCCTTTGCCGGATTTGATGGGGCATTGATTTCTATTTTGCCAGATTTATGGCGACGCTCAGTTATCAACGCGTTTGCCTGGACATTGGGCGTCGGCACAATGAGCGAATTGCTTGACCAAATCTTTGGCACATTCCGCGGCTACGACTGGATCGACAAAGACACCGTTAGGTTAATGTTACAGAGCGGCAGCTTAAAACCGGGTTTTGCTGGCATTATTTTTGTGGTCGCATTTTTATGGCCCATTGTGATGCCTTACATTCGCAAACCGCTCAAAGAACGGTATGAAAGCAGTAGCTCAGGCGCCCAAACAACAGTTAACTATGTTTGGTACGCCTTTTTAATCATCCTCTTGCTGGCATTGCCTTGGCTTGTCGGCCGGTTCTTGTCAGACGTTTTGGTTACGATTAGCCTGTACGTTTTGATGGGATTGGGATTAAACATTGCGGTCGGCATGGCTGGTCTACTAGACCTTGGCTACCTCACTAACTTCGCGGTTGGTGCTTATGTCACCGGTATCTTAGTCTCCACCGGACCACAGGGGATCGCGGCTAATGGTGGCCCAGAGTTCTTCAACCTCTGGTGGCTCATCCCCATCGCCCTGCTGAGTGCGATGCTAACCGGATTCTTGTTTGCACTCCCGGTTCTTCGAATGCGGGGGGACTACCTGGCGATTGCAACATTAGGCTTTGGAGAAATTATCGCCAAGCTTGCGATCTCAGATGCGCTCAAGCCATACATTGGCGGAGCACAGGGGATCTTGTTTGTACCCAAACCGGTCTTCTTTGGAATTTCGCTGGATGACCCAGAAAATCTTTACTACGTTGGTTTAGCGGCCTGTTTGTTCATGCTGTATGTCACCACTCGTTTGCAAAACTCACGCGTCGGCCGCCAATGGGGCGCGATCCGTGAAGATGAGGACGTGGCAGGTGCGATGGGCATTGATACAACACGGACCAAAGTGATCGCCTTTACCCTTAGTGCGGCCGCTGGTGGTTTAGCAGGTGCCCTATTTGCAACCAAAGTAGGTACCGTTTTCCCGAATAGCTTTACGGTTATCGTCTCTGTAAACGTCCTGTCCCTCATCATTGTGGGCGGGATGGGAAGTATCCCCGGCATCGTCGTGGGAGCAGCAGCACTGGTTGGTTTACCTGAGATTTTGCGCGAATTCTCTGAGTTCCGCTTTTTGATCTACGGTGCACTGCTTGTAACGATGATGCTCACCAAGCCAGAAGGTCTTTGGCCTTCAGAAGCTCGCCGACGCGAGTTGCGGGGTGATGACGACAACGAACCATCTGGAGAAACAACTGCCGTTCCGGCCGACTAACAAGCGAGATCAGCCAATCAGCCCTTTAGCTAAATCAGCAGGTTTGCAACATCAAACATCTGCTGATTTGCTGAAAACGAGCAAAGCGAGTGTGCTGATTGGCTAATAAGCTAAAACAAATATGTCTGATAATATTTTAGTAGCAAATCAGGTGGTGAAACGGTTCGGCGGTCTTGTCGCCACCAACCACTTGGATTACGAATTACCACGCAGTTCAATTTCCAGCATCATCGGTCCAAATGGAGCGGGTAAAACAACCTTTTTCAACTGTTTAACCGGCTTCTACCAGATTGATGAAGGGACTTTGGAATTTGATGGGGAATCGATCGTTGGATTAGAAACCAACCAGATCACCCACGAAGGGATCGCCCGGACGTTCCAAAACATCCGCTTGTTTAACAACATGACGGTTTTAGAAAACCTGATGGTTGGACAAGAACCACAGCTAAAAACCGGCTGGCTCGGCACAATTTTTGGCAATCCGGCCGTGCGTAAAGAAGAGCGCGAAACGGAAGAAGAAGCCAAACGCTTGCTTGAGTTTGTAGGGCTGCGGGGCAAAGGTGACTTGCTCGCCAAAAACCTCCCCTACGGCGATCAACGTCGTTTAGAAATCGGACGCGCTTTAGGCGGCAAGCCGAAATTGCTGCTGCTCGATGAGCCAACGGCCGGAATGAATCCGAACGAAACAGCCGATACCACCGACTTTATCCGGCGCTTGCGCGACGACTTGGGAATAACCGTCCTCATGATTGAACATGACATGAAAGTGGTGATGGGTATTTCTGAGAAAGTCACAGTTCTCGACTATGGGAAAAAGATCGCAGAAGGATTACCACTAGAAATTCAACGCGATCCAACCGTAATCGAAGCGTATCTCGGCCGTGAAGCGGCACAAGCCTTGGCCAAAGAGGAGGCAGCAAATGCTGGAAGTTAAAGACGTACATTCCTACTACGGAAACATTCATGCCCTAAAAGGGATCAATTTAACCGTAAACGAAGGTGAAGTGGTTACCCTGATTGGTGGTAACGGTGCGGGCAAAAGCACCACACTACGCACCATTTCTGGTTTGATGCGGCCGCGCGTCGGCTCAATGACCTTCGAAGGGGAAAACCTAATCTCTTTTGAACCGCATCAGCTGGTATCCAAAGGGATTGCACTTGTGCCTGAAGGGCGTGGTGTATTTGCCAAGTTAACGGTTGAAGAAAATCTTGAGATGGGTGCGTTCCACCGGAACGACACGGCCGGAATTCGAGCAGATATCGAAAAATCATACGAGCTTTTCCCTCGTCTGGGCGAGCGTCGCAGCCAGCTAGCAGGCACCATGTCTGGTGGTGAGCAGCAAATGTTGGCGGTAACCCGTGCTCTCATGTCTCAACCCCGCCTCTTGCTCATGGATGAACCGTCAATGGGTCTAGCCCCCGTTTTGGTGGATGTGATCTTTGACGCGATCGAATCGATCAACAAAGAAGGTGTGACGATTCTACTCGTTGAGCAAAACGCTCACTTGGCGCTTCAAGTAGCTCACCGTGGTTATGTGTTGCAGACGGGCGAAATTGTTCTGACCGATGAGGCGAAGGCGCTGCAGACAAATCCTGTGGTGCAAAAGGCTTATTTGGGAATGGATCATTAAATGGCTTTTGGCTGATAGCTCTTGGCTTTTAGCTTTTGGTGTTTAAACTTTTACCGGCCGGTGATTTAAAAATCATCGGCCGGTTTTTGTTTATATCCGATTAGTTAAACGTCTATCTTATAGCTCAGTTTAATCTCATCCCCATGCATCCCTCTAAATCCCCAATTGCAGGGCGGGCTTTCATAAATACAAATCTCCAAATCCATGTGAGTGATACCCACTTGCTCCTGAATCCGATCAAACAGCAAATGGATCAGCTTCTTTTTGGTTTCGGCCGTGCGTCCTTCAATCATTGAAATTTCAAGGATGGTGTAGGCCTTGCTCCGGCCGCCCGGCATCATAAAATCCTCTTTGTCCAGATGGATGAAGCGATGAGCCCGTTTATCCTCTGGCAAGCCAAGCGCGTCCATTGAGCAAGAATGAATCACCGCTGATAGCTTTTCTCGGATCGGGGTTAAATTTTCACGCACACCGTAAATTTTGTACTGAGCCATGTTGATTACTTCGCATCAGACGGAGGCTTCCACTCGGCCGGGGTTGCCTGCAAAACCCCTTTGGCTTTTGCCCCATCCAAAATCAGCTGATTGATTAACGCCTGGATCTCATACTCACCTCTGGGTGACATTTGCATTGTGGGGAGTAACCCGACAAGCTTGCTGGGCAAAAGGAATGTCAGGGATCCAGAAAATCGGCTAGGAGCCTGCCCCTCGGCCGGTTTTTCAACTATCTCTTGAAGATCAAAATCTCCGGTAAATCGGACACTGCTCCGGCCGGAGAGTTCTGACTCCGGAACCTCTTTCAGGCTCACCACAATCTCAGCATCGGCCGTTTGTTGTGTTTCAACCAGCTCGAGCAAAACGGTTGAATCAAAAAGATAATCTGTCGCGGTCAACACAAATGACCCGTGGCTGCTAAACAGGTCAGGAAAAGCATCGGCCGCCTGCTTAAGCGCATGAGCCGTCCCCAAAAGTTCTTTTTGCTCGCAAAAGTAGGGCTCAATCCCCCAAGCCGAACCATCACCAACATAGTCAACTATTTGCTGACCCAAATGCCCCACAATAAAAACAACCTGCCTAATGCCAGCTTTTTTGACCGCAGCCAGCGTGAAATCAAGCGTCGGCCGACCTTCTACTGGCAAGAGCGGCTTGGGCGTTGTATCGGTCCACGGCCGGAGCCGTTTACCACGACCGGCCGCGAGGAGTACGGCTAATTTTGGGCCATTATCTGTTTTATCTGTCATCATTTCCCATTTATCCTTTTATCAGTCTCGCCCCATCAACCCCGTTAACAATCCAGCCAGCGCATACATCTGCTTTTTCAGGATACAGCGGCCGGTAGGCTTTTAAAATACCTTCAATCGCTTGATCCGCTTTTTCAGTATCACATAAAGCCAGCAAACAGCCCCCATATCCCCCACCGCTGAACCGGCTACCCAAAACTCCGTCCGTTTCTGATGCAATTTGATGCAGTTGTATCAATGGTTCAGAGCCGCATTCATATTGATTGATCGACGAGGCACAGGATTGGTCCATTAGACGACCAAACTGCTCAAAATCACCCGCTCGCCAAGCTTCGTATCCGTTATTTACCCGGCGGCATTCTGAAAAGAAATGGTCAGCCCGCCGCATCAAATAATCGGGGAAGTTGCCCCGCTTTGCCTTATAAACATTCTCGGCTACATCGCCCAAAATCTTTCCCCCCTCGGTCAACAATCCGGCCGCTTCCCAACACTCTCCCACCCGCTTGTTAAAATCGGATGAGGTAAGTTCCCGCGTATACCCAGAAAAAATGACTAGCCAAGACACATCTGCCAAATTAGCAGGGTGATTGGCATATTCAACTTCACGCTGCACCGTATCTTGCCTTATAATGCCGTCGGCCCGGCCGTAAATAATTGTCGTTTGATCCTGGACCCCATTATTCAGCCCAAGATATTCATTTTCAATCAAACGATCCAGTTCCACAAGCTCAGCTTTTGACAAGTTTAAATCGTTAACCTCAGCAAAAGCCATCAAATAAGCCACCCCGGCCGAAGCTGATGAGCTGAGCCCTGCGCCCAATAATCGGCCGGAGATATGGCCGGTCCAGCCGCGCTTAATTTTGTTTGGAAACAGCTTTTCCAGCGCAAACACCGCCCCACGGCAATAGCGGCCCCAGTCGTTTATTTTGGCGGGATCGGTTGTCTCAAACTCGATCTGCCCATCAAAATCGGCCGAAGTTAAGCAGACACGACTGTCGGCCGAAGGTGCAGAGGCAAGCACCGTATAAGCATCAATCGCAACGCCCAAAACGGGGCCACCCTGATGATCAATGTGCGCGCCAATTGGACAAATACGGTATGGCGAAGCGATAACTTTGGCTTGAGATTGCATAGCTCTCGGCAATCCTGCAACGGTCTGCTCCACCTGGCTTTCAAGAGATTGGAATGAATGGGTCATAGGCTGATTTTATCCAGCAATCTGTCTCCAATCAATCAGGAGCAGCGATCATTATCAACCTTATGACTAGCACAAGATTGGGTGCTACACATACGTTTTCATGATTTCTGCAAAATTTTCTTTTGGACTATACCCAAGTATTTTTTTCGCTTTATCGATCACATAAACCCGATCAATCGATTTCGGTTTTTCCCATCCCAATTGATCAAATTTTGCTTGGCTTTCTGGAAAATAACGATTGACAACCGGCCATGGATCACTTAAGAGATCGGAGCAGTCAGACGGCTGAAAAGGCGAATCGCTTGAAATGTTAAACACATCAAACCCGGTTAAATCGGCCGATATCCCCAACCAATGAGCCTGCGCCACATCCATGCGGTTTACGCCCCGATACAGGCGATAAAAAGCCATCAAGTGATCAGGCTCGGGGAAACAGCGAGACATACGCATCACGGCCACAGTCAGACCGCTCTGGGCGGCATTGGCACACAGTGCTTCGGCTTGGAGTTTAGTTTGGTCATAGATGTCTTCTGAATTCGGCTCCAGCTCTTCATTGACCCAAACCGCTTCAGTTTTCGGCCGAGTAGAGCATCCATAGACTGACGTGGTGCTGGTAAACACAAATCGGCCAACGCCATGTTTGACGGCTAAATTGAGCAGATTTTCAGTGCCATGCACGTTGACATCCACAAACCGCTGATCCGGCACGCTCCCAACATGAGGTGTTAAAAAAGCGGCGCAGTGAATAATCCCATCTACGCTAGGAACAATTTTTTCAAGCTCCACAACATCTTCAATTGAACCAACCTGGGTCGTAAATTCACCCGGCCGGACATCAAGCCCAATCACTTCTGCATGATGAGAAATATGCTCAGCCACGGCCGAACCGATATTGCCAGAACTTCCGGTTACCAAAATTCTCATCAGATCACACTCCCGGCTTTGATCACCATTTCAACCGGATTCCCGCCTAAAAAGTAGCTGAGATGGCGCCAGTCGGCCGCCTTAAGAATGAGCAAGTCGGCCGCTTTCCCCACTTCAATCGACCCTACTCGATCAGCCATCCCACACGCATGGGCCGAGTTAATGGTGCTAGCAACCAATGTTTCGGCCGGGGTTAGGCGCATCACACGGTTTGATATCGCCATCACCAGCGGCATCGAGTAGCACGGAGCAGAGCCTGGATTTAGATCAGTAGCAAGTGCCAAAGCACAACCAGCATCTACCATCGCTCGGCCGTCAGGATACCCAGATAGGTCGTGGCCCAAGTTAAAATTGGCGGCCGGTAGCGGCACAGCGATTGTGCCAGACTGAGCCAATGCGGCAATTTCGGCCGGTCCAGACACATCTAAATGATCGGCCGAAACCGCCCCTAATTCAGTCGCCATCTGTGTACCGCCAAACGCATTAAACTGGTCTACGTGGATGGTGGTCAACATGCCAGCCGCTTGCCCAGCCCGCAAAATTCGCTCGGTCTGGGCCACATCAAACGCATGATCCTCAGTAAACACATCGACAAATAAGGGGACACCCTCGGCCGAAAAATGGGACTGCGTATACCACTCAGCCACTGCCGGGATCATCTCATCCACAACCAAATCAACATAACCGGCCGGATCTTCTTTGTACTCTGGCGGCAGGGTGTGTGCACCTAAAAATGTCGGGATTAGGGTGCACGGATGGGCCTTGTCGAGCCGCTCGATGACTTTGAGTATTTTAAGCTCGGTTTCTGTGTTCAACCCATACCCTGTTTTAATTTCAACCGTAGTCGTCCCCAAGGCCAACATCTGATCCAGTCGTTGAAATGCTGAGTCAAACAGCGCATCTTCGCTGGCTTCCCGCGTGTGGCGCATGGTGCTCACAATGCCGCCACCGGCCGCCATGATCTCCATATAGTCCGCTCCACTAATGCGCATTTCAAATTCATGCACCCGATCCCCGCCAAAAACGGTGTGAGTGTGAGAATCGACAAAGCCGGGCACAACCGCATTGCCTTCACAATCGACCGTTTGTTCGGCCGCATATTTTGCGCTGATCTCGGCCGAGTTTCCAAGCGCTACGATTTTGCCATCAGCGACAGCAATTGCGCCGTTTTCAATTAAATCAACGGCCGACATTTCTTTGCCACGCAAGGGTTTTTCTGAGCCTGTACAAGGGACTAATTGCCCCACGTTTTTTAAGATTAAATCAACATTCATAATACATCCAAAATATTCTTCACCGACTTTTCGATAGCTTGATCAACTGTATCAACTCGCATCATTTTATACTCCCAAACAGGCAAGACAGCCTCCATCCCTTTTCGCAACATACAAAAATATTCCAGCAACAAGTCAAGATTTCGATTACCCATTCGGGCTTCAGCTAAATTCAAACCCCATTCTTCGCTACGATCACCAATCGCCCGAGCCAGTGCCGTCTCCAAATCTCCTTCAACAATAACCAAAAACGGATTCAACACTGCCAGTTGAGAACAAAGTTTGCGAGTAAATGCCCCAACCACTTGCTCAGAACATCCGGCCGAAAATAACCAATCCCAACAAGGTAGTGTCGAATCCATCACCACAATCTGTGATTGATTATTCGTTAAGCCGGATAAAAACGCGGTGCAACACGCTAACAAAGAATCGGTGTCATCCCCCGCGCCCGATTCAACTTTTGCTACATAATCTTGAAACACCGGCATCTTGGACACATCATGCTCTTCATAAAACACAACGTCATCTATTTCTTTTAAAAGGGCTTCGGTTAAGGCTTGCCCAAGCGTGCTTTTTCCAAAGCCAGAGCCAGGTCCATAAATTAAAACGAGTCTATGTTTACTGATCATTTATTCTCGTCGCGGGGCGGGTTGGGCGATGGGGTTTGATTGTCATTGCGACAACGCCTTTCGTCCATCCGCGCCCCATATGTATCAACTCAAGCAGTTTCTTAGAGAAATCATCTATGCCAAATTGACACCATGCTGCACCTGGGCATCCCTCGTGGGTGCCCA
>JAHDEN010000024.1:29084-48549 GCA_020628815.1 Chloroflexota bacterium | reverse complement strand
GCAATCGTCGCTTTGCTTACAGATTGCGCCCCAGCTGAACTTCGTTCAGCACCAGCCAACCGCTAGGTTGGCCATTGACTCTCCCCTAGCAGGAGACTCTAAAATCCTAATTATCAGTGAAATAAGCACTGAAAAAAACTAAAACCTTAGGAGAATAAAAATGAGAATTCAAGTACCAACCTTCGTGATTATCATCACCTTTCTAACCGGATTAATTGCCACGATTTTAGGAGTCTGGGCATGGGTGTCCCCTGAAACCTTCCCCGGGCCGTCCGGTATTGGCGCACCAACGCACACAATGTTATCTTGGGGCGCTCGCGAGCTTGCAATGGCGCTGTCCTCATGGATCGTTATCTTTTTCATCAAAGACGCTCGCGGATACGCGGTAGCATTAGGCAGTGCATTATTACGTGAATCACTAGACTTTATCGACGGATTCCGCATTGCTGACACCCCAACCCGTTTGTTCATTGTTGTTGGCGTATCAGTTGTTCTTCACGCAACGGCGTTGTACCTAACTTACCGCTCTATTCATAAACACAACCAAGAATACCCAGCTTTACAACCTGAGGCTTCGTAGTTAGATTAGATAAAATCGGTTACCAAGATGATTTATGGGTGAGCTCAAATCACTCATTAAATCATCAAAGACAATCTTATGTTTCGAATTGGTGAATTTAGCAAAATCGCACAAGTAACAATCAAACAGCTCCGTTACTACGATGAGATCGGGCTGTTTCAGCCAGAGCACATCGACAAGTTTACGAGCTATCGTTATTACGTTGCCAAGCAGTTGCCCGACCTGCATCGGATTATCGCTATGAAAGATTTAGGGCTCTCTTTAGAGCAAATCAGAAGATTCATTGTTGATGAAGTTGCCCTAGACGAGTTGCGCGGCATGTTGGCATTGAAGAAATCTCAGGTTGAGCAGGAGTTACATGAAAAAATGATGCAACTCCAAAAAATTGATGCTCGACTCAATCAAGTAGATCAGGGAAATGATTTTGATGAAGAGGCGATTATTCTCAAAGAAATCCCGGCCGTCCCTTTTTATGGTTTTCGACAAACACTAGGACACCTTATGCAGGTGCGAAATTATCTCTTTGAAATGAACCGAGCATTGCCCAAAAACATTTCTAAAAAGAAGCTGGGCCATCTAACCGTTATTCAGCATGCTAATGGATTTGAAACTGAAAATGCTGATATCGAGATGGGTGTAATACTACATGATGAGGTCAAAGAGAAGCTCCAATTAACCAGCGGCCCCGAATTGGCAATGGGGCTTTTGCCTAGAATCGAAACGGCCGCGTGCATCGTTCGAGTCGGTGGCACCCACAAAACGGTTGGGTGTTATGACACCCTCGGCCGGTGGGCCGAGACAAACGGGTTCAATTTAACCGGCCCACCTCGTGAGGTCTTCATCAATCCCCCCCAACCAGACAATTTTAAGGATGCCGTCACCGAGATTCAGGTACCTGTCTCACCCGCAGGATCCTAAGATGCTCAGCATCTAACTGTTCAAAGGGAGCCTACACTTCCTCCTCAATCCCAAATTAGCCACCAGCCGCCGGTTCGCTTACGTCACTGCGTTTACACGACCAATCTTCGATTAGGTCCCCAGCTAACCGCTAGGTTAGCCCTATGCTTACGTCACTCCGTTTACCACGCAATCGTCGCCACACCGACCGCGCAATCTCCAATTGCGCCCCAGCTGAACTTCGTTCAGCCCTTGTCGCTACGCTTCCCCGACCAATCGAAGATTGGTCCCCAGCCCAACTCCGTTGGGCCCTTGACTCTCCCCTCACGGGAGACTTTACAATTTTTTCAATCAATTAAACACAGTCCACCCAGGATTGAAAAAGTAAAAGGAGAAAAACATGAACATGAAAACAATTGGAAAGGCATTGGCGATCCTACTCGCCTTATTTGTCCTCTTTAACGCATTTGGCTATATCTTTAATCTGGATGCACTTAGTGAATCATCTGCCATTTTGGGAGAAGGCAACTGGGGCAGAGCAAATATCAGAGCCAACATCGGCGGACCGCTAATCTTTCTAGCGATCATTTACGCTTTTGGTGTATTTGCGAATCGCACTCAATTTATCCACGTCGGGATATTTTTCTTTGCCTCGGTCATCCTCGGCCGGGTCCTCAGCATGGTTCTAGACGGATTTGATTCATCAAATATGCGGGGGATTGTGTTTGCAGGCGTGTTACTCATTATCAATGTGGCGGCCTACCTTTTGATCGAGAGAGGGGAAAAAGCGGCCGAAGCTTGATCTAAACCTTTTTTGAATGCCAAAGACGATTAGTGAGTTTCAAATTCACCAATCGTCTTTTTTGTTTCAATTCTTTATTGCGCCCCAGCCAACCGCTAGGTTGGCCCTTGTCGCTACGCTTACCCGCGCAATCGAAGATTGCGCCCCAGCCAACCGCTAGGTTGGCCCTTGACTCTCCAGTTAGTGGAGACTCTAAACTGACCCTATTGAAGTCCTTAGTCGGCCGTTTGTGATGGCGGCCATGGAGAAATCATATGAACGCAATCTTTAGTAAAATATTCTTTGGTCTTGTAGGTATCATCTTGATCTCAGTTTTGGCCACGTGGCTATTCTGGGAGGAATTTGCCCATCGGTTTAAGATTACAAACTCTCGGTCAAGTGAACCAGGGCTTATTTTTGCCGCCATCTTTTCAAATTGATCTGCAAAGTCTGAGGAGTTAACTCCTCAGTTAAGACAAGAAGTCCGATGAATCGGACTAATAGACACGGAGCCTAACTGGAGAAACGCTTTGAGCATTGTTATAAAAACTTTGATCGGGATTGGTGCATTCATAGTAATAGCAGCTTTAGGTATTTGGATCTTTTGGGAACAGCTACCCATCAGGCTCATCTGGCCTTACATCGCAAAGCCGAGCATCCCTATCACCGGCGAGGTGCACAAAGTCACAATCACGGGTGAAACGGCCGGTGAACAAGGCTTTTTTGTTTATTTGCCAGATGGATATGAGACAGGCACTCAACAGTATCGTGTTTTGTACCACCTGCATGGGGCCGGTATGCAAGAATCTTGGATCCGATACGACTGCAACGGCGTGGGTGGCAAACTAGATGAGATGGTTACGGCCGGAATCATCGAGCCAATGATCGTTGTTTGTCCGATTGATCCTACCAAATTTAGCATGTGGGCTGACAGCAAAGATGGCAAAATTTTAGCCTCATCCGGCATTGTGAAAGACATCATCCCTTATGTGGATCGCACCTACCGGACCATTGCGAGCAAAGACGGCCGGGCGATTCAGGGCTTCTCGATGGGAGGCTTTGGCTCAGCCATGAATGGTTTTAAATATGCTGACATGTTTAGCGCCATCATTATCTGGGATGGGGCTTTGCACAACTGGAACACGCTCACAACAAATCGAGCCGGCATTGCTAGAACGATGTTTAGCAACGATGAAGCCCACTTTGATGCATGGTCACCGTGGCGCTGGGCAGAGGAGTCTATTGACGCTGATATCGACCTTTTCATGGTGGTGGGAACGATGGGGGCTACCCGAGATTTTGCCAGCCGATACAAACCGTTTTTAGAGAGCACCGGCCGGGACTTTGTCTATCATGACTCTGAGTGTCCGCACAATCTGTTTTGCATGTTAGACGAATATGGAGAAGAAGCCTTCAAGTTTCTGGAGCAAAGCTTAGCCAATTAATTTGACCAATTCCCCCGTGAGCCTAACCTCGTACCACAATTTCTAATCGGGCCATCAACCGATCGGTTGATGGCCTCTCAAACGTTTCTATCAGGAAACCTTTCCCCAAATTGCCTACACTCTCCTTAGTTATATTGAATCAGGCTGACGAATATTTTCTTTTTAGAAAAACAACGTTGGCTACAAACAAAAGGAGAAAAATCATGACCGACAAATTTATCAAAGAGGAAAAAGGGAAACTTTGGGAAAACCGAGCAATGACCGTTGTCATCGCAGGAGCCATTATTCTGATGGGTCTTGGCGGTGTTGTTTCAAACGCTTTTAACGTTCAACTTTTTGATTGGTGGTTCATCACTTTGGCTATTCCATTTGGATTTTTGGCCATTGTCGCCTTTAGAAGCTACCAGGATTCCGGCCGAGTTTCTATGGCCGTACTTGTCGGCATGGCTAGCCTCATTGTGCTCTATGCGGTATTTTCTCTTGGCTTAAGCTGGGCCGTTGCCGCACCCATCTACATCATCTTCGGAGGGTTGTTTGTTTTAGAGAGCATCTGGAAGTAGCTGAAAATTGAGAGGAAAACATGTTGAGGAAAATATTTCGGGGGTGCCTTGTATTCATCGTCATTTTGCTTGTCGCGCTGGGTGGACTCGTTGCTGTAGCCATCTTTGGTGCCACGTCTGATTGGGATTGGTCTTGGGAAGACCCATTGACCCAAGCGGGTTGGAACGGGGATTATTCCGGCAGTTATACACTCTCGGCCGAACCGGCTACCGCCTTGGCGTCTGATCCCATCACCATAAGCGCGACAGGCTTTGATGCTGGCCAGCCGGTTGGCATTCGAGCAAAAACAACAGACAAAAATGGCAACGGCTGGGAATCGGCCGCCGTTTTTGAAGCAGATAGCTCTGGCAACATCGACATCAGTTCTCAGGCACCCGTGTCTGGCGCATATGACGGTGTTGATCCCATGGGATTGTTTTGGTCGATGCGGCCGAGTGAACCGTTGGAAGACAATTTATTCGTGGGTGATGATGCTGGGTACAGTGTCACCATCTCGCTTGAAGCAGACGGGGAAACGTTGCAAGAGCAGGTTGTCACCCGACTCAAACGCTCACCCGATTTGGTGCGCGAAGATGTGTTTGAGGACGGTGTTACCGGGGTGTTTTACTACCCTGAGCAGGCGGAACCACTTCCAACCATCCTGATTCTAGGTGGCTCAGAAGGTGGCATCCCAGAAAATGCGGCCGGGCTGTGGGCCTCGCACGGCTATGCGGCCCTCGCGATCGGCTATTTTGCGGCCGAAGGTAATAAGCCGGACATTCTGAGCGAGATTCCGTTGGAGACGTTTGATGATGCATTAGCGTGGCTTGCGGCCCACCCGGCCGTTGATGCGGATCGCATTGCGATCTCAGGCACATCTCGCGGCTCCGAAGCCGCCCTGCTCACCGCTGTGGCCCATCCTGAACTAGCGGCTGTCATCGCCGTGGTCCCCAGCTCAATGGTCTGGTCAGGGTTAGATTTCGCTGGCCGGGGGCAAAACGAAGGACGTGTCCCATCTGCTTGGACCCGCAACGGAGAACAGCTTCCGTCTAACGACAACAGCTTTTCGATGGAAACCTTGAGGTCTCTGTTCGGACAGCCGAGCAAGCTGACAGGTACCTTTGAGGCTGGGCTAAACAATCCGGTTGAAGGCAGTGTCATCCCCGTTGAGGAGATTGAAGCCCCCATTTTGCTCATTTCTGGGACAGATGATATGTTATGGCCCTCCGATGAATTTGCCCTTCAAATTGTGGACCGCCTAGAAACCAACGGATTTAGCTACCCGGTTGAAAACGTTATTCTAGAAGGAACCGGTCACGCGGTACGCTCAACGTACGAACCCCCCGTTTTCATCGGCGGCACAATTGTTGTTGGTGGTAGCCGTGAAGCCAACGGCAAAGCCACGGGCCAAAACTGGCAATCGAGGGTTAATTTTCTCGATGAGCACCTGGGTCAATAGCACCCCATTTGGGATTTATTCAGTCGGATTGGTTGTTAGGCAACCAATCCGGCCAACCATTTAAAAACTGATGAGCGAGATGTTTTCATTTTCGAATATGAACAACGCTTGGCAAAGAATGTCATGGTTGTGGGCGGTGCTTTTTTACGGCCTCTGGGGATACTGGCTTATTTATGAGCTACTCTACCCATCAACAACCAACATCCCCTTTCGAGCACCGTTTCTGATTGGCAGTACGGCCGTGGCATTTGCCCTGTTCGGCTGGTTTTTATGGCAAAACGGGAAAAAGTCCTACTCCTTAAACATTGAAATTGACCCCAAACCGGCCCTTATCGTTTTTCAATGTATCCTCATAATCTGGTTCATACAGATTTTTATAGCGCCACTCATCGTTTGGACATTAAGTGGACTATTGGCCATCATCTACACCTATTTGCCCCTACGGCCGTCGATTGCCTACATTTTTGAAATGTTTATTTTTGGAGGGATTGGGACCTCCAATGTGGTCGGCTATGGCCCATTTTCGTTTTGGGGCACTCTATCGCACGTCACCTTTTTCACATCCTTTGCCCTTGTTACATCGATCTTTGCCGTGTGGATCCATCGGGTGATTGAGCAGAGCAACGATCGGCGTGAACTGATTGAAGAGTTGCAAACAACCCAGGCGCTGTTGGCGCAGGCTGAACATGAACGGGGCATTCTGGCTGAGCGGCAACGGCTCTCCCATGAGATCCACGACACCTTGGCACAAGGGTTCACCAGCATCATCATGGAGATGGAAGCGGCCGAAGGGGCAACAAAGCTCACTCAAAAGAACCCACTTGACCATATTTTGAAGGCGCGCGAAACGGCTAGAAGAAATTTGGAGCAAGTTCGCCATGTCCTTCAAGATTTGCGTACAGAGCCCAATGGACACCCATCTATCCAGCAGGTTTTGCGCCAAGAAGTTGAAGCATGGTCGAACCAATCGGGCATTGCGGCCGATTTTAAAGTGACCGGGCAAACGGTCAACACCTGCGAAGAAGTGAGCCACACCCTATTACGCGTCACCCAAGAATCGCTGACCAATATTCGCAAATACGCTGACGCCAACGATGTAAGCGTTACCCTCTCGTTTTTATCAGATTGTTTGATTCTGGATGTGCAGGATGATGGTGTTGGTTTGGAAGAAACAATACCGGCCGAAAAAAACATTCTATCTGGCGGGATCGGTATCCCCACCATGACTGAACGAGTTGAAAATTTAGGCGGCACCTTAACGATAGAAAGCCTGCCCCAGTTGGGAACCACCGTTGTGGCCCAAATACCAATCTCATGATCAAAATTATCATCGTTGACGACCATTTTGTAGTGCGTGAAGGGCTAAAAGGGATTTTAGATCAATACGAAGATCTACATGTGGTTGCAGAAGCGGCCGATGGGGTAACAGGGGTAGAGAAAGTTGATCAATTCAACCCAGACGTCGTTTTGATGGATTTACGCATGTCGGGCGGGGATGGGTTGACTGCGATCAAACAGATTAAGCGAAAACACAAACAGGTTCACGTCCTGGTTTTAACCACATACGAAGATGACAGTGAAATTGAACAGGCGATTGCGGCCGGGGCCACCGGTTTTCTACTGAAAGACACACCGCGTAACACGCTCGTTTCAGCCATTCGTGGGGTCTCAAAAGGAGAATCAACCCTCTCCCCCCGTGTCGCATCAAAGCTAATGCAAAAGGTGCGCCAAAAGCCGGTAGAGGTCGCAGAGCTTCTTAGCGAACGAGAGTGTGAGGTGCTTGATCTGGTGGCCCAAGGTCATCCCAATCGGACAATTGCCTATCAATTGCGCATTAGTGAAGCGACGGTCAAAACCCACCTTGTCCATATTTTTGGCAAGCTGGAGGTACAAGATCGCACATCGGCCGTGCTGGCCGCCATACAAAAAGGGTATATCAAAATGCCTGAATAGGAGCGACCTTTTGCTGGGCTTATTCCGGCCGGAAAACCATGCAAGTCGTTGTAGCATGGTTCAGCGTTCTCCCTCTCGAATCAACAATCTGCCCCTCAGACACAGCCGTGCGCCGGCCGACATGGATCGTTTTGCCGATCACCTTGACCTCCCCAGTTTCAATCGTCATCGGCCGAATGTAGTTGACTTTGAGTTCAAGCGTTGTGTAGTTCACCCCGGCCGGTAACATCGACTGAATCGAACAGCCGACGGCTGAGTCAAGCAATGTTGCCGCAAAACCGCCGTGCGTGTTACCCCACGGGTTGTAATGCTCTTTTCGGGGTGTGCACAGAAACGACACCTCTCCCTTTTTGATTTCATCGAGCTGCAGCCCCATCAACAGCCACATGGGCGGCGTTTCAAGCTCCCCCGCTTTAATCGCTTCCAATCGCTCTAATCCATTTGATGCGTTGAGATCATACATCAGAGTCACCTCGGCCGAACAGGTCGCGCAAGCGCCAGTCAGACAAAGCCAATGTCACTCCGCCGATAATCAGCGTGGGAACTACAACGACCGCGTGATACACGAGCGCGTAAGCTAGGCTTACCGCCTCGTCGCCAAAGCCGAGCAAAAACAGGACCGCAAATACAAACGATTCGAAGGTGCCGATCCGGCCGGGGGCTGACGGCACCGAAATGCTCAGCGTGACCACGGCGTTCATGAGCAACGCTTCAGCGATGCCATAGGGCATGTTGAATGCTCTAAAAATTAGGTAGGGGGTCAAGTTCGAAAGCATCCCGATACCGGCCGAGAGCACAATCAAAAAAACGGTAACTCGGCCGTGTTTGAGCACCGCCAATCCCTGCAAACTGCGCTTCGCCAGCTTATTAACAAAGCTGGCCAGCTTTGTCGGCAACGGCCGGGTGATGGTTTGTGTCAGCCCCAAAATGCGCTCAGCTTGAAAAACAAGCAGATACAGAATCGCCAGCAACACAACCGCTACAACTGCCAGGCTAAAGACCTGTTCGCTCACGATATCTGGAATGGTGAAAAATGGGACGATGGCGATTGCCAGCAGGACGGTTAGCAGCAGATCAAAAGATTTTTCGCTAACAATGGTTCCCAACGTTGTTCCGGCCGGAACGTTGCTACTGGTCTGCATTTGGTACAGGCGAGCCACATCACCCAACCGAGGAATAGGGCTAACCAAGTTAAGCAGTTGGCCGGTCATAATGGCATAGTAGGTCGGTTTGATGGTCGGTTTTTCAGGATAGTAGAGCCACTGCCAGCGCCACGCTTTGGCTAGACCCGTTACCACAATGACCACCACGGCCCACACAATCGGCCCGATTTCGGCCGCTCCCAACGCATCCCCTAATTGACCAAAATCAATCTGCCCCGAAAAATAGATGACGGCCGCGGCCGACACCAACAGACCCAGCAACGTCTTCCCCCACGGAATTTTAAAGGAAGCATCCCCTACGACAGGCATCGAGGGGGAATCATGAATGTGCTGAGTCTCTTTGGTCAATTGATCACAAGGAAAAGGCTTAGGTGAGAAAAGGTCTCGAGAGGGCCTAAACGTGTTTACTAACTGTGTCACCCGTTCCACCACGACGTTCAACATAACGGACCAAACGGGTCAGCGAAATGGTGAGCAGCAGATACAAAAAGGTGAGAATACTATAGGTCATGAAAAATTGAAACGAACTGGCTGAATGCAAACGGGCGGCTTGGGTCATATCTCGCACGCCCAAAACAGAAACCAATGCCGAGTCTTTGATCATCGCCACAAAGTCGTTGCCATATGCGGGCAACATGCGGCGCAACGCTTGGGGCAACACCACGTGGCGCATCGTGAGCCACTGGCTCATACCAAGGGCAGATGAAGCTTCCCACTGCCCTCTTTCAATCGATTCGATACCGGCGCGCACAATTTCGGCCGAAAATGCGCCATACCCGATAGCTAAGCCGATGATACCACGCCATACGTTTGGCACGTCACGAGTCGTAAAAGCGGTTAACGCTTCTCCAAACCCGTAGCTGGCCATCGTCCACTCCCCGATCCGATTGATAAAGTCAACGGTTAAAGGGAGTAGGGCAAACGCGATGTATGCCAGCAAAACCAGCATCGGAATACCCCGCACAATTTCTACATAGAATGTGGCGAGGTTATAAATAATTTTATTGTCAGACACCCGGCCGAGGCCGACCGTAATGCCGATCATGATCGCTAAAAAGTAAGCGACCAAACAGACAAAAATTGTAATCGCAATCCCTTGGAAAGCGATCCCAGCAAGACCGAACTCTTGAATGTCTGCAGGCTTTGTGCCAACCAAAAACCAAAAAGCGCCTTGAGCATCTTCGTTTGAGGTGATGAAATAAATGATGTAGAGGCCCAATCCGATAGCGGCAAACAGCCACCACGGAAGCTCAGCCAAGCGGTCTGTGCCGGGGGCTAAGCGAGATTCGCCACTGCTAATTGGTTCTTCAGATTTAGACATAGGGAATAAAAGTAGAGCAGACCGGTTTTAAAAACCGGTCTGCTCTATCAAAGTTCAAAAAGGACTACTCTTCGTCAGTAACGAACCAAAGTTGGAACAATGCGTCCAACGTGCCGTCAGCTTCCATTGCGTCCAGAGCGGCGTTCACACCAGAGGTGAGTTCGCTGTCTTTTGGCAAAATAAAGCCTAATTCTTCGGCCGTCAATGGCTCCTCGAGCAAACGAATTGCATCAGGATTTTGACCCACATAGCCGATACCAGCCACGTTGTCGATGGTTACCGCATCAACGTCACCTTGGATCAACGCCGCTACGGCCAATGCGAATTGGTCATAAGCCACGATACGATCTTCCCCTACGATGTCTACAGACAGGTCGTAGTTGGTGGTGCCTGGTTGTGATCCAACCAATAGGTCAGCATCTGCACCAAGCTCGTCTGCGTTGTTGAAACGATCTTCGTCAGCGCGTACCAAAAGCTGTTGGCTTAGGGCGATATACGGCCGGGTAAAGTCAACATTCTCAGCACGTTCTGCGGTGATGGTGATCCCATCTGCGCCGATGTCAAATCCAGCAAAGTCGCTGTCGCCACCCATGATGGCCACGATTGCGTCCCAGCTTGTTTCTTGGAAAACGGGGGTACAGTTCATGCGCACACACATCTCGTTAAAGATGTCGTAGTCGTATCCAACTGCGTCGCCGTCTGAATTGATTAGGCTGAATGGTGGGTATGCGTTTTCGATTGCGATAACCAACTCTGCGCCACCCAAGTCTGGGATTGCAGCACCAGCTTCAGCATCGTCAGTAATGAACCATTCTTGGAACAGTGCGTCTAAGGTCCCGTCAGCTTCCATTTCGTCTAGGGTTGCGTTAACGCCAGCGGTTAGCTCACTGTCTTTTGGCAAGATGAAGCCCAACTCTTCGGCCGTCAATGGCTCTGCGAGCAATTTGATCGCATCAGGGTTTTGACCCACATAGCCGATACCAGCCACGTTGTCGATGGTTACCGCATCCACGTCACCTTGGATCAACGCCGCTACAGCCAATGCAAATTGGTCATAAGCCACGATACGATCTTCACCTACGATGTCTACAGACAGATCGTAGTTGGTGGTGCCTGGTTGTGATCCAACCAAAAGGCCAGCGTCGGCCGCAAGGCCATCAGCGTTGTCAAAGCGATCTTCGTCAGCACGAACCAAAAGCTGTTGGCTTAGGGCGATGTACGGCCGGGTAAAGTCAACGTTCTCTGCACGTTCTGCGGTGATGGTGATCCCATCTGCGCCGATGTCAAACCCAGCAAAGTCGCTGTCACCACCCATGATGGCTACGATTGCGTCCCAGCTTGTTTCTTGGAAAACGGGGGTACAGTTCATGCGCACACACATCTCGTTAAAGATGTCGTAGTCGTATCCAACTGCGTCGCCATCTGAATTGATTAGGCTGAATGGTGGGTATGCGTTTTCAATGGCGATAACCAACTCTGCGCCACCCAAGTCTGGGATTGCAGCCATCATCTCATCGTCCATCGCTTCATCAGCAGCTTCTTCTTCGGTCAAGAACCATTTAGCAAACAGAGCGTCCAATGTGCCGTCAGCTTCCATTGCGTCGAGAGCATCGTTAACCATTGCGGTCATGTCGCTCCCTTTTGGCAAGATAAAGCCTAGCTCTTCGGCCGTTAGCGGCTCTTCGATCAACATCACAGAATCTGGATTTTGACCGACGTAACCGATACCAGCCACATTGTCGATGGTTACCGCATCCACGTCACCTTGGATCAACGCCGCTACAGCCAACGCAAATTGGTCATAAGCCACGATACGATCTTCACCTACGATGTCTACAGACAGGTCGTAGTTGGTGGTGCCGGGTTGCGATCCAACCAACAGGTCTGCATTTGCCCCTAGTTCGTCAGCATTTGCAAAACGATCTTCACCCGCACGCACCAACAATTGTTGGCTCAATGCGATGTATGGACGGGTAAAATCAACATGTTCAGCCCGCTCTGCGGTGATGGTGATCCCATCTGCGCCAATGTCAAACCCAGCAAAGTCGCTGTCGCCACCCATGATGGCTACGATTGCGTCCCAGCTTGTTTCTTGGAATACCGGATTACAGTTCAAACGGCCGCAAATTTCGCGGAAGATGTCGTAGTCATATCCAATCGCATCCCCATTGGCATCGATCATGCTGAATGGTGGGTATGCGTTCTCGATAGCGATCACAACGTCTTTGCCACCAAGGCCGTCCATTGCGTCCATGGCTTCTTCAGCCATCTCTTCGCCTTCTTCCATAGCCTCTTCAACCGCTTCTTCTACGGCCTCAGCTGCTTCTCCGGCGGTATCAGCCACGGCATCGGCCGCATCTTCAACCACATCGGCACCACCACAAGCTGCTAAAACGAGCAGCAAGAGTGCCATCAAAATTGATAAATAAGTTTGTTTCTTCATGTTCTCCTCAAAAGAAAATCATGCGGCCGAGATCAATTCTTCTTCTTAATTTCTCAAAACCACATTTCAATCTACAACAAAAAGGCCCTTATACAGGGCATTGAAGTAGGGGAAACAAATTATATGATTGATTGCTAATTTATTCGATCTATATTGCACAACATTCATGTGAATGCGGTCGCCAGAGAGTAAATCGATTTTCCAAGATAAAACCTGATCAATCAGGTTAACGGCTCATCCCAATTTATCGAAACTCCCTCAAAATTAGCAAAAGTCAGATCTCTAAAATCTAGCTGGTAAGCTTGCTTAACTTTCTGCAAAAGGCCTAAATAGTTGTCATTTATGCGCTGGCCCCAGTCGATACCACATTGTTCGGCCAACGCTTTAATGTCAGCCTCTGCCCCCTCAAGCTCCACAAAGTTTCCATAGGGCAGTTCGTCTAAAACCGCCTCAACGTTTCCCACTTCAATCGTTTCCCGATACTTTTCATACACAATCGCAGGTTCATACCCCAGCCGGCCGATGATCTGCTCCATCTTGTCAAAATCTGCGACCTCAAGCTCAATTTCTTCCCGCACTTTTGCTTCTGACTGCTGCTGCACATCGGCCGGAGCTGGCCCCTTAAACGTCAACTTTATCTTTTCATCTTGGCGCAAGCGTATCAACTTTTGCCCGTTTTTTAAGGATTGGGCCGCATCATCATAAACGGTGTTTTTTTCATACACCCGCCCTTTGGTGATGGTGCCCCCCAAGGCCAATAGCCGTTTTTTAACAGCGGCTAAATCGTCGATCTGAAATTTCGCTTCTACTTCAAGGTTCATATTTACAAGACAAGAGAAGAGAGAGAAGAGACAGGAGAAGACCATACTCTGTCTCTACTCTCTTCCTAATGTGTTCGCCCGATTCTAAAAATCTCCCCTTTTGTGGAGCTGTACAGCCAGCCATCTGGCCCCTGCGCCAAGGCGGCTTGGCAGAAAAAGTTCCGGCCGTCGATTTCAAGCACCTCGTCCGAAACGACCTGCCCCCCATCGAAAGACAAGTCGATCAGATGAATATAGTTATTGTTGATCGAACACATCAGTAGTTTATCCTGGAATTCTGGAATAAGGTCGGCCGTGTAAAACAAAAGATCGGTTGGTGAAATCGTGGGGGTCCATTGTTTCAGCGGTTTGGTTGCATCATCAGGATACGGACACTGGTCAAAAACGTGTAATCCCCAGCCATAATCAGCCCCTTTTTCGATCAGGTTTAGCTCGTCGTCACACGTGTCCCCATTGTCCCCTGCATACAGCAGCTGGGTTTCAGGGTGCCATGCCAGTCCAAAGCCGTTCCGAACCCCGTAGGCGTACACCAGTGACGCGTCGAACGGATTGTCGGCCGGAATCTCCCCATCTTTTGTAAAGCGCAGCACGGCACTAATCGGGGTCTGAGGATCACGGGCTAGATCGGGCCGGTTTGTATCACCCAAAATCATATACAGATACCCATCTGGCCCAAAGGTGAGCCCGCCCCCAAAATGCCATTGCTGCTCCGCATAGGCAGGCAGTTCAAGAATTAGCTCGCTATTTTGCAGCCGATTGTCTACCAGCTCATGCCGCATAATCTGCCCCATGCGCGGCTTGCCATCTCCATCTGGTGCGATGTGATGGGTGAAGATCGTTCGGTTTTGGGCAAACTCAGGGTCAAGTGCCAGCCCCAGCAGGCCATCTTCAAAACCACTTCGTGACACATCAAATTGGTGAATGAGCTGATGCTGATCATGCTCGCCAATCAGCAACAGCTGACCGTCTTGTTCGGCCGCGAGCAAATCTCCGTTGGGTAAAAATTCAAGATCTGTCAGCAAAAACACCCCATAGGCGACAGATTCATAACGTAGCGGTGTTCGTGATTCAGGTGTTTCAGTAGGTGGCAGTGGCAGAGGGGGAGCGTAAATGTTACAACCCATCAACATAAAAATGGGCAAGACGAATAAACAGATTGTCGGCCGAATTCTTATCATTCAAAAAGAGTTGGATCTTTACCAAACAGATTTTGCCAAATGGTCCGAACCACAATTTTCAGATCAAGTAACAGGGACCAATTTTCGATGTACCACAGATCAAATTTTGTCCGCTCCCCAATCGACGTGTCCCCGCGCAACCCGTTCACTTGTGCCCAGCCGGTCATCCCCGCTTTGGCACGGTGGCGGTCCATATAGCGTGGCACGCTGTTGCGAAACTGCTCGACATAGTAAGGTTGCTCCGGCCGTGGCCCCACCAGGCTCATTTCTCCCAGCAGCACATTAATCAGCTGTGGCCATTCGTCAATGTCTAACCTGCGCAGCCACTTGCCCAGCCGTGTTTGGCGTGGATCGTCGCTAACCGTCCAGCCCGGCCCCGCTTTTTCAGAGTCGTTGCGCATGGATCGGAACTTTAGAATTTTGAACGGCTTGCCGTCTAACCCCATGCGCTCCTGCACAAAGAAAACGGATCCCGGGGATTCAACCCTAATCGCCAGCGCAACCAACAAAATCAGTGGAGAAAAGAAGATCAGAATCAAAAACGACAGGACAAAATCGACAATGCGTTTGATCAGCAGCAAGTAGCCGCGCATCGCATAATCTCGCACCGACAAAAGGGGCAATCCGCCCAAATCGTCAATGGTTGGCTGGGTCGCCACCATCTGGAAAATGTCTGGGAACACTTTGATCGAAACTTCGCCACGCTCGCACATGGCGATAATCTTAACCGCCTCACGGTGCCCTCTTTCGGGGATGGCGATGATCACTTCGTCAACATCTTCTGAATCGAGAATTTCAGGCAGTTCAAAGACTTGGCCGATAATTTTGACTCCGGCCAGCATCCCGTCAGAATCAACAATGTCATCTTCTTCTTCACCGGCCGCCACGACCCCCAAGACCTCGTAACCCAGCTGGGGTGACCAGAGGATTCGTTGCACCACGACGCGTGCCATTTCTCCCGCCCCAACGATGATAACCCGGTCACGGCCGACACCCCGTTTACGCAGCTGCATGCGCAACGCCGATACCAATGTCCGGCCGATGGTAATAAACAAGATCGAAAGCACCCACGCATAAATGATCATGGCGCGTGGAATTTCAAAATCTGTCGAGAAGATCAGCACCGTAAACGCCAATCCCAATAGCACCCCCAGCGAGACAGAGAACACCACCGCATAAAATTGATCGACCCGCGATACGGCGCGTGGAATGTAGTATTGCCGGTTTAAAAACAGGGTAAACAGAATCAGAATAACCGAGATGATCAGCAGGTTATTGATGGTGCCAAATTGGGCAGATTCTGAAAGTTTGTTCGGGAATGGGACGGTAGCTCGAATCCAGTAGGCTGCAGAAAAACCGGCCGAAATCATCACCGCATCAGCGATGACGAGTAAGAAGGTGAGCCAGTTGCGAATAACTTGATTCTTCATGGATACAGGAGCCGCAGTGTGATCGGGCTAGAGCATGTATTGTCGGCCGTCGAGTTCGGGCCATAGCTTGGGGCCACCTTTGACGGCTAACCCCAACATGACCAGCAGGTGCATGAGCCAGCCGGTCTCGTTCCGATAGTGTCGATAGTAAAAAATGATCATCGCACGATCAAATTCAAACTGCGCTTTGGGGTTTTGCTTGCTTGATGCCCGCTTTACATGCTTCACTTTGCGCATCGGATTATAGACTATTTTCCAACCCGCATCTTTTATTCGTTTTGACCAGTCTAAATCTTCCCCATACATCCAAAAAACTTCGTCCAACATCCCCTCTTCTTTGATCGCTTGGGTGCGCACCAGCATAAATGCACCCACCACAGAATCAACTTCAGTTAGCTGATCTTCTGGCAGATAGGTCATGTTATACCGGCCGAAAATGTGTGATTGAGGGAACAGGGAGCTAAGCCCCAACATGCGGTGCATAGACACTTGGGGGGAGGGGAAACTGCGCCGACAGGCGAGATCGAGAGAGCCATCGGGCAAAACTAGACGGGGGCCAACGATACCCACATCTTGGTTTTCATCCATCCATTTAACATATTCAAACAAGCAGTCGGCCGGGAGTTCTGTATCTGGATTAAGAAGTAGGGTATAGCGAGGTTCATCGTCTGACCCGACACCTAAAGCGACCATCCCCTGATTATTGGCGGCCGGATAGCCACGATTGTCTTGGTTGGCGATGAGGGTAGCCTGTGGAAATTGCTCAGCCACCATGCGGACAGAATCATCCGGTGAGGCGTTATCAACCACGCAAACCCTGTAGGTTATGTCCCCCGTGCTTGCATAGACGGTATCTAAACAGTTTTTTAGCAGGGCAGATACATTGTAATTAACGATGACAACCGCTAAATCGTACGACATAATCAGTTTCAGTGTTCAGTAATTTAGTGATCAGTAGGTCAGTTTTCAAGATCTTGCTTACCAAAACTCCTTTTTTTCCGGCCGAAATTCTAGCACAATCTGATGGGGCATTCGTAGGAACAAACCCATTTCGAACCAAACCTTACATTTATGCTTAGCCAAATTACAAACAAACACATCGCTATTATCGGCACAGGGGCCCTTGCAAGCCTGTTTGCCGCCAAATTAAGCCAAGTTTCAAACGTCAGTATGGTCGGCACTTGGCAAGCTCAAATCGATGCGATTAACCGCAACGGAATAACCGTCTTTGAACAAACGGGGCGATCTAAAAATTATCAGGTTTCAGCCGTCCATGCTGGTCACCTGCCCCATGATACCCCTCCGGCCGACGTTGCCATTGTGCTGGTCAAAAGCTACCAAACGGCACAAGCCGCCGAACGCATTTCGGCCGTTTTAAAGCCGGGTGGCACGGTGCTGTCGCTTCAAAATGGATTGGGGAATGAAGAAACTCTAGAGTCGGCGTTGCCTGACCAGCAAATCAGTTGTGGCATCACGATGCAGGGGGGCAACATCCCCGCACTCGCCACCGTTAACCATGCCGGTAACGGGGCAACGGTGATTGATGACCAGCCGTTTTTAGAGCCTGTAGTTGAGCTGCTTAAAGCGGCCGGCATCCCTGTTCTGTCTCCAAAAGAGCACGGTGTTGGCACAATAGATGAGGCGATTTGGGGGAAGCTAATCCTCAATGCGGCCATTAACCCGCTGACGGCACTGCTGGGCCAGCCGAACGGCTTTCTGGCCGATGACCCAACGGCCGAACGGCTGTGCAGGGCCACAGCGAGAGAAGCGGCCGAGGTTGCCATTTTGGAAGAGGCTTGGTCAAAAGAAAAGCTAAAAGAAGCTGAAGATTCGGCCGTGCGGGTGGCCCGGCTGACTGCCCCCAATCGGTCATCGATGTTGCAAGATGTGAGTCGGGGCGGCCGGACTGAGATCGAGTCGATTTGCGGGGAGATTGTGAAGCGGGGAAAAAAGCACGGGATGGCAACCCCCATTAATCAAAAATGGCTAGGGTTGATTCAAAAAGTGGAGCAAAGCGGGGAAGGCACGGCCGGGGAGTCGGTCTATTCTACAGATAAGCTGAGAGAAGTTTTGGAATAAAAAAGGCCAGACCGATTTTTAAAACCGGTCTGGCCTAATTACTCTGCCCCAGAAGTTAAAGCTTCTGCTCGATCGTCATACCCGCGTAGGCGGGTATCCAGTGCTAAGTCTGACGCTGGATTCCTGCCTGCGCAGGAATGACTTACCCCTGTTTCTCCTAGAACAGCGCAATGATTACGTCACCTTATAAAACCTATCGCGTTACCATCGGCAAGAAGATAAGCGTATCGGAGCCTGTTGAAGGATCTGGAGTTGCTGTTGGTGGCATCGGCGTCGCCGTTGGTGGTACCGGTGTTGCAGTTGGAGGTACTGGCGTAGCAGTTGGTGGCACCGGCGTTGGAGTCGCTGGAATCTCTTCGAATTCAAATGCTCCGATGTCTGGCGCAGAGCCTTGCGGCCGGGCGATACCCCGTTGGTCAGTTGTAATTTCTGCGTCAGCCGTACCCGCATCGATCGCTACGCTACCTGCTAGCAAGGCCATCGTGTCGGTTGAGCCACCATTATTTTGCAACGGGCCAAGGTTGATTTGGGCCGAGGTTGCCGTTGTCGCATCGCCACAACTGCTATCGGTGTCCAAGTTATTGCTGCCTGCATTGAGCGTACCTGATTCTATTTCACAATCGGTAGCTCCACCGTTGTTGGCTACGATGCTGTTGCTCATGTTAAGCGTTCCGCCATTGACATGAACCCCACCCGCATCGGCGTCTCCACCGGTATTACCAACAATGGTGCTGTTTTGAATCGTGGCAGTGCCTCGGGTTAAGATTGCACCTCGATTGCCAGCCGTGTTCCCCGTTACGGTAGAATTTCGTAGCGTCAGGACGTCATCACCATAGCTGGCAATAGCCCCACCGCCAAACTGGGTTGCGGCGTTTCCAGAAAGAGTACTGCTCTCAATGAGGGCAGTCCCTTCATTGTCGAGCCCACCGCCGTTATTCGCGGCTGTATTACCAGAAATATCACTAGTTGTTACAGTTAAGGTCCCGTAATTTGCGATACCACCACCGTAACTTGCAGAGGTGTTATTTAAAATCTGGCTTGCACTGATTGCCGTGACTGTTTCACCAGAAGGATATAAGCCGCCTCCGTCTCCAGATGCACTGTTGTCAAAAACGGCCACCCCAGCCAACGATAAATTAACCGAATCTCTTGTGTAGATCGCTCCACCGAGTTGCGAAGAGTTAGACGAGAGGCTCGTTTCTTCCAAGGTGACTGATGCGTTGTCACGGGCAGCGATTGCACCACCCCACTGTGTAGATGAGTTCCGAGAGAGGGTATTTCCGCTACCTGAGCTAACGAGTTCGAGCTTGGCATCGTCTTCAATCCATATCGCCCCCCCAAAATCGGCCGTGTTATTGGAGAGGGTACCGTTAGT
>JAHDEN010000024.1:0-29074 GCA_020628815.1 Chloroflexota bacterium | reverse complement strand
GGGCACCGCCACACTTATAGGTGCCACCGGCACAAGAAACTGGCCCAGCCGATCCATTTTGGAGCACGGTGTTGAGTATTTCCACTTTTCCTGCACGTACGTCTAAGATACGGGCAACACCGCCACCGTTAATCACTTTTTGATTATTTATGGCTGCTGTAATTAAAAATGTCGTGCCATTTGGATTATTCAAAGGAAGGGTATCGCGGGTCAATGTGACATCTTCTGATAAGATGGTTCCATAGGAGTTTCCGGTCGCACTGTTATAACAACGGATCGCCTCGTTTAGGTCAACTTCTGTTGAAATTGTATGAAACCCACCAGTTGAACAGCCTGCTTCATATGCCCCGATATCCGGCGCAGCGCCTGCTGGCCGGGCAATCCCCCGCTGGTCGGTGGTGATGTCTGCGTCGGCCGCTGCCGCATCAATAGCCACACTACCTACTCCCAAAGCCATCGTAAGGCTTGACCCACCATTGTCTTGTAAAGGGCCAAGGTTGATTGCGGCCGAGGTTGCCGTCGTCGCATCGCCACAGCTACTGTCGGTGTCTAGGTTATTGCTACCTGCGTTGAGCGTGCCTGATTCTATTTCACAATCTGAAGCTCCACCGTTGTTGGCTACGATGCTGTTGCTCATGGTGAGGGTTCCACCGTTTACGTGAACCCCACCCGCATCGGAAGCGCCACCGGTATTACCAACAATGGTGCTGTTTTGAATCGTGGCGGTGCCTCGAGTTAAGATGGCACCTCGATTTCCAGCCGTATTCCCAGTTACGGTGCTATTCCTTAGAGTCAGGACGTCATCAGCATAGCTAGCGATAGCCCCACCACCAAAGTTAGTTGCGGTGTTGCCTGAAAGGGTGCTTCGCTCAATCGTGGCAGTTCCTTCATTGTCGAGCGCACCACCATTACTGGTAGCTACGTTATCACGAACCGTACTATCCTCCACAGTCAAGGTGCCAAAATTTGCCATACCACCACCGTATCGAGCTGAGGTGTTGTTCGCAATCGTACTACTATTTGTAATAGTTGCAGTCCCTTGATTGATCAATCCCCCGCCATCTACATTTGCAGAATTGTTTGAAACGGTACTGTTATCGACTTTAAGAGTGCCAACATTAAAAATCCCGCCTCCTTCGGCCGTAGCCGTGTTGTTCGCAATCGTACTGCCATTTGTAACAGTTGCAGTTCCTCGATTCATCAATCCTCCCCCACCTGCATTTGTAGAATTGTTTGAAACAGTACTGTTATCAATGATCAATATGCCAAAGTTGTAAATACCCCCACTTTCAGCCTCAGCGCTATTATTGGATACGGAACTGTTTCGCACGATGATTACCCCATCTATACCGATAAAAATCCCCCCGGCAGGGTTAACGCTGGTTGAAGCACCATTCTGCATAGTCAAGCCATCCACAATGGCCTGGGCATCTAGAAAAGTTAAGATCCGCCCTTTCTCATCCCCATCAATCGTATGATTGTTTCCATTAATATTTAGCGAAGCGATATTTGTGCCACGGTCAAAGGGCGTCAGCTCGGCCGTTAATGTAATATCGGCCGCAATATTAATAGTAAGTTCTCCCGCCGGTAACGTATTGTAGCAGTTGATCGCATCGTTCAGATCTACTTCGCTATCCACTTCCATCGTTGGGTTACAGGCAAGCTGATGCGGTGTAGCTGCTCCAGCCCCACTTGGCATAAAGGCCCCCACCATTAGCACAAGGCCCAACATGAACAGTTGGATAGTTCGTTTATAAAGCGTTGAGTTGTTCATTTTTTCTCCATTTCTTTCTTCGTCAATAAATTGACATTTCCAACACAAGCCAGCTCCATCGTAACTATATTTACCGAGCGCTTTCAAAACGCTTCCAGTCACTTTCAACCTTTCCAGCAAGCTAAAAACCCCCAATAAAGGGGCACAGCAAAGGTCTTAATTTGGTTAAATGGGTCTTGAGGCGGTCTCAGCTAAAGCTGAATAAGAACGTAGGAATTTGTATGGTGAATAAGGCTCTGGATAAAGAGGTGGTACCGGGTCGTAGAGAAGAGGCTCCCGATGCTTAGGTTGATTAAACCCCGTGATCGTCGATGAACGGTTTGGTATCTTCTTCGGTCGGAGGCTCGTTGGCCGATGGTAAGCTTCCTCCCGTTTGCCATGTATCTGGAGCATCCCCAAACTCCCCACTTGAAAGCACCATCTTCGACTCTTCGTATTTCCCTTTCAAATCGTCCACAACGGTCCCCTCCCATAGCTCAACCCCGTCAGAGTAGGCTGCCCGGCCGATCATGTGAGCTGACACTGGGGCGGTTGCCAAAATAAAGGCGAAAATGGCCAACGCCCGGCCGGTTACACCGATATCCCCAAAAAAGATAATGACGCCGATCAGAATAAAACCCGAGCCAAGAATTGTTGATTTGGTTGATGCAGACATACGCAAGAAAAGGTCCGGCATACGGATCATGCCCACTGCGCCCACCAAGATAAACAGGGTTCCTATAACGATGAATAAAATACTGATTAAACTGATCATTTGTTAGCTTTTTGCCTTTAGCCCACTACTTTTTACTTCAAACTTCTTACCGACCACCGATCACCGTCTTTTATCGATGTAATACGCAAATCCGATTGTGCCTAAAAAGGTGATTAAAGCGACAACCAGCGCAATATCTAGAAACACCATCTGATCTGTAGCAACCGCATACGATGCCATCATCGCAACCGCCACACCAGACAACTTATCAACCGCAATCACCCGATCTGATAAATATGGACCCTGCGTTAACCGGTAAAAAGCAAAAACAGTTGCTAAGGCCAGCAAAGGCACAATCACAAAACTGTTTAAATTTTCAACAATTGTAGCTGCATCTTCTGGGGTCATGGGTTCATCAACTCACTCACTCGTTTTTCAAAGCCGCTTTTTATTTCTTCGCGGAACGAGTCGGCATCATCCATTTGGATTGCGTGGACATAAATAACTTTTTTATCTGTAGAAACATCAAGCGTGAGCGTGCCTGGTGTCAGGGTAATTAAGTTTGCTAACAGGGTGATCTCTGCATCGCTTTTGATATCTAGCGGCACAGCAACCACACCCGGCCGGACTTCTGATGGGATCAGAATGAGTCGGAAAACTGACAGGCCAGCAAACAAAAGCTCTTTAAAGAAAAAGCCTGCAAAACTAATCAGTGTCCAAATATATTTAAGCGCGTTCCGGTCACGCTTGAGGGTAATCACCGGCTGACTTTCATCCTGAGACCGTATCAAATACAGCAGCGAGATCGACAAGATCGCTGCAAAACCAACGTTGCCCCAAGTGAGCTCGCCGGTCAGAAAGACCCAGATAAAAATCATGATCGCTAAAAGAGTCATTAGTTTGACCCTCCTAACACCGCTGTGATGTAGATGTTTGGATCCATAAGCTGATTGGCTGCTTCAGTTGCCATGCCATACAGTGGCCCAGCAAAAATACCCATGATGACCGTAATGGCGCCAATGGCCAATGTTGGCCCCCAGCGCAACCAAAATGAGCCTGCAGACATTTCGATCTTCGGCCGGTCATACTCGGCCGGCCGCTTACGCATGTACGCATAGGTCCAAATCTTTGTCATCGAGTACAGCGTCCAGACACTCACAAACAATGCCATGCCGACCGCAACATAGTTCTCAGCTTCTAAACCGGCCCGGATCACCCCGAACTTGGCCCAGAACCCAGACAGTGGCGGAATCCCGGCCAACGCCATCGCAGGGATAAAATAGAGCATCGAGAGCGCAACGTTGTTGTGATAGATGCCCCCCAGCTTCTTTAGATCGTATTCCCCATAATTTTTGTTGACGATGCCTGCCACCAAAAACAGAGCTGATTTTGCCAAAATCACATGCACCAGATAGAAAATTGTTCCAGCGAGGGAAGCGGCCGTAAAGATGGCCAATCCCAAAATTAAATACCCGATCTGACTGACTATGTGAAATGACAGGAGGCGACGCACATCGTACTGAGCCACCGCTCCAAAGACACCGGTAACCATGGTGAGCGAGGCGATGATCAACAAGACCGGCTGAGCCAACCACATCACATTAACCGTCCCAAAAATCAGCGTAAACACCCGAATCAATGCATACACCCCAACTTTGGTCAGCAACGCGCCAAAAATTGTGGTGACGGAGGTTGGCGGTGTGTGATAACTTGCGGGGAGCCAACTAAAGAGCGGAAAGACGGCCGCTTTCATGCCAAACGCAATCAGGTAAAGCATGGCGATAGCCGTCACCAAAACCGGGTGCATGGCTGCCAGCCGATGAATGCGGCTGCCTAAGTCGGCCATGTTAACGGTGCCGGAGATACCAAATATCAGCCCGGTTGCGGCCAAAAAGATCGAGGAAGCGATCATGTTCATGATCACGTATTTAACCCCACCCTCGGTTTGCTCACGCGTGCCCCCCATCGAAAGCAGAACAAACGATGAAATGAGCATGATCTCGAACCAGACGAAGAGGTTAAACATGTCGCCGGTCATAAATGAACCAGAGACACCGGCCAGCAACAATTGGTAGAGAATGTGATATCCGTTGGCTTCAAAATCTTCTGGAATGTCATCTAAGGCGTAGATGGCAACCATGAGACCCATGAATGCGGTGATCGTAACCATGATGGCGCTGAGCATATCGGCCACCAGCGCAATACCATACGGTGCCGCCCAGCCGCCAATCCCAACAGATTGGATGCCATCGGCTTGCACAACCAGCAACAGTTGAACGTTGAGCACAAGCGCAACGCCGGTTGCACCAAGGCTCACCCAACGTTGGAGCGGCCGGTTATTACGGACCAATCCACAAAGTACAGCCGCAATAAGCGGAACGAGTATTGGATAAACAACGGTCATTTAAACTTCCACATCCGTTGTGCGCATCTCATCCACGTCGTCTGACTGTGTGATTTGATACGCCCGTTTTACCAATACAACCGCATAGGCGGTCATCGCCATACCGATCACGATGGCGGTTAAGATCAACGCCTGTGGAATCGGATTCGCGACTGCCCCTTCTATCGTTTTATCACCTTCGTGAATGATGGGTGGAGCTGCCCGAGACACATCACCGATCGTAAAGAGCAACAAGTTGGTCGCGTTGCCCAATAGACCGATGCCTAAAATTAATTTAACAATACTGCGCCGCATAAGCATGTACACCCCAGTGGCATACAACACCCCGATCACGGCCGCTAAAAGTACGTTCATAAGGTTCCTCCCGGTTTTCTGTTCGGCCGATCAACGTGCAGATTTTCATCTTCATCTGCCAGAGCAAAAATAATCGCCAGAACCGAACCGATCACGACAAGGAATACGCCGATGTCGAAGAAGAATGGAGTTCCCAATTTACCGATGGCCGGAACTTCAAACGTGCTCCAAGCCCCGTACATAAATGTTTCGCCTAAAAATATCGGGGAGAACAAGGCGCTACTGACCGCAATCAGCAGACCTGAAACAATTAATGAGCCCGGCCGAACCCGCAACAGCGCCTGCGTTTCTTCTACACTGTAGGCAAAGATGTAGAGCACAAATGCCGAGGCAGCAACCAGCCCCCCAATAAATCCGCCACCCGGATCATTGTGTCCTCTGATTAGAACAAACACAGAGAACAACAGGATCATCGGGATCAGATAGCGGCTTGCGGTACGGAAAATGAGCGACTGAATCATTAAGGTTGATTCATCGATATCTCCCGTGCTTTTCGAGAGTAAAGCCAAGATGCCGATACCGGCCACAGCCAAAACTGCAATTTCAACCATCGTATCGATGCCACGGAAGTCAACCAAAATCACGTTGACGATGTTGCGCCCTTTGGCCAGCGTGTAGCTATTCTCGATATAAAAATCTGCGATGTGGGTGCTATACGGCACAGAAGTAACAAACATGACTAGGCCGAACATAACAAGCCCGACAAAACCGGCGACAATCGCATCTCGATAGCGGCCGGCGGTAGATGTGAGCGACTTGTAGCGTGGCAGTTTGTAGAGCAGTAGCACAAAAATGATGACGGTCAGTGTCTCAACCGAGAACTGCGTCATCGCTAAGTCTGGTGCATTAAAGTACAAGAACAGCAGTGCGATCCCGTATCCCACAATGCCAAGTGCGGAAATTGCCGATAACCGGCCGGGGAAACGAACGACCCAAAATGCGGCCGACACAATGACCAATGCGATAATAATTTCGTTGATACGTGGCGCCCCAGTTACAACCAAGTTGATGTTTGACCAATCCCCATACAGCACAAACGGCAGCAATACCAACGTTGTTAGGGTAATAAAGACGGTGAGCAAGTAGCGGCGCAGCAACCCGTTTTGCCACGAGCGGGCAAATTTGTCCGTGAACCACAGCATCCAGTCTAAAAAGCCAAAGTAGCCAGCTTCTGGACCTGCATTGCCAAAACTGGTTGTGATTGCAGTGGCCCAGCCCAAAATCGTTCGGTGATAGTAAGCAAACGCAAAGCCGGTCACAATCGTGATAATGCTCAAAATCGGAACGATGTTGAAGTATGGAGGGAGTGCATACAGGCCGATTTCAAGCGTTTTACCATAAACGGCGGAAACGGCCGGGGAGAAAAGTTGATACGAAAAGAAGTCGCTACCCACAAAGAACCAGCTCACAGTCGCAAGAACACCCAGCACAATCGGCCCGAGCCACAGGGTCCATGGCCCTTCATGCACATGGCTGGTGTCAAAATCTTCTGCGGGGGCTTCAAAAAACGGCCGATACAAAATAATGCCAGCGGCCGCCACATTGAAAAAGTTCATGACAAATGCGGCAATCGTAATTAACTCGGCCCATTCTTCCAATTCAATCGTCGCTTCGTAAATCAGCTCTTTACCGGTAAAGCCTAGCAGCGGTGGAATACCAGCCATCGAGAAAGTTGCCGCAAAAGTGGCTACTAACGTAATTGGCATTAGTTTGGCTAAACCACCTAGTTTATTTAAGTCTCGCGTTCCAGCTTCATGGTCGATGGCTCCCGCAATCATGAACAGTGCCCCTTTGTAAAGCGAGTGCACCAGCAAGAACAAAATCGCCGCTTCGGTTGGAATTTTGCCACCCAGGCCCAGTAAAAAGACCAAGATCCCGAGAGCTGAAATGGTGGTGTAGGCCATAACTTTTTTCATGTCCGGCCGCTGCCAGGCCATCCAACCGCCCAAAATGGCGGTAAATCCACCGACCAGCACTAGGGTCCAAAACCATCCGGCCGTACCGCTGAGAACGGGGCTAAGACGAGCAAGGATGTAAACCCCAGCTTTAACCATCGTGGCTGAATGCAGATAGGCGGATACCGGAGTTGGTGCAGCCATCGCATTGGGTAGCCAAAAGTGGAACGGGAACTGGGCCGATTTTGTAAAAGCACCCAAGATGACTAGCGTGGTCGCCGCTGGAAAAAGATTGCTTGAACGAATCGCATCGCCGCTTTTTAAAATTTCCGAAAGCTCCCAGCTACCGGCCGCATTGCCGAGCAAAATCAGCCCTGCCATCAGGCATAAGCCACCTGCGCCGGTTACAAACAGCGCCTGCTGGGCCGACCGCTGCGATTCTTCGTATGAATGTTTAAACCCGATTAATAGGTATGAGGAGATGCTTGTAAGTTCCCAAAAAACAAAAAGTAAAATGATGTTATTGGCGGTTACAACCCCCAACATCGCCAGCATAAAAAAGATGAGAATCGCAAAAAAGCGGCCGATCTTTTCATCCCCGTTCATATACCCACTGGCGTAAATCAGAATAAGCGCACCGATGCCCAGCACCAGTAAAGACATGAGCATGCTCAAGCCATCTAGCCGAAACGAAAGTGATGCGTTGAGATCTGGAACCCAGTTGAGGGTTAGGGTGGGATAATTTTGACTGGCAACCTCAGGTATCTGTAGGAACAGCCATACAACTGCTGCTGCAGGCAGTAATGAAAGAAGCCAGTACAAGTTCCCTTTGGTGTTAGCCTTTCCTGCCAATTTGATCCTTCTCCACCTTAATAAAAATTAACTTTATTCAAAAAACATGGCCACAAGATTACATTAGAATCACAAACGACGCATCAATTATTGAACTGGTGCATTGTTCGGGCCTTTTATTCTTTTTGAAATTTCAGGTGGGATGTGTTTAGTATAAAAACAAACGTTTTTTTGTCACGGAATGTAAATAAAATTTCGTCTGAACTTATCTAGTTCTGATCACATTCGTCTGTTTGGTCTGCCAAAATCACCCATTGGGGGAATGGGCTAAGCAGTTCGGTTAGATCGGCCGGGGTTCCAACAGTCTGCCCACGAACATTTCCGTTCATTACAAACATGCGCACGTCTTGATAAACTGTGATGGCTGGCAACTCTCGCTCATAAAAGCTGCTAAAAGCTTTGTAAAATTGAACCCTCAGCTCATCTTCCCACGTTTGTCGCCCCGCTTCTAACGCTTCACTCGCGGACCGGTTGTTCCAGCGAGAGAAATTTTGTCCACGCACAATCGCCTCTTGTGACCAAAAATCATACAGATCAGGATCGGCCGACAGGTTGACTTTTTGCACCGTTGCATCAAACGTCCGGTTGGTGATAGCTGTTTGATATTCTGCCGGAGAAAGCACATCGACCGTGACACCAACGCCCAACTCTTGCCACTGCTGGGCGATGGCGGCCGCAACATCCGCCTGGTTCGAGCGATTTTGTGTGATGAGCGTTAGCGAAAGCTCAACCTCTTCTTTTTGGAACGTTGTCCCCCCTTCTTCGGGAATCACCCAGCCCGCTTCATTTAATAAAACGGTTGCTCGATCAACATCGGTTTTAGCCAAACGCAGGTCAAGCCCATCCCGAAAACGGCTGTTTAAATCCCACGGCCCTTCAATTAATACCCCTTGCCCATTGCCAGATTCGTCTATGACAGACTGGCGATCAAGCATCAGGCGCAAAGCTTGGCGCACGGCCGGGTCGGTAATTGGCTCACCCTCAGCCCCATCCATTCTGAAAAACAGTTGGGTCGATTGATCAGCAGGGGTTGAATAAACGTTGAGTTGCCCGAGTTCAAACGAACCCAATTCAGCAATCGAACTGTTGGCCGGATAAATGGCTAAATCCACTTGCTTGGTCTGCAAATCGGCCGTTAGGGCTTGGGTAGATGGGTAGAAGCGAACTTCTAGGTTGGGGATAAAGCTACCTTGTACAGGTGAAAGAAATACAAGGCCGTCTGATTCCCAATTGTTTAAAACTTGAAAGGGGCCACTTCCAATCGGCCGTCCCGAAAAGTCTGATCCCACTAAATTTTGCGCGTTCAAACCGACATGGGCGGGCAATATCCCGATTGTGGCCGCCTCTAAAAACGGGGCAAAGGGGATGGGGAGTGTCATCTGAACCGTTGCGGTATCTAACACCGTTGTGGTCACGGTTCCCCATGGGAAGTTGCCCGGCGTTGTAAAGTTCCCGGCCGCCAGAAGGTTGGCGGTAAAGGCGACGTCGGCCGCAGAAACCGGGGTGCCATCGTGCCAAATTCCACCTTGGTCAAGCGAAAAGGTCACGCTCATCCCATCTTCTGAAATTTGCCATGTGGCTAGATCAGGCACCGGCTGGCCTTCGGGGGTGAACCGAACCAATCCACGAAAAATTAGACCGGACAGGTCGTTTTCTAATTGACTACGGGGGCTTTGGCTAAACGGGAGCAGGCTAGCGGGTCGGCCGACAAAGCCGGCGACTAGCGGCCGGTCATCAAATAAAATCTCATCACCACAGCTCAGGGATTCCGGCAGATCGTTGATCACAATCGGCGTTGGAATGGGGGTTGGTTCTGCAACAGCATCAGCCTGATTCAGCTGCTGAGAGCCATATGCAAGCAAACTGGCAACAAACGCCAAACAGACAATACCCAGAAAAATCCTAAACTTCATAGCGCAAATCGGGGGTGTTTGGGACTTCCCAAACACCCCCGATCAAAAATTTATATACCCACAGTTCTTTAAATCAGAACCGTTAAAGAACTTTAGCCGACGGCGATAAAAGTAATCAGGGTCCAGATAAAGAAAACAACCGAAAGCCAGATGGTCCAGTTGTGCATAACAACTTCCAGACCTCGTTTGGTCCGGTAAGAGCTGCCGCTGTCTGCACCACCCATCATTGCGCTAAGGTCGCTACCTTTTGCTTGCAACAAAACCAGTACAGTAATAATAATTGCTAAGATTAATTCGATGAGACCAACCCAAGTTGATGCACCTTGAAGAATTTCTAACATGTTCGTTCACCTTTTCAACCGGGCATTTGCCCGAAAATTTTATAGATTGTTTTGCAAAAGCAACCGCATGATTATACCAGTTTGGGGCGCGGACCGGAAATTTCTAAGAAACAATCTCACATGAAATTAGTCTGGGGTGGAAATGATTGAAGAAAAGCCGTAAAATTCGCCAACAAAATAGAAAATCGAAGCAGCACAACGTGACTCACACTTATGAAAGAGTGCTGTTTTAGACAATTCAAACCATTTCCGGCCGGGCAGTTGCCCAAGCCGGTTGCAAGATTAGATCAGATCGAACCATTAGACCGGTCTGACAATGTACGGAGATTAACATGGCACAAACACCTGACGTCATAGGTGTTCGCTTTCAGAAACTGGGGAAAATGTACCACTTTGGCACAGGTGGGCAGTCTGAAATCGAACCGGGAGACTATGTTGTTATCCCAACCAAACGTGGCAGAAAACTGGGGCAAGTCATTAGCTTTATCGAGCCTGAAAACGTCTTTCGGCCGAAATCGATACGCCAAATTGAGCGTAGCGCCAACCCACGCGACATGATCATGAAACAAGTTTGGCAAGAAAAAGAGCTAAACGCCCTGATCACCTGTCGAGAACAAGCCCACAAACTGCGCATTAAAAACGTAAAGTTCGCCAAAGCTGAATACAACTTTGAAGGCAAATGGCTCACGATTCTTTACACCACCGAAGACAAAAACATTAATCTAAGCACCCTCAAAAAGAATTTGGGTAAAGCTCTGCGCGTGCAGGTAGATTTGCAAGTGATAGGGCCGCGTGACTTGGCCAAAATTATCGGTGGATACGGTGCTTGCGGCAGCCCCCGCTGCTGTTCAACGTTTATCACTGAATTCAGCCCTGTTTCGATCAAAATGGCCAAAGCGCAGGGAATTTCCCTAAGCCCAAGCGAGATTACAGGGGTTTGCGGCCGCTTGAAGTGCTGTCTGGTTTACGAATACGAACAGTATGTCGAGGCGCGCAAAAACATGCCTAAGCGGGGCAAAGTTGTGGGAACCCCTGAAGGGGACGGCGTTGTAAAAGATATCCGGCCGTTAAGCGAAGAAGTCGTGGTCAACGTTGATGGCAAATGGCACACGTTCCGACTCGAACAGTTGGAACCGCTTGAAGAGCTCAAAGCGTTAAAAGATAAAGCCGAAGCAGGCTGTTCAAAACATGAAGGGGGCGGCTGCGACTGCGGCGCCAAATAAGTGTAGGGGTCGACGGGGTTGGGTTCAATTTGGCTCCGAAGAGACAAGGTAGTTCCGACCCCATTGCCTCCTACAAAATAATTCGGAGAAAAGAATGTTTACACCAGAACAAGCGTGGGATTTAGTCTGCGAGCATGTAACCGATGAAGGGTTACGCCGCCATATGCAATGTGTGGGTGTGGCGATGAGCCACTATGCAAAAGAATTGGGACAAGATGAAAAATATTGGGAAGCGGTCGGCATCGTCCATGACTTTGATTGGGAGATTCACCCCAATTTAAACGAACATCCCGGAAAAGGTGCTGAAATTTTACGGTCACGCGGGGTAGATGAGGATACGATTCGCACAGTGCTTTCTCATTACACCGAAGGCACCGGTGTTGAAAGAGAAACTCCGATTGATTTTGCCCTTTTAGCCTGCGACGAAATTACAGGCTTGCTGGTTGCAGCAACCCTTGTCCGGCCGTCGGGTGATATTCGCGAGATGAAAATAAAATCTGTAAAGAAAAAGTGGAAAGACAGACGCTTTGCAGGTGGAGTTGATCGAGATCATGTCGAAGAAGTCACAACCGATTTCAGCAACGCTTGTTTTGATGGCAAGCTTGAGCTATGGCAACACATCGAGAACGTGATGGTTGCCATGCAAGATCGGGCCGAAGATTTGCAGCTGGCCGGCCGCGAGTAAGCTTTATCAGCTGATCAGCACACTCGCTCCGCTCGTTTTCAGCCAATCAGGTTGACCAAGCTGACACGCCGAAATGCTGATTAGGCTGATTAGGCTGATTAGCTAAAATTATGTTTGACCTCGTTTTTTCCGTACTCACCCAAAATGGTACGCCGGAAAACACAGCTTGGTTTTTTGCACTGATCAGTGGCCTACTGCTTACACTGATCATTTGTACCTTTGCCCGCAACGTAACTGAGCGCATTCTCCACTTCATCGCGACCCGGTTTATTCAAAACAACGCCTTCGATTGGGACAACCATCTCGATAATGCTGGCGTTTTGAAAATGATCAGCCTCATCATCCCTCTCCTAATCTTTAGGGGAATGATTCCGTTTGCTTTTGATGAAAATTGGCCCACAGGGACACCTGAATTTGTGGCGCAAGCGGTCACCATTTTATTGATCATTGTGATCGCCATCGCCGTAAATCGATTGATCAATGCGATGCGGGACTATGTACAAACGCTCGAATTTTCAAAAGAGTTACCGGTAGCCGCCTTTGCACAGCTTTTCAAAATTGTCTTAATGATCGCGGCCGTCGTTTTGATTTATGCCGCCACCGTTGGTGAAAGCATCACCGCAGCTTTGGCCGGATTTGGTGCCGTCGCGGCCGTCCTATCTTTCATTTATCAAGATGCGTTGCGCGGTCTGGTCGCGGGCGTGCAGCTTACATGGAACGATCTTTTAGCGGTTGGGGATTGGATCGAGATGCCCAGCTACAGTGTGAGCGGCACAGTAACAGAGATCGGACTGACGACTGTCAAAATCCAAAATTTCGACTATTCGATGACGGCCGTACCAACCCATGCGCTGATCTCAGACGCGCTTAAAAACTGGCGCGGCATGCAAGAGGCGGCCGGCCGACGCATGATCCGCTCGCTGCTGATCGACACCACCAGCATCCAGTTTTGCGACGACGAACTTTTAGAAAACCTCAAAACACTAAGCTTAATCGAGCCCTACATCAGCGGAAAAGAATCAGCCATTGCGGCTTCAAACAACCGCTTAGGCATCGACTCGAGCAATATCGCCAACGGCCGTCAGCAAACCAACATCGGCATCTTCCGCCAATACTTTTTGGCCTATCTGCGCCGTCACCCCAAAATTTTAAATGATATGACTCTGGTTGTGCGCCAGATGGAGCCGTCCCAACACGGGATGCCCATTCAGCTTTATGCTTTCTGCACAGAAAAATCGATGCTCGACTTTGAAAATGTGCAGGCGGACATTTTTGACCATATTTTGGCCGTGCTCCCGCAGTTCGGTTTGAGGGTGTTTCAACATCCTGTGGGGCAAGATTTTGCAGGCGAGCAGGAACCGGCCCAAACAAATTAGAAGCGTTGCTCACTCTGCCAAACTCCAACCGGTAACAGGTTGAACAGTCTATTTGAATCCTGTGCAGAGGGTAGAGATAATTCACACATGCCATCTTTAATGCCACATCTCAAAAAAACCTGCCTCATCTTAGCCCTTATTTTTGGCGCAGTTGGTGCTGGCTGGTCGGCCGGACTCGAAGCGGCCGCAACTGAACAATCTGACAAACTGATTGTCGGAACCATTGAACGCCCCCCTTTTGCCATGAAAGGCCCCTCGGGCGAGTGGGAAGGGTACAGCGTCGATCTGTTTCGCGCAGTTGCCGAGGAAGCCGGGCTCACGTACGAATTTCAAGAGGTCACCAACTTCACCGAAATGATTGACGGGGTCAAAACAAAACAGTTTGATTTGGCGGTAGCCAACATCTCTATCACCCCAGAGCGGGAGGCTTTTCTAGACTTCTCCCAACCGATTTACGATTCAGGGTTTCAGATCATTGTTTCGTCAGAAACAGCGTCTCCCTCTATTTTGCGCGCGATTTGGGAATCAAACATCGTCTGGCTCATCGGCCTGGCGTTTATCATTTTGATGATTGTGGCCCACTTAATGTGGTACTTTGAGCGGGGCATGCCCAAAGACAAACATGATTATTTTCGTGACGATTACCAAGGGGGCATTTTTGATGCCTTTTGGTGGGCGTTCATCATCGTGACGATTGGTGGATTTGAAAATGAACGGCCGGAAAACACGATGGGGCGCATTTTAGCGATCTTTTGGATCGTGGCATCCCTCTTTTTTGTTTCAACCTTTACCGCTCAAATCACCACCACGCTAACCGTGGCCCAGCTTGAATCAAACATCGAGTCTGTTGATGACTTACGCGGCCGACGGGTCGGCTCTGTGCCAGGCACCGCCTTTGCTGATTACTTAGACGACAATCGAATTAACTACATCGCATACGATGACTTCTCGAAAGTGCTAGAAGATGTAAGCGCTGGCACCCTTGAAGCTGCCATCGGCGATGCGCCGGTTGTTCAATTTTATGTTGCGCAAGACCAAACCGGCTCTGTGTTGCTCACCGGCGATGTGTTTGAGGCGGATCGCTTTGCGTTTGCCATTTCTGACAATCATCCAAATTTTGAGCAAATCAATCTGTCTTTAATCAACATGTCAAAAAATGGGACGATGGAGCAAATTCGCACTCAGTACTTTGGGGATTAGGGGTGTAGCCTTTCCGGCCGCCATTGCATCAACTTAGCTCAAGCTCAATCTGGCACTCTGAAACTATGATCAAAAAATGGATAACCCAATCAAGTAAAAAACTGTACGACCTGCGAATCATGGAAGTTTGGTCCAACATGCGCACAAGCCCGAAAAAAGGGACCGACCATGAGTTTTACGCCATCCATTCAAACGACTGGATCAATGTGGTTGCGGTCACGGCCGACGACAAGATCGTGATGGTGACCCAATTTCGGCATGGGAACGAAGAGATCACCATAGAAGTACCCGGTGGCTTGGTAGACGACGGGGAAGATCCGATCGTCTCGGCCGCTCGTGAGCTGCGTGAGGAGACAGGCTACACATCAGACCCACTGCTCAAGTTGGGAGCGGTTTCGCCCAATCCCGCCCTGTTTAACAATATAACCCACACATTTTTGGCCCCAAATGCGGCCCAAACGCTTGAACAGGCGCTAGATGGCAATGAAGACATTGAAATAAGTTTGCATTCATTGGAAGAAATCGATCAAATGATACAATCGGGGAAGATTACACATTCGCTAACGATCAATGCGATTTATTGGTACGAAAAATATTTAAGAAAAGAGTAGAGAGAACGCAGCAGTGAAGGAAGCATCTCGCTCAATCTCTCTTCTCTGGCCTCTGTTCTCTTCATATGACCAAAGCCGATTTCCTCCCTGTTAAACAGGCCCTAGAAAAAGTATTAGCCTTATTTGAAACATTGCCCGCGGAAACGATCCCGCTGGCTCAGGCATCTGGCCGCATTTTGGCCGAAAACGTGGTAGCCCATGACAGCCTGCCCCCTTTTGACAATTCTGGAATGGATGGGTACGCGCTCAAAGCGGCCGATACATCAGGAGCCAACGAACGCAATCCGGTATCTTTGCGCGTGATTGGGGAAGTTGCCGCCGGTTCTGTTTTTGACGGAACGTTACGCCGGGGCGAAGCGGTCCGCATCATGACCGGTGCCCCGATCCCAGATGGGGCCGATGCGGTTATTCGGATCGAAGATACGGGCGAAAAGTATGAAGATGCCCAACGGCCGCTGCCTGATCTGGTCAGCATCAAAGCGGAAATCGGGCCAGCAAACGCCATTCGCTACGCAGGGAGTGATCTGCGGGCTGGGCAGATGATTTTAGCGGCCGGGCGCAAAATTCGGCCGCAAGAAGTTGGGGTTCTCGCATCACTGGGTGTGCCACAGGTTCCGGTCATTCGCAGGCCCAAAGTGGCCATTTTGGCAACGGGGGATGAGTTAATCCCGGTTGAAGAGGCGCTGGTCCCTGGCAAAATTCGCAATTCAAACGGGTACGCACAAGCGGCCCAAATCGAAGCATTGGGTGCAGAGGCTATCCGGCTAGGAGTAGCCAAAGACACCCCAGAAGATTTGCGCGACAAACTGCAAGCGGGTCTTGACGCCAACGTTGATCTGTTTATCAGCTCGGCCGGGGTATCGGTTGGGGTGTACGACGTGGTCACAGACGTGTTGCAAAAAGGTGGCGACATCAACTTTTGGAAGGTCCGTATGCGGCCGGGCAAACCGCTCGCAGTCGGCCGGTATAGCGGCATCCCCTACTTAGGACTACCGGGCAATCCCGTTTCAGCCATGGTTTCATTTGAGCGCTTTGCACGTCCCGCTATCCTAAAAATGGCCGGATACAAAAATCTTGATCGCCCCACCCGCACCGTCCTGTTTCGCGAGCCGATCAAATCAGACGGCCGTGAAACGTATGTGCGCGCCATCATCCGGCGTCAGCCAGATGGGACCCTAACCGCCATTTCAACCGGCGACCAAGGCTCGCACGTCATGACATCGCTGGTAAAAGCCAACGGGCTGGTCATCATCCCCGAGGGGATGCGTGAGGTTTTACCAGACACTGAGCTACAGGCTATGATGACCGATTGGGACAACGATGTGTTCTAGCGATTCTTGTTGCAGAAATGTGGTCAGATTCAACGTTCCACGCAACACGTTTTAATTAGATTGATCGGTTACTAAATAGCTGCCTGTCGTCAAGCTTAAAACCCCCTATTATTTTGTAAGACTATTGCACCCAGAAACTGGTCTATGCTATGATTCTGGTCGCTCTCACGCCAATGAATCAATTGGTATATAAATTTGGAGATTAAATCGTGGCAAACACAAAGTCCGCTAAGAAAAGAATTCGACAAAATCTAAAACGTCGTGAACACAATCGTCGTTACACCGCTGCAGCTCGCACCTACGTTGCAAAAACCCGCAGTCTTATTGACGAAGGGAAACTAGACGAAGCTGAAGAAGCGATGAAAATGGCGGCTAGTACGCTTGATAAAGCAGCTGGTAAAGGTGTTATCCATAAAGGAAACGCCTCTCGCCGTAAAAGCCGCTTGGCTCAAGCCCTAGCAAAAGCACGCGCTGCATAGTCTTTCAGGCTTAAGCAAATTTTAGATTGGTAAGAAAAAAGCAGCCTTTTCTGTTTTATTTCTTGCTAGGTCTTTTTTAATCAATAAAAAAGAGAGGCACCCAATTGGGTGTCTTTTTTTTTGCACCAATTTATTTAGCGAAGAAGCCTGCAAAAAAGAGGAAGAAAATGAAAATCGAACATATCGCAATTAATGTCACTGAAGCAACTGAGATGGCTCAATGGTGGGCAAAGCATCTTGATCTAAAAATCATCCGTGCTGATAAAGAAGCTCCTTTTATCCATTTTTTGTCAGACGATGGAGATGAAACGATTCTAGAGATCTACTCGAATCCGGCCGGTGAGTTTCCAGATTATGCCAATATGTCGATTTTCACATTCCACATCGCCTTTGCAGTTGAAGATATTCAAGCGGAAATTGACCGGCTATTATCGGCCGGGGCCCTCCCATCTGGCGAAATTTTGACAATGGGGAACGGGGACCGTCTGGGGTTTGTGCGTGATCCTTGGGGCGTTTGCATCCAGATTTTACAACGCACTACCCCCCTGCTGGGCTAAAAAACCGGCCGCCAATCATCTCCCCATACCTGCTGCCAAAACCACGGTTTGTCAGAGTTTGATTTGACTTGGCCCCCATGCCACAGATCCCACTCTGGGGCAGCAAGCTGTTCAAAGCGTTGATCTAACACCTGCTGCAACTGGGACACAATCGCCTGCACCGCTGGGTCATCAATTAAATTGATCCGTTCATCCGGGTCGTTTTCTAGGTCAAACAGCGCATTTGGTAATGGATGATCATCATTCTTTTGATAGCGAGACATATACAGCCATTTATAGGTCCTAATCGCCCGGGTTTCTTCCTGATCCATCAGCACCAAGCTCTCCCAATCCACATACATATCTTGCTCAAGCAGCGGCCGTAAATCACACGCGGCCGTGTTCACCTCCGGCAACTCACATCCAGCCAACCCCAACACCGTTGGGAACAGATCAATTTGGCTCACCAAATGATCAACCGTTTGCCCCGCAGCCAGCGTCCCCGGCTGGCGCATAATAATCGGGATGTGGAATGAAGCGGCGTGGGTGTTGGCGGGCCATGTCGCTTGCCCATGCCCCCAATAGCCGTGTGCGCCGGTCGAAAAACCGTGATCTACCGTATAGATCACCAGCGTGTCCTCTGACATTTGCAGCTGATCCAACATATCTAACACTCGGCCGACCGAATCATCCACCAGGGTCATTTGCGAGTAATAATTCCGGAGCGTTTCAAGGTTGTTCGGCATGCGTAATAGGGCTGAGTAATCTAATCCATGCCCGCTGTTTTGGTGTTGCCACATGACTTTAGCAATGGTTTCACGGCACAGCGGCTCGCGCGGCACGCTGTCCATGGGGCAATCATCGTACACATGACCAAATCGATGTTGAGCCTGACCGGAGATACAGGGCCAATGGCCGTAGGGGCCATTAAACGGCAAAAACAAAAAGAAAGGAGCGTCGGCCGTCTGCTGTTCTTTTAAATAATCAATCGTTTTCTCAGTAAAAAAATCTACGCTGTGCCCCTCAGATTGATAGGTTTCCCCATTCTCGATAATTGTGTTTCCCCAAAAATCGACCGTATGGCCATGAGGAAACGTGACCCAATGGTCAAATTCGTTTTTAACCTCACGTGCATCACCCAAATGATATTTACCGATCAGGGCCGTGCTGTAGCCATTTTGCTTGAGCAGCTCTGGCATGGTGGCAAATTCATCAATGGCGTTCCAACCGGCCGGCAACTTATCCGGCGTACGGTCGTCGAGCCACGTGTGGATCCCATGCTGGGACGGCAACAGGCCGGTTAAAACAGACGCCCGGCACGGGGAACACATCGCATTAACACAATAGGCTTGGTCAAATTTAACACCCTCAGCCGCCATTTGGTCGATTCTGGGTGTCTGAATTTCTGCGTTTCCATGGCAACCCAACATCCCGGCCGAATGGTTGTCACTCATGATAAGAATAATGTTTTTGGTCATCTACTAATCCTTAAACCTTTTTTTACAGGGGGGAAACTAAAAAAGTTAGTAATTTTACCCTTCTCTGGAGGGAACTGATTTACTATACTGGTGATTATGAATTCTGAAAACACTTCTCTAGTTGACCGATTTTTCTCTTTCTGGCAAACCCAACCGCTCCCCTACAAACTTTTGGCCGGGGGTACGCTGTTCATTTGGATCATATTCATTTTTGGTGTGTCGTATTTAGACACCCTTCCGGCTCAAAGTATGGATACGCAGATTCAAGAGGAGCAGGCTTTTTTACCGGCCGTGAGCGAATCTGATTCGAACACCGCTGAATCAGCCGACGAAAATCAAGTTTTCATCCCGGCTGTGAGTGATGATAGTGAGGGCGATTCAGAAGAAGTAGAAGAGGAAGCGGGAACGAAGGCTGATGCGGGTGCAAACAACGAAGAAGCGGAAGAAATAGAGAACGCTGAAAATGACGCTGAGGCTGACATGGCCATGGGTGGCACCGTCTACATTATTGATTCTGACCGATCAGTTGCAACCTATTCGGCCGTTGAAGAGTTTTTGGGCGATTCTGGCTTGGTGGTAGGGCGTAATACCAATCAAGGGCTAAACACGGCCGTTGGTGAGACGCGAGGCATCAGCGGGCAGTTTACGCTAGACACGGAAAAAGGCAGCCCCAAGTTGATAGGTGGAGAATTTTCGGCCGATCTACTACAGCTTACCTCGGTTCAACCCCATCGGGACCAAACATTAAAACGGTATTGGCTGGAATCGATCAAATACCCCGAAGCAACCTTCACCATCACACAGCTACCAACCTTGCCCCCTGCTTATGAAGAAGGCAGCCGAGCCGTCTTCCCACTAACAGGCGTACTAACCGTGCGCGAGATTGAAAAAGAAGTGACCTTTGATGTGGTTGCCAGACTTGAAGCTGACACTTTAGAAGCGATCGCCACCGCTGATTTTCTGTTCGAAGATTTTGGCATCGCCCCACCCAATATGGCCGGAGTGTTGCGGGTAGAAGACTCTTTCAGGCTAATTATCTCCATCACCGCAGTCGCAGAAGCTGAATAACCCTAACACTTGTAGCCTATCGCCAAACAAGTCAGTTTATTTTATGATAGGATCAGGTTGAGGGATAACCCCTACACCCGATCCAGTTTTTAGCTATCCAGAATAACGCTGTGCCACATGCCAAGGCTACCCTATAAAATTTATGACTAGTGATGATGAAAATGAGTTCGATAACGGCGAAGAGCTAGACGAAATCACAGATGAAACCTTTTTCAAGGCTGTAGAATATCATCTAGATGATCATCAGTTCAGGCGCAAAGTGATGCTGTTTCAGCGGTGTGACAATGTGCTGCGGCCGCTGCTGCAAAATCTTGAAGAAGTGGTGCCTACAACTGACGAGGAAATTTCGATATACAAAACCTTCTTATCTGCGGCAAAGCTTATTCTGGATGAAATGCAGCCGTTTTTCCCAGATGGCACCTACAACACGCTAAGCGGCCGACTTCAGGTCTTCGAGAACCGAATGCCGGATAACAATCAGCCCAAAGTAGATTAGGCGTAATTATTCGGCTCACGAAAAACGTCTACAGCTCGCCAAATTCAGAAACCACATACCGCCTAATCGCAGGTGGCGCAGCTAGAAAACCGCCTAATTTGCTCCGGAATTCAGCCATGTGAGGCGTTTCAAAATGGGCCTGCAACGCTTCATCATTTTCCCATTCCTCAAACACACGGAACACATCGGGTGCCTCGATGTCTGCATAAAAGCGGTAGCTGATACAGCCAACCTCTTCGGCCGTTTTTTCCATCATCACTTTGGCCGCTTCAATCGCTGCAGCTACTTTTTTAGGTTGAATAAATATCGTTCCTGATACAACAATCATCTTTTATGTTCCTGCCTTAAGAATGTGTCCACGTCGGCTGCCGTTTTTCTAAAAAGGCATCAAAGCCTTCAGCCGCATCGTCCGCCATCATATTGCACGCCATCATCTCAGCCGCGTAATCATAGGCATCGGCCAGCCCCATTTCATGCTGCTTATAAAACATCTCTTTACCGATGCGGATCGCCACGGCCGACTTTGATTTAATCCCGTCCACCAGCTTCTGCACTGCGTCATCAAGCTGATCCATTGGAACGGCCGAATTTAGCAACCCTTCAGCCACGGCCGAGTCAGCATCAATGAACTCCCCCGTTAACAACATTTCCAGCGCTTTTTTGCGCCCTACATTGCGGCTAACCGGCACGGCCGGGGTTGAGCAAAACAGCCCGTACCGAATACCAGATGTGGCAAACTTCGCCGTATCGGCCGCCACAGCGAGGTCACAATTGGCGACCAACTGGCAGCCTGCCGCTGTTGCAATCCCCTGCACGCGGGCGATCACCGGTTGGGGCAATCGGTTGATTGTCAGCATCATCTTGCTGCATTTGGCAAACAGGTGGTCGTAAAACGCTTTGGTCGGATTAGAGCGCATCTCTTTTAGGTCATGCCCGGCCGAAAACGCTTTCCCCTCCGCCTGAATCACAACCACGCGTATAGATTCATCTGCACCGATGCTGTCTAGTTCCGCCTGCAACCCGTCCAGCATCTCTTCAGAAAGTGGGTTGAATTTTTTCGGCCGATTCAGCGTTAACGTTGCAACCCCATCCACCGTTTCTCTTAGTAAAATCGCTTCACTCATTTTGTTATCCTGCCAACTACAAATATTTTCGACCCCGTTTGGCCGAAATAATCTCAGTGTTCATCCCCACCCAATGCAAGCTGCCATCGTACCGGCCGTGCTCAATTTTGACACAACGGTCCATCACCACCTTCAGCCCCCCCGCTTCAGCGATATCGGCCGCTTCTTGGTTAATCACCTGCAGTTGAAACCAGATCGAATCTGCCCCTATCGCCACCGCATCTGTGGCGATAGGTGGGCAATCGGCCGGCCGTCTGAACACATTGACCATATCAATTTTATGCTCGGCCGCCGCACTTTTTAAGTCAGGGTAAGCCTTCTCCCCCAAAATTTCATCTGCCCGCGGGTTAATTGGAATCACTTTGAACCCATGATATTGCAGATAGGTAGCCACAAAATTAGACGGCCGTTCACTTTTAGGCGAAAGCCCCACCATCGCAATCGTCTTGGTCTGGTTTAACACCGACCGAATCATCAGCGGATTGATATATTTTAGCTGCTCGGCCGATAGGTTTGTGTTCATGCTCACATCCCCTACCGGGCTTTTATTTGCATCACTTGTCATGCGTCCACCGTCTCCAAGGCCTGTTCAAGGTCCCAAATTAAATCGTCCAGCGACTCCATTCCAACTGACAGTCGTATCATGCCAGCCTCAACACCGGCCGCTTCCATCTCGTCATCAGAAAGTTGCTGATGGGTCGTTGAGCCAGGGTGAATCACCAAGCTGCGCGCATCACCCACATTCGCAAGGTGAGAAAACAGGTTCAACCCTTCGATAAACGTTTTGCCCGCCTGTCGTGGATTGTTCGATTGAATGCCAAAGGTAAAAATCGCCCCGGCCCCTTTTGGCAGATACTTTTTAGCCAAATCATGCTGCGGGTGATCGGGTAATCCAGCATAGCTAACCCATGCAACTTTCGGGTGTTCGTTCAGATATTCCGCAATCGCTTGCGCATTCGCCACGTGCCGATCCATCCGCACAGACAGCGTTTCTAGCCCCTGAATTAGCATAAAGGCGTTAAATGGAGACAAGGAACTCCCGGTATCCCTGAGCGTGACGGTGCGGGCTTTCATCAAAAATCCATAGTGGCCAAATGTTTCGTAAAACTTCAAATCATGATAGGCGGCCGTTGGTGCGGCGATGGTTTCAAAGTTACTAAAATCAAACCGGCCGGAATCGACGATGACTCCCGCAATCGAGTTCCCATGTCCCCCCATAAATTTAGTGGCTGAATGCACCACGATGTCAGCGCCTAAATCGAGCGGCCGACACAAATAAGGTGTGGCAAACGTATTATCTACAATCAACGGCACCCCGTGCGCGTGAGCCAGATCTGACACCGCTTCGAAATCTAAAATCGACCCTTTTGGGTTCCCTATCGTCTCCCCATACAGCGCGCGCGTTTTAGGAGTGATGGCTTGCGCCCAATTCTCAATGTTTGTCGGATCAACAAAATGACAGGTGACCCCCAGTTTTTTAAACGTGTGTACAAATTGGGTCACCGTGCCACCGTACAGATGAGATGAGGCGACAATCTCATCACCCGGTTGCAGCAGCGTCATCATCGTTACCAGCTGCGCCGCCATACCAGATGAAACGGCCAAAGCGCCGGTGCCATTTTCAAGCGATGCCACACGTTCTTCAAACACGGCCGTCGTTGGGTTATTAATCCGGGTGTAAATATTCCCGTACTGCTTTAGCTCAAACAGCTGTGCCGCCTGATCCGCATCTTCAAACACATACGATGTCGTTTGATAAATGGGAACTGATCGGGCGCCGGTCTCTGCATCAGGGATATGACCTGCGTGCAGCATACGGGTCTCAAATCCGAAACTTCTTTTTTTTGTCATAGTTTAGTTGGGGTGTGCCTTTAAAATCGTGTGATTTTTGTTCTTTGAAACCAGATTTTCTGCCATTGTGGAAAAAAGCACAACTAACAAAAAAGGGTGAGTTAAAAATAACCCACCCTTTTGGTGATTTTTATCCGTTTGAAGACAAATCGGTTTATTTATCGGCCGATTTTACCAGCACAACAAACTCTTCCCATTCCTCAGGCATCAGGTGCAGCGAAACCCCACCTAACTCAATATGGTAAACCGCTCCATTGTCATCAATTGTTTTTACGATTGTGAAGTTTTCTGTCTCAGCAATCGGTTCCATTTCCATTTCTTCGTTCATTCAGTTATTTCCTTTTCTTCCTTATCAGGATCAATTTTAGTTTCTTTAGGGGGCAATGGCGCATCTGCACTTTGCACATGCTTTCCATTCTTCCCATTTGTTTTTGTGTTTGTTTTTGTACTGCTGGGTTTCAGGGATTGTGCCCTGTTTTTGGCCGTAATCGCTCGTACTATTCGGCTCCCCTGAAATGCGTCAAACGCATCTAAAGCGATTTCCGGCGGGCTGGTGTCATTCTCAGCTACCGCCCGTTCCGGCCGCTTACTCACTTTAACCGTTGGCTCCGCCTCTGTTTGGCCCGGCACCGGATACGGTGGGATGTCGCGCACCTTGCGATAGATATACCGGAAAATGACCCGTCCGCTCGCCAACATGGGTGATGCAAGCAAAACGCCAACAACGCCCGCAACCAACGCGCCTGCCAAAGCCGCAATAAAAACGATTAGCGGATGCATGTTTAAAGATCTGCCCATTACCCGCGGCTGCAACAAATAGGCGGCCGCTTGATTAATGGTAGCATACCCCAATCCCACTAAGATCGCGAAGGTCACCGGTGTCATAACCTGCCCCAGCCAGCTTTGATCGGTCTGGAAAAACGCAATTAAAACGGCCGGTATCGTGACCGCAATCGGCCCAAAATGCGGGATAAATTCAGCAAATCCAGCCATTAACCCCAGCAACAGCGCATTGGGTAGCCCGATAATCGTCGCCAAAGAAAAGACCGTCGTCCCCATCACCAAAAACAGGATAATCTGTCCTCTTAGAAAAGCGTTCCACACATCCCCTAACTCATAGAACAGCTGATAGACCTCCCACTCATATTCTTCAGGCAACACATTGACAATGTACCGGACCATGATTTCGTGATCTTTAACAAGATAAAACGAAACAAACAGGGTGAACACAACCCATCCAATACCGATAGCGGTAGCCGACGCGACGCTACCAAACAGGTTCACACCCTGAATCCCAAAGGAGCTCAGAGAGTCAATATAGGATGAAAGATCAAATTCTTGAGGGAAAAATTCTAAAGGGACAACCTGTTGCCCATTCCACAGCTCAATCGGTTGCTCCAGCAGCACAGCCCCCTGCTCAATGTAGCCAGGGAGCGCATCGATAAAGCGGTTAATTTGGGAAATAAGCGGGTTGGTAGCGGTAGCAGAAAGCCAAACGAGCAGGCCGATTAAAGAGGCGTACACAATCGAAATTGCGATAACCCGGGGCACATAGAGTTTGTTATGCAAAAACTGAACCAAAGGCAGCAACAAATAAGCCACAACCAGTGACATAAGCAAAGGGATAATTAGTAGCCTGACTTGTATCACAATAAAGCCAAGCACAATTAAACTTGCGACTAATGCTATTCGTTTGATGCCGGCCGGCCAACGCGGTGATTGTGCATTCATAATCTAAAACCAAGTGCGCTCACTTGTATGGTATCCACTTTAATAGAATTCCGTCTTCACAATTATATAACCCTCTTGAACCATTTTCGTGTCACAACCTTATGCAATTTGTCTAGTTCGGGACTATTTGATTAGTTCCCTTTAAACTTTATAGACGGTGGTTGACGAAACATGATCCGAGGTCTATGATTTCAACCGTTACGAACACTGGGGCATTCGCCAATCGAAATTTGTTTTCCACCTTCTTTTTAAGGGGATAAACGGTTTGAAGCGAAAACCCTAATCACTTAAGAATTTAGCTGATTCCAGATCAATTTTGGGGGAAGCTCGGTGAAATTCCGACACTGTCCCGCAACGGTGCGTAAACGTACAAGCGTTACGTCGAAAGTCCGATTACCTGATTTTGACCTGTTAGAAAGCTCAGTAGCGCAAAATATGCGCTCCTGCCCAGCTGAAGAATACACAACCCAAGTTTCTTCAGCCCTTACCTTCGTGGACAAAGGTAATCGGGTAATTGCTAATCTTTTTCGATTTTGCACGTTGCTCAAGCTCACCTTTGGTGGGCTTTTTTGTTTTTAGCCTCAAGCGATCTGTTCACAGTTTTAATGCGTATGCCAGCTTGGCGAGATCAATCTTTCACAAATTGACGACCAAGCCAAAGTTTAAAGGAATAATGGAGAAAAAATATCATGCCTAGACTGACAAAAATTTATACACGCGGTGGAGACGGCGGCACAACCTCACTCGGGAGCGGCCGACGTGTACCAAAAGAATCACTACGTGTTTCGGCCTATGGAACAGTGGATGAGTTGAACTCGTATATCGGGGTTGCAGTTGCGCATGGATTAGTTGAAAAACTAGCCAATGTTTTGCCCATTATCCAAAACGAGCTATTCCATTTAGGATCTGACCTTTGTTTTAACGAGGAAGAAAAAGAAAAGTTTAGTATTCCTCAGATCGAGAAAAGACACGTAGATAAACTTGAAGTGCTGATGGATGAGTTAACGGCCGTTGTGGGGCCGCTCGAAAACTTCATACTGCCGGGCGGTTCACCAGGCTCAGCCCACCTGCACGTTGCCCGCACCATCTGCCGCCGCTGTGAGCGGGATGTTATCGCTCTAACACGAGAAGAAGCGGTGGGCGAATTTGTGATCCCGTATCTCAACCGGCTTTCTGACGCATTGTTTGTCATGGCCCGTTACGAAAATCACGAACGGCAAATACCCGAACCGCTTTGGGACACATTGGCGTAGTCTGCACAGCCTTCACAATTAAAATTTGTGCAACGATAAAAATTAAATAATGGCATAAAAAAAGCTGGGAAAACCCAGCTTTTTTTATTTCAGTTTTCGTCTTGCTGGTTAAGATTTGAGCCTAATGCTTGCCATCAACCTCAGCGATTGTTGGCTGATTGTGTAGCTCAACGGGCGATTTACGGCTTTTACGCAACTGCATGTTCAACACCTCAACAATCAGCGAGAATGCCATTGCGAAATAAGCGTAGTTCTTGATGTGTAAATCATGGGCCAAATCTGGGTTCCAGCCTTCAAACACCAGCAACATACCGATCATAATTAAAAACGCCAACGCCAGAATCTTCATGGTTGGATTTTTCTTAATAAATTCACTAATAGCACTGGCAGATGCCAACATGATCACGGCTGCCACAAGGATGGCAACGATCATAATTGCTCGTGAATCAGCAATACCGACGGCCGTAATAACCGAGTCAAGTGAAAAGACAAGGTCAACCAAAATGATCTGGGTAATTACACCAGACAGAGTTACTTGTGCACCTTCAGCACGCTCCTCAGTATGATCATGCGCCTCCAGTTTTTCAGAAATCTCGTAGGTACTTTTACCAATTAAGAAAGCCCCACCCAGCAGCAAGATAATACTTTGTCCTGAAAAGCCCCAAACAATCGGCTCGGTTAATCCAATCACCCAAGAAATACTCAAAAGCAACAAGATTCGAGTAACCACAGCCAAGCCGATCCCCCATTGGCGAGCCATCTTCTTTTGCCCTTCTGGCAGCTTGTCTGAAAGAATGGTGATGAAAATAACGTTGTCGATTCCCAAAACGACTTCGAGGGCCAAAAGGGTCGCAAATGCGATCAAACCTTCTGTTGTCAAAAATGCACTAAAATCAAGATTCATGATTTTTTATTTCTCCAAAATTTTATAAAGTGTTGGCTCTTTCGAGCTTTGGCTTAATTAGGTCCCTACCTCTACTGTTACAGTTTACGTAAAAATGCGCGATTTGATTCAAATCAAGCCCAGCCATGCGTTCATTGCATCTAAAAAGCACATTCAAACCTATTACCCAAATATGGGCCTGAATTTTAATGCAAAGCAATTGTCTGGGTGCGAATTATCGCCCATGAACTCTGGTATTTTATTCAAAGCTGGCTGATCAGCAACTACCTTATGTTAAGAGTCTCAACGATGAGAGTCAGAAAATTATGGATTTCGATCGATCCATTGTATACTTCAAGGCGGTCTTTCTTGGTTGGTCGCTGTATCGACATGGCGACAGCTCGGAAATGACAATTCAATTTAAGGAGTAAAATTATGTCGATGTCAGATGAGCGTAAGGCTGAAATCATTAAAGAGTACGGCCAAAGCGAAGGAGACACAGGGTCTCCAGAAGTGCAAATCGCACTTTTTACCGAACGCATTAACGGATTGCAATCTCACTTAGGTGAAAACAAACACGATCACAGCTCACGCCGTGGTTTGTTGAAAATGGTTGGTAAACGTCGCAGTTTGCTAGCATACCTAATGAAAAAAGATTACGATCGCTACGAAGCGATTCGGACCAAATTGGGCATTCGCCCTCTCAAGTAACAAATTAAGCCTTTGGCTCGTTGATTTTTTAACTGGTCAAAGGCTTCTTTTTTACCGGTTCCACGATGAGGTATCGTGAAACCGATTTCTTTAATTTCGACACCGGCCGACGTGGCAACTGCGTTTTAGGACCTGGGCTTTGCGGATAGATGATCTTAGTCGATTATCCTCAAACCCCAGTCCCTAAAAGAGCCACCGCCTAGTGTCCCCATACAACTTATTCACCCTTTCACAAACAGCGGAGATTCCTGTGCGTTTCGCCGTTTTTTTGCTGTGTGTATTAATGGTTGAATAGTTGCTGACCTTTCGGAGGTTATTTTATTATGTCAGGTGAACAAACATTCACAGCCGTAGTAGGCGACAAAGAATACATTTTTGGGACAGGAAAACTGGCCCAACAAGCGGGTGGGGCTGTAACCCTAACCTTTGGAGACTGCACCCTTTTTGCAACAACCACAATGTCAAAAAGCGTTCGTGCGGGATTAGACTTTTTCCCGATGAGCGTAGACTACGAAGAAAAAATGTATGCGGCCGGCCGTATCCCAGGAAGCTTCTTCCGCCGGGAAGGACGCGCAACAACCGCTTCAATTTTGACTTCACGTCTAACCGACCGCCCACTTCGCCCGCTTTTCCCTAAAGGAATGCGTAACGAAGTCCAAGTGATCATGTCAACCCTTTCGTCAGATGGTGTTGAACAAATGGACATTCAGGCGATTAACGTGGCTAGTGCAGCCATGACCATCTCAAACATCCCCTGGAACGGCCCCGTTGCCGGTGTCCGTGTCGGCCGTATCGACGGTGAGTTCGTGAT
>JAHDEN010000023.1 GCA_020628815.1 Chloroflexota bacterium | reverse complement strand
ACATTTTTGTGTTGGGCGAGTCAGGCACCGGCCGAACCACCACCATCCAAAAATACATTGAGGGGCGGATTGATGACCAGCCGATCCCAAATGATTGGGTTTATGTGAATAATTTTCAATCTCCCCATTCCCCCATCACGTTAGAATTGCCAGCCGGTGAAGGGTGCCGTTTACGCGACACACTGGACGAAACAGTTGGTCGTTTGCGCACCGAACTGGCCCGTGCGTTTGATAACGAGCAGTTCCGCAACGAAGCGCTAGCCATGCGCCAACAGCTTGAGGCTGAGCGGACCCAGCTGTTTACCGTTTTCCAACGGCAGGCCAACTCGCAAGGGGCGGCGGTGATGCAAACGCCTGAAGGGTTTAGGATTGTGCCAACAAAAGAGGGGCAACCGATAGACCCTGAGGCGTTTAATGCGCTGTCTGAGGCAGAGCAAGAGGCTTGGCGCGAGCTGCAAAACAAACTTGAAAAAGAGTTAGCCGATGTGATGTATGCAGCCCGTGAGATTCAAAACTCGGCCCAAGATCGGATGGAAGAGCTGGTTCAGCGGGTTGGTGCATCTGTGGTAGATGTGGCGATTGATGAGCTCAAAGATCAGTTCAAAGAGATCGAGGTTTTAGCTGATTATTTTTCAAACGTGCGTGAAGATATTTTGAAAAATATCGGGGTATTTCAACAGGCGGCCGCAGCTGAAGGGCAACCGCCTCAAAATCAGATTCCGGAAGAATGGTTCCGCCGCTACAAGATCAATGTGATTATTGATCACAAGTTAAGCGAGCGAGCACCTGTGATTGTCGAATACGATCCATCTTTGCCCCGACTAATGGGGCGGGTTGAGCACGAGGGTCGGCCGGGTGGTGCGGTTGTGACAGATTTTACACTGTTGCGGCCGGGCGCATTGCATAAGGCCAACGGTGGCTATCTTGTTTTACGCGCTCGTGATCTGTTTGCCACGCCGATGTCGTATGAAGCGTTAAAACGGGCGTTGCTGGGGAACGCGGTCCGGCCGGATGACCCGGCGATACGGGGAGGAGCAGCCACACGCACGCTCGACCCGCAACCGATCCCGCTCGATGTCAAAGTTATTTTGATCGGACCACCGTCGCTTTACTATCAATTAGCCGGTCTGGATGAAGACTTTGACTCAATTTTTAAAGTGATGGCGGATTTCGACCAGACGATTGAGCGCACAGCCGACAACGAGATGGAGTACGCCACATTTATTGCGGCACGCATCCAAGAAAAAGCGCTGCGGCCGTTTGACCGGAGTGCGATTGGGAAACTGATCGAGTACGGATCACGCTTGGCAGGCACCCAAAAACGGCTGAGCACTAAATTTGGCGACATTACTGATTTGATGACCGAGGCGAATTATTGGGCCGGAAAATCAAAACCGAAGCAGGTCACGGCGGCCGATGTGAACAAAGCGATCCAAACCCGTAACTACATGCGCAACCGGATCGAAAACCGGATGCGAGAGGGTGTGCTCGACAACAAGCAGCTGTTGCAGGTAAAAGGTGAAAAGGTAGGCCAAATCAACGGGCTGGCCGTATCCCAAATTGGGGATTACGCCTTTGGTCATCCATCACGCTTAACCGTGCGGACCTACGTGGGCAAAAAAGGTGTTGTGGCGATTGATCGCGAGGTTAACATGGCGGGCGCCATCCACAACAAAGGGGTGCTGATTTTGACCGGCTACTTAGGTGGCCAATATGCAACCGATCACCCACTGTCGTTAAGCGCCCAAATTACGTTTGAGCAAAATTACGGCGGAGTAGATGGGGATAGTGCATCCTCAACCGAGCTGTATGCGCTGCTTTCAAGCCTAACGGGCATCCCAATCAAACAAAATATCGCTGTTACCGGCTCGGTGAACCAGTATGGTGAGGTTCAGGCGATTGGTGGTGCTACGGAAAAAGTGGAAGGGTGGTATGAAGTTTGCCTAGATCAAGGGTTGACGGGTGATCAAGGGGCGATGATCCCGGCCTCGAATGTGGCAGATCTGATGCTGCGAGATGAGGTTGTTGAGGCTGTGAAGGCTGGCAAATTCCATCTTTGGGCGGTTGAAACGATTGATGAAGGGATCGAAGTGATGTTGGGTGAAAAGGCTGACGTGGTGCATAAAAAAGCGCAGGCGAAACTGAAAGAGTTGGCTGACAAGTTGGCCGCTTATGAAGGCTAAAATTGGTACGACAGGTCACACTTGGCTAAAGCGGAGGTCGGCCGATTGGCTGATGAGTTTTGAAATGCGCTCTGCTAAATCTGTGTTGCTTTTGTTCAGCCCGCGAATCTCAATTTTTGTTGCGTCTGTCGGCTTGATATGATCATCAATGGGCAAATTTAGAGGATACGCTTCAATTACGAGCGTCAACCCCTGATCACGGATAACAAAGTGCGTTTCGTTGGCAACAAAACGTCGGCTAAACCGGATATAGTTTTTTGTGAGTGACCGCTGCACAACCCCTCTAACAGCTTCCTCTTCGTGCTTAAACACACGTACCATTTTTTCCGCTAACAGATTGTTTAAATAATAGCCCAGTGGAATAACAATAACCCAGGTCCCAATGATCAGGGCGACTTTGACCCAAGCGGTTAAATCTACCGACAGCCAAAATAGTGGTAGCCCCCATGCTAGGCCCAAGGCGACATGCTGTATGACCGTATGCTTTTTTTGCCACTTTTTACTAACCATTTGGCTTTCGTTTCTCCGGCCCCATCATGGCTTAATAGGGTTGAAAACTCAACCTGTTTAAGCTGATGCCTATGTTTTTAATCGGTGTCTGGCTTCTGGGTAGAATGAATTCTGCGACTAACCAGAAACATGATGTTTGAGATTCATAAAGTGGTTACGGTATAGACCAAAACTGTAAAACAGGCTTCCAGCCTGTTCAAACAAGCAAGGATGCTTGTTTTACGATCAACCCTATGCCAGTGCTAATTAAAGAATCTCAAAAATCATGTACCAGATGGTTCGGTTACATAGCGTGATTTTGTTTAAATAGTCTTAAACCTGCAGCTGATCTAAGATCACGTTCGCCGCAGGCGCATTCTCCACATCCCACAACATCTTGATCAACCCATCTACCTGCTCTTGCGGCATCACCTGCCCGACGATGGTGCGGAACTTGTAATCTAATTCAGCATCCGTTGGGGGCGCTTTTTCTGTCCACGGTGGTGTGGTTGGTTCAGATGTCACGCTTGTGCCATCGGCCGTCGTAATCGTCACCCGACAAAAACGATCATTGGGGAAAATCTCGTTGAACTCATCATCCTCCGCCAGCTCCACCATGTTTGACAGCCGCAAAACCTCTGGGTTCGTCAACTGCTCAGCGACCAGCTCTTTGGCGGTAATTTGGCCAAACACCAGCGCCGCCCCGACCGGGTACGGCAAACTGTACTGGGCGATCTCCGTATTTTCTGGATTAGGGTGAGCCAAGCGGGTCGCTTCATGAAAGGTTTCTACCCTTATTTTGGTGATGTCGGCCGCATCGATGTTATGTTGCTCGCGCAGATTTAAGGTCGCTGCAACGGCCGGTTGCGCCCAATAACAGACAGCAAATTTCTTGAAGTACTGCTTGTCCATCACAAAGTTAGAGCCCAAGTCAGCCCACATCTCAACGGCTTCTTGGTTCTTAGCATTAGCCCCGTCAGCTCCAATTTCTACAGTGATGGCGGGTGCACCTGTGAACCCTGCCTGCGCCATCATTCCTGCACTCATCCCTGCCATCGCCCCCCATCCCGAGCCATCTTTTAACATAGTGGGATAGTCGATACAGCGCATCATTTGTGAGCGAGGGCCGTGATATTCAGCGATTCCCAGCGCATGGCGCGTTTGCTCATGGGTCAACTTGTGCCGACGAGCATAAATCGCTGCAACACCCAAGGTGTTCCACGCCCCAGAGGTGTGATAATCGGCCGTTGTGGCATGGATCGTAACCCCAGCCCGTACCGAGATTTCGTACCCAACTACGATGCTGGTAATCAGCTCTTTGCCATCAATTGGATTGCCGCCACCATCATGAAGCAGGGCAAGTGCCCCCGGAATCACGGCCGCCCCGGGATGCCCTTTGGTCCGTTGAAAGCCGTCGTGCATGTCAACCGAGTCGCAGGCAAAGCCGTGGGCCAAAACTGCTCCAGGTAGGGAGACGTCCCGGCCGTCGAGCCATAGTTTTGTAGCCGGACCACCATGTCCCACGGCCGTGTAGTTGTAAATAATTTCGGTCAGGTCTGTTTGTCGGCCGGTCAGGCAAACCCCCAGCGTATCGAGCAGGGCTCGCTTGGCCGCATGCACCGTGGTTGCTGAAAGGTCTTCGTATTTTAGGTCGTGGATAAAGTTGATTGGGTTCATAATGAAGGGATAAGGGGGAAAGGATTAAGGATAAAAGGGATGTTCCAATGGGAAAGCACTTGCAAACCCGCCACCTGCCACCCGCAAACGCGCAATTATTGCGTCAGCAATTCCTGAATAATTTTTGCTGAGTCGAGTTCGTGCATGTTCCAGCAGACATCTTCCATCTGCTGAGAGGCCGCAGGCCCAACGCGATCGTTGGCCAAACTGCGGAATTTGTTGAGCAGCTCGTCATCGGTGGGTGGATTGTGCGGTTGCCACGGCGCAAACGTTGTGCCTGCATGCAGATGTCGGCCGTCTTTTGTTTCGATGCTGACTTTGGCCCGACGTTCGGCCGGAAACGCATCGTCACACTCTTTTTCTTCAAACAGATTAATCCGGTCAGCCAATTGCAGCACTGCCTCATTTTTCAGCGTCTCGCCCGACAGTTCGTTCCAATCCAACCGGCCGTAGCTGAGTGCGGCCGCCACCGGATATGGCAGGGCGTACTGTGCTTTTTCAGTATCTTCCGGCCGACGCACCGCCAACCGGACCGCGTTATGAAAGGTCCCGATATTGATCCGCTCAATCTCATCGATAGCTAGATCATGCTCTTTTTGAATTTTGAGCGCCCCATCAACAGAAGCCTGTGCCCAATAACAAACGGCGTACTTTTTAAAGCACTGCAAATCGAGCATCCATTCAGAGCCAAGCGAATCCCAATAGTGAGCGACATCTTCCCCTTCAACCGTAATCGCCGGAGCGCCGGTAAAGCCACCGGCCGCCATCATCGCCGCGCTGACGCCAGCCATCGCCCCGTACCCAGAGCCATCTTTAAGCATAGTTGGGTAATCGATACAGCGCATCATTTGGGAGCGTGGGCCGTGATATTCAGCGATGCCAAGCGCATGGCGCGTTTGCTCATGGCTCAGCCCCATCCGGCGGGCCAGAATCGCGGCACACGCCAAGGCCGACCATGCCCCAGAGGTGTGGTAATCGCAGGCAGTGCCGTGTAGCGCCATGCCAGCCCGGGTCGCAATGTCGTAGCTCATCACCATGCTGGTCATAAACTCTTCGCCCGAAATATCGCTCCCAATCGACCCGTCACTCAAAAGGCCGATGCTATCAATCAAAACGGGAACGACAGCCACGCCAACATGCCCTTTGACCTCTTTGCAGGAGTCGTGTAAATCGAGCGCGTCTATCGTCATCCCGTGAGCCAAAGCGGCACCGGGCAGGGAAACCGGTCGGCCGTCGAGCCACAGTTTTGCTTGATTGCCACCGTAAGCCACGGCCGCAAAGTCGTAAATGATTTTGGCTAGATCAGTGTAGGTTCCACCGTAAAAAACCCCAACAGTGTCGAGCAAACAGCGGGTCGCTTGATGCTTAACGTGGTCAGGGATGTCGGACCATTTTAGGTCGTGGATGTATTCGATAATACTTGGTGCAGTGCTGCTTAAGGGTGATACGTTCATGGGGTAAGTGAAGGGTAAGGTGATAACAATAGAAAAGGGATTTTCTCGTTTATAGAGATTGTAGGCAACTGTTATTTAAGGACTTTCGGGAGATGCAAAAGTCACTCCCTAACAAACATTGACCACGCTTAAAGCTAATAATCAATAACCAAAGATCGGTATCAGTTAACTTAGCCCTTTTTTGGAAAGTACATTTTTTTGCACTTGCATTATCAATCAGGTAAATTCTCTGGTGGATGTGCGGTGCATCAGACCTACTTGTCTGCGCCCAAACAAAGAACAATCTAAAACATCGAAGCCAGCCTGACAAACGGTGTAGCCTTTGTCGGTGTCATCTAGTGTTTGCTCAATCGTCTGTTGCTGTACTTGGCATTCGGACAAATGCTTTCGGCTTATTCAATCGTGATGCAATTAAAACGGCCGTCAGGAAATCTCTAATCGTTACAGGCACCCTAAACAAATTCAAAGCCAAACGCCTACGGCCAGAGGAGAAAGGGAATGTGGAATCTAAGCGCAAAATCTAGGTACACCTTAGTGATGATCGCCATCGCACTGTTGACCGCTCTGATCGTCGGCTATGTCGCGTGGAATCAGGCACAGCAAGCAATTCTAAATGCACAGTTTACTAACTTAACGGGGATCCGCACCAACAAAGCACGACAAATAGAAAATTATTTTGACACCATGAACAATCAGCTGATTGTTCTGTCTGAAGATATAACGGTTGTTTCTGCAATGGTTCAGCTTAATCGGGGCTACAAAGCCTTAGAGGAAACTGATATCCCACTTGAGTTCAACGATACATTGGAAACCTACTATTCGACCGAGTTTTTGCCCCGTTTAGAGGGGAACATTACGGCCGGGGTGCCGGAATACAACGTCTTCCGGCCGCAAAGTCAGCCAGCCCGCTATCTGCAATACCACTACATCAGCAACAACGGCAACGCGGTTGGCTTTAAACACTTTGCAGACAACCCAGAAGACGGCTCAGAGTACAGCCAGTTTCACGAAAAATATCATCCCAACATGCGCGAGTTCCTCCTGCGCTTTGGCTATTACGACCTTTTTTTGATTGATTTCAATACAGGTAATGTTGTCTACACCGTTTTTAAAGAAGTTGATTACGGCACAAATCTGATCACCGGCCCCTACCGGAACAGCGGCTTGGCCGACGTCGTGCAAAAGGTCATGCGGGACCCGATCCGAGAAAAGGTGCAAATTGTCGACTTTGAGCCATACGCACCCTCCTATAACGCTCCCGCCTCTTTTATCGCCGCCCCAATATTTAACGGGGACCATGTGGTAGGGATCTTGGCTCTGCAAATACCCATCGACCAGTTAGATGCGATCATGACGGGTGAAGGGCAGTGGGCAGAAGAAGGATTAGGCTCCACCGGAGAAACCTATTTGGTGGGCTCAGACCTGCTCATGCGCTCAAACTCTCGCTTTATAATCCAGGACAAACCATCCTTTTTAACCACCATGCGTTCGGTTGGCACCCAAGACGGTGTCATCAATTTAATGGATCGCTTGAACTCAACCGTGCTGCTGCAAAAGATTAGTACAGAGGGAGCGCGTGCCGCTTTAGCGGGCGAAACAGACACGCGCGTAATCGACGATTATCGTGGGGTCAATGTGCTCTCTTCATTTTCACCGCTTGAAATCGAGGGGCTAGACTGGGTTATTTTGTCAGAAATTGAGTCGGAAGAGGCATTTGGACCGGTCGCACTGCTACTGCGCAACATGTTAATTTCTGCTGCCATTTTTATCCCATTGGTGGCGCTCGCCTCGATATGGATCGCACAGAATTTTATGCGGCCGTTCCAGACCGTCATTGGCAAGACAAAAGAGGTGTTGCAAGCAGAGGCAGACGGAACACTGACCCAAGCAAATCCGATTACTTTTGACGGTAATGCACCCGGCGAATTTGGCGAGCTGGGAACAAGCATGAATCAGATCATGAGAAAAGTGTGGGAGAAAAGCCACGAAGCGGATAAAAAGCACAACGACTTTGTTGATCTTTTGGTGCGCACCCTGCCAGAGTCTGTAGCAGAACGCTACAAGAGCGGTGAAAAACATATTTTTGATCGTGCGAAGCAGGCAACCGCTATTTTTATTATCGTTCGGGGCTTTCGAGAACTGGTCAGCGAGTCAGACAGTGAAGATGCGTTTAACCTAAGCGCAGATTATGATCAAAAATTAAAATCGCTGGCGGCCGAGCACGGTGTTGACCTGTTTGATAATGTGGGGATGGAGTACATCGGGGTTTGTGGGCTAACCGTCCCCTATCTGAATTTTATTGAACGCACAATCAGGTTCGCTCAGGCGTTTGTCGAATTCAATCACAACTTCAATCATAAATATCAAACCGAGCTTAATTTCCAGATTGGGATCGATTTTGGCCCCATGACTGGCGGGTTGATTACGGCTCACAAAACCGGTTATGAAGTTTGGGGAGAATCGATTTATACCGCGCAAGAAGTTGGGTATGCAGGTGACGATAATTCGATCATCATCTCACAAGCTCTGCGCAACCAGCTCAATGGCGAGTATCAGCTAATTGATCAGCAATCGACCATTTTGGTTAGCGGGGTTGAACAGCCTGTGTGGGGGCTTGATTTGCAAACGGCCGGGTTCGTCACATCTAGGACCTCATCAGGCACGATCGACACAATTGAAGGGTAACAGGCAATCTCATGACAATTGAAAACATCACACCCGTTGTTTTTTGGGGGATTGGCATCATCCTCGGCGTACCGCTTGCCACCATCTTACTCGGCGAAATCATCGAGCGGCTCAAAGCACGCAACAGCAAATACACCTATTCATTTGAGCTGGCCCGCAACGTCCTGATCCCAGCCATCGTCGCTTTTATCGTCGTCCAGCAAATTCTGAGCATCGACAGCGAAAACAGTGGCTACCGAATAGTCACCTCTTTATTGCTAATCGCGGCCGCCTATGTCGGCTTTATTCTGTTTAATGCGATTGGGAGCGAGCGAGATGCAAGTCGCTGGGAAAATCGGGTTCCCGGCCTGTTTAAAACCATCCTGCGCTTTTTTGTGATTTTATACCCCATCTACATGCTCACCGGTGTGTGGGGTATCGATCTCTCAAGTTTTGTAACAGCGCTAGGGGTTGGCTCCTTAGTCATCGCCCTCGCCCTGCAAGACACACTTAGCAGTATCGTATCTGGCTTTTTGCTGGTGGTAGACAAACCTTTTTCCGTAGGTGACTGGGTCAAAGTAGATGGATATCAGGGACAAGTGGTAGACATTAGCTGGCGCAGCACCCGTTTGCAAGTACGCGGCAACGACGTTGTTGTTATCCCTAACCTAAATCTAGTTGGCAGTTCCATCTACAACTACACCATGATGGATGTTTCCTATCGGGACAGCATCATCTTGGGGTTTTCCTATGACGACCCTCCCAACAAAGTTAAGCAAGTGCTACTCGATATGGCGCTTGATTGTCCACACGTATCCCGCGATCCAAAACCTGAAGTCCACACCGTTTCATATGATGATTCATCTATCGGGTATAAACTTTATTATTACGTGCCAGAGTTCAAAAGCGGAATGAACGAGGAGCGCATTAAAGAAGATTTGATGACACGGGTTTTTTATACGGCCGAGCGGAACGATTTATCCATTCCTTATCCGATCCAAATTGAGGGTCGGCCGCAAGATTTCGAGCCAGATCAGCAGATGATCAACGATAGGATTTTTGAATTTCTTAAATGGAACCGCTACTTTGCACTGTTACCCGATGAGGTGTTGCTCAGGCTTGTGTCAGAAGTGACTGTCACCCCGTTTGCCGCCACCGAAACCGTTATGAAACAGGGGGTGCTAAGCGACTCGTTTTATCTGATTCGATCAGGAGAAGTTGGCGTCTTGCATCCCAATGATAGATTTCTGAACGGCAGCGGCGTTTTTAACACGTTAACGGCCGGAGATGTGTTAGGCATCTTGCTGCTTATGGGGCGGCGCACCAATCAGATAACGGCCGTCGCGCAGTCAGACACTGTGCTGTATAGGATACCGGGCAAAACGATCCAAGCTATTATCGAACAGCACACCGGCTTTGCCCGAGAGCTCAATGTGCTTATCGAGCGGCGTATTGAAACGCTGAAAGAGAGGGGTGGGTAAATGCCAACGCTTTTTAAACTTAGCCAAATGCGCTGGCTATGCGCCATCTGCCTTTTACTGGTTTTGACCGCCTGCCAAACGGCCGAGCAAAGCGACTCAACTACCAGCCTAGATGCCACAGACGAAATCATCGGCCGGTTTGCGCTTGAAGAGCTGGACCCGCTAACACCCACTCCAACGGTTAAAAGACCCGCGTTCAGAGGAGATCGTTTGTGGGTTAAACATGTCGATCCCCTTGACCTGCCCCCGGCCGAAATTTTTGTGGCGGGCAGCACCACCGTTTACCCTATCACGGCCAACGTGGTCGACAGCTTTTATAACGATGGCTTTGTCGGCCGGTTCCATCTTTCACAGTCATCTACAAATGCCGCCCTAGATCAGTTTTGCTCAGGAGAACCGATCGACATTGTGAATTCAGATCGCTCATTAACCTCACTGCTGGTTAACCGCTGTCGCGATGCAGGACGTGAACCGGTCATCTTCCATATCGGCTACGACCGACTTGTCTACATCGTACACAAAGACAATTTCTGGGTCGATTCGATGGATACCGATGATCTGGAAACCCTATTTCAAGTAAACAACTGGTCTGAATTTGATCCCCTTTTCCCAGAGCGTCCGCTAAATCATCACTTCCCAGACTTTCGCCAAAACTCTATGCGGCGCATGTTGACCGAAGTCTTTGGGACAGCCACTCAACCAGATATCTCTGGGCTAAGAAACGTTACCTTTTACAACGATGAATCTGAATTAGCACTGGCGATTGCGGCCGACGTTAACGGGATCGGCTTTGTCAGCTTTGGAAGCCTCGTTAACATGGATGAAACTGAGCTAAAAATCATCGCGCTTGATGGCTCCGATCACATCACCGACATCAATTACCCGGTTCAGCGTAGCCTGTTCCTCATCACCGATGAGCAAACTTTGGGGGAAAAACCAGAGGTCACCGCTTTTATCTCCTACTACCTCAATCGGGCTCATCTTGAAATGCCACCACTCGGCTACGCTCCACTTACTCTAAGCGCATCAAACCAAGTACGCAGACAGTTGGTTGATACCGTTCAAGATCTTGCATTCGTTGTGCCAGATAGCCAGATTACGCTGGTTAACAGAGAGGAACAACCATGAACCTAGCCACTCGCTTTTTCTCAACACAACGGCTCTGGCAAGTCCCCATCCTTTTAACCAGCCTGCTGTTTTTGGTTGGATGTGGCACGCAAGAATTAAACCTATTACCTCCACCCGCCACGCCTGAAACAAGTAGTTTGGATCAGCGTGGCACCTTGCGCATGGCGCATAATTTAGGATGGGGTGGAGACGAATCGGCCGATCCCGCCTCCGGCACTTCATACGTGCATATCTCTATGCTGGTCTATAACCGGCTGGTCAAGCTCGACGCCGCTGGCGAGATCGCCCCAGTGCTAGCAAACAGCTGGTCGTCTAATGCCGATGCGTCCCTATGGACCTTTGAGCTACAAGAAGATGTTTTGTTTCACGATGGCACAACGTTTACAGCAGAAGATGTGAAGTTCTCGTTTGAACGCATCATCGACCCACAAAACGGGTCTCCCTTGGCACCGGTCTTAGGTGCGCTTGAATTTGTAGAGGTCGTGGATGAGCAAACGGTTGCTTTTCATTTGGCCAACACCTCGGTTGATTTCCCGCTATTGTTGACTGATCGTCGTATGCGCGTTTTGTCGTCTACGGCCGAAATCGGCATCGGGACCGGCCCATTTATGATCGACCATTTTGAGCCACATAATGTGACTCGCCTAGTCGCTTTTGATGATTATTGGCAAGGCACACCCAAGTTGGCGGCCGTAGAAAGCATCGCCCTGCCTGATAATGCGGGGCGGATTGCGGCTCTTGAAGCGGGGGAACTTCACTTTTTAAGCGGTATGGCGCCTGATGAAAGTTTAGCCTTCGTCGGCCGGAGCGATTTTGTTGTGCAATCCATCCCCACCGGGGACTGGCGCGGCATCGTCTTTCGGTCTGATATCCCTCCGTTTGACGATGATCGGGTCAGACAGGCATTGCGCCTTGTGGTTGATCGGCAGGAGATGATCAACTTAGTTGCCAACGGAGACGACGGAGCGGTAATCGCTTGTGATTCCCCCGTTTGGTCTGGGGATCAATATTATGACCCGGTGACATGTGAGCCGGATATCGCCAAAGCGAAACGGCTGTTGGCGCAAGCCGGTTACCCAGATGGATTTGAGTTTGATCTAACGATTTCTGATCTAGATACTTATTGGCGACCGATGGCTGAAATTTATCAGTTTCAAGCTGCCCAAGCAGACATCAAAGTCAACATTGTTGAGGCACCGGCGCAAGGGTATTGGAGCGATGTGTGGATGGTGGAACCGGCCGTGATGACCGCGTGGCTCGAACGATCTGCGGCCCAAGTTCTGGCCGAGGCGTTCTATTCTGACGCTAGTTTCAACGAAACCTTTTGGCGCAACGATAAATTTGATCGTTTGCTACAGCAGGCTGACAGCACGTTAGATGCGGCCGAGCGCACCGAGCTATATGGAGAAGTTCAACAGATTTTGCGCACAGACGGTGGCGCACTGATTCCGTTTCATCTAAAACGGGGCCGGGTCATGTCAAGCCAGCTTGAAGGGATAGATGCGGTCAATCGTTTTGCAATCGATTGGCATGAGGTTTCTATCAGTGAACCCTAGTACTGCGCGGCGCAACTAACTGTCTGGTTCAATTTGCGCGCAGTAACCTATACAAAGGGGGGAACAACGTTTAAACACGCTCGTTATGTATGCCCCTTTGTACTAGAGACAGCTCGCACTCGCTAAGATTCACTAATCGGTAGTAATCGAGAATCTTCAATTGCGGCCGATCGATGGCCAATGCCAGCCTGGTAATCAGACTTTTGAGCAAAAGCCATAAACACCTGTGGTGATTGATGGCGCACCAACAAAGCATAGTCCCATTTTTCAGCTTGCGGCCCAATCAAGAAATTGTGTGCATTCCCAGAAAAAAGAACTTCTCCACCGCTTTCTTTTAGAAATGGGAGCGTATGCGCCATGTAAATGTCGTATGCGGCCCGGCCGGAAATAGGCTCGGCCGGAGCCAAATCGGGATAATCTGCATAGTCCGCAATCTGCTTAAAACGCAACAGATTTAACATCACGATTGGGCCTGTTATCCCTTTGCTAAAAAATGCGGCCCCCGCCTCTTGCGTCACTTCTAAATAGGATTTTGTTTCCATGTTTGTCTCTTTTCTGTTTCACCTGCAAAATTAAAACAAGATTATGACACACGTAACCTCAACCATCCACATCAACCGACCGGCGGCCGACGTTTTCGACTTTATCGCCAACCCTGAAAACAACCCTCAATGGCAAGGGGGGATGGTTTCGTGCGAAATCACATCTGCTGGAGAATGGGGACTTGGCTCGACCTATGCACAACAGGCTAAATTTATGGGGCGTGACATCGTCTCAAAATTTGAGATTAGTGAATTTGAGCCCGGCCGTCTGATTCGGGGAGACACCGTTGAAAGCTCGTTCCCCATCAGTTTTACCCGTATTGTGGAACCAGATGAAAGTGGCACAGGGTGCAATGTGCAAGCGATTGTCACGGGAGATGCGAGCGGCTTTTTCAAGCTTTTAACGCCGCTCATGAATCGGATGGTTAAACGCTCAATTGATGGGGACTACAAACGGCTCAAATCTTTGCTGGAGTCATAAACTCACCCCATTGGTATCAACTTAAGCCATTTTTCCGAGGGCTCAAGCCCTCGTTTAAGACAAGAAACCTGATCAATCAGGTTAAAACGGCCGCCAGAGCCCGATTTATCGGGCTTCCTATTTTAACCGCAGGATTAATCCTGCAAGATTAGGCGGGTTTTTGATCGATAAGCTTCTTAAGTTGATACGTATTTTGGAGTCATAAACTCACCCCTACTGAACTACTAAATCGGCAATCATCTGGCTTAACCCAAAATCGAGAAAGAAAAAGTCGATGCTGACGATCAAATGCACGGCCGCAATCGCCCAAAAGGTAATCTGATAACTCATCTTTTGCGTTTTGTGGCGCACCATCTGCTGTGCGGCACCGCTCCCCGGCCAGCCGCCTAACAGCTCAATCAAATGCAAAGTCGCCTCTGGAATACGCCACATCTTTTCTTGCGCAAAGCGTTTGTCTAACGTGATGGCTCCAAACCCCACGGCCGATGCAATCAGATAAACGGCCAGCGGCACCCATGACAGGGTTAACGCCGTTGCTAAAAATGGGATGGCAAACAGCATCAGTCGGGTTGAGCCAATTTCGGCCAATCCACCAGAGCCTAAATCAGGTAGCCCAACCCGTCCTTTTGTTTGCCCGCGAACTTGTTCTAGTTTTGTCGCTTTACCCTGAATCGTGACACCTTCTGCTCTCAAGCGCCCTTTTGCATCTTTCCCAACGGTGAAAGTCACCTTTTGTCCCACGGCCGGTTGCACGTTCCCTTTAATCGCACTTTTGTGGAAAAAGTAATCTTTTCCACCCCCATCAGGTTGGATAAATCCAAACCCTTCGCTCCCCTTCCATGTTTCAATGATTCCGTTTTGCTTTGCCATATTTGGGATTATATCGGACCAGACGCTTTTGGACGGTAGAACAACTGCGTAGGGTGATCGTGTCGGCTCCGTTGCTGAGTCGTTTCTTCAGTTATGCTATGTTTAAATCTGAGCATTGGAACTTTTCTCACCTAGTTTTAGTTTAATGGGTAAGCGTGGACAGATACTCATGAATCACAACTTTTTTTACTCCCTCATTCTAATTACCTTCCTGATCTTTTTTACAGGATGCAATGATCCTACGGTTCTTGAACCGACCCCAGTCGCGGCCGTGACCCAATCCTCTACTGGGACCTCATCTCCGCCCACAATTCCACCTGCCACAGCCATGGCAGAGCCATCTCCCACCCCTGAACCAACTCTAACCCCAACATTGCCCCCGACCGCAACCGAAAGACCTGCTGAAACAGCGACCGCCATCCCGCCAACAGAAGCGGCGGCAGGTGCCACAACTTCAAAAGAAGGTGCTTTTTTAGAATGGGTGCTGCCACAACCAGCTACATCTCGGGTTTCTGTGTCTGGCGGCTCAATTGAGGGGTATGAGTTGGTGGATGAATATGCGGCGGTGATTGCTGGGGAATCTATCGCAATAGTCAACATGGGGATTTCCCCAATTGCGCAAGAAATCGGCCGCATCCCCCTTCCCGGAGTTCCCTCGTCTCACGCCAGATCCGGCCGATTCTGGTTCTTAAAAATCAAAGATTTCGCCTCGATCATCGATTTAGCAGATCCATTGAATGTGACTGAAGTAGCTCGCATCAATAATCTAGGGGTTGGTGAACTTATCTTGGGGGACGATGGGCAAGTTTATTTCCTTGATAAGGAGGCACAAGATTGGTGGGCTCTAGACGTTGATCAAGTTTTGCCAGCGATGCGTGCGGATAAAACACCGGTTGAGGCAATCCAAACCGTTGATGAGCAAACTTTCATTGAAACGATCCATCGACCGAATTTCTTAGATCTCAGAGAGCAAATCAAAGTTTTAACAACCGATCACCCGAATTGGATACCGGAAAATGTGATGAAAATCGGGGAGGACTTTGTTTATCTAGAACGATCAGGTGATACGGGAGGCGGATTTATTGTGCGATTAGATGTGCAGTCGGCCGAACTCCCCACCGTAAAGTCAGTCTATCGCTCTTTCTACCCCCGAACAATCGAGGTAGAGGGTCAAATGCTCTATTCTGTATTTGCGTATGAGGGAGCTGGGCAAGCGGACATTATTGATGTTAACAATCCGGCTGAACCTCGGTTTGCACAAACCTTTGAAAATCGATCAAACGCTGTTCGTGTTATCAACAACACGTTACTTTCCGGTGCACGGCCGGGATTGGTCGTTTTTGACCTCGAAAATCAAGTTGATCGGCTCGTTGAGGTCCCGATATTCAACGAGCGCTCCCCGTTCCCTTTTTTGGTACAGCTGGAGATTAGCGATGATCAACAAACCTTGTTTGGCTTGACAGGCATTTATTTTGAGCGAGGTGGTGTTGCCGTCTACTCAATCGAAGATCCAACGAACCCAACCGCTATTTCATTCATCGAATTTTCAGAGCCTTACGGACCGATAGAAATCAAGTATGCGGCCGGTCGACTGTATGGCTACCGCACCGAGCAAAACGGAACCTCAACTGTCTTTGTTTATGATGTGACCGATCCAGTAAACCCTCAAGAAATATTGCGCTGGTCAACAGAAGAACGGGTGATTGGACTCCAGCCTTGGCAAGATGGCTCCGGCCGACATGTGATGGCCGCCCTCACTGCAGATGAAATTTCGATCTGGGATATGACCGATCTAAACAACGATCTACAGCAATTGAGCAAATTATTTGCCCCACCTGCCTGTGTGGTTGAGGATTCCCGTATCGCATTCCGGCCGACGATCCTCGCCGAGGACTGGCTCTTTGCCCCGCTCGGCAACTGCCCCACCAACCGCATCGATATTTCCGACCCGGAAAACCCCATCATTTTAGAAACCCTAGACAGCAACGGCCCGATGATATTTGAAGATGGCTTGCTTTACATGGGCGGCCGGAACCTGCGTATCTACAAATTTGATTAGGCATTTGGCCCCTTCGAAAAAAAGAAAAAGTGTGCAAAAGACCAGTCCGGTTTTAAAAACCGGACTGGTCTAAATGATTATGATTTAACGCAAAGGATGCCGGTTGTTGGGCGGCATGCAGTCATCCGGCAACGGATTCACGTACGGCCGTTTGGCGATCTGCGCCTCGAACTCAGCCCGCACCTGCTGCAAACGGGCCGGGTCCTTAAACAGCTCCACGGCCGATTCTGCCATCACTTTAGCCGCGTACATCATCCCCTTGTGGCCAATTCCGGTCCGGCCGGTAGCGACAACGCCCCACGTGTGGGCCATCACATTGGTCGGCCAACAGGTCGTGATCAACATGCTCACCGGCGTAATCCAGCTCACGTCCCCCACATCTGTCGATCCGGTCATGACCCGTCCCTCATCGAGCGACGGCCGGACCTGTCCCAAAAGCGGCATCTCAACCTCTTCTTCGGTTAGCCCGTAGCTTGTTTGCAGATATTTTTTTGTTCCCGGTGGATTTTTCTCGTTGATCTCGGCCGCATACGCCATCTCTTGCGGCGTAAACTCAATCGGCCCCAGCCGCTGCATCACCTCATATTGCAGATCGGCCAACGCATGGTTGCTCAACACACAAGACGAACCTGAATCGTAGACCACTTCACACTCAGTCTCCGTCATCATCGCCGCCCCTTTGGCCACCTTGATCACCCGCTCAGACACTTCGGCCACATCTTCTGGCAGATGGGCCCGCACGTAATAAAAAACCTCAGCAAAATCAGGGACCACATTGGGCGCACCACCCCCGTGCGTAATTTGATAGTGCAAGCGCACATTGTCTTTGACATGCTCGCGCAGGTAGTTGATGCCGACGTTCATCAGCTCCACCGCATCCAAGGCTGAGCGGCCGAGATGGGGTGCCGCCCCGGCGTGGGCCGTCCGGCCGTGGAAACGGAAATAATAGCGGTTAACCCCAACCGCGCTCCCCTTCATGGTTGTATTCACATTGCCAGGATGAAAATTAAAGGCGCAGTCTAAATCATCAAAGACCCCATCACGCGCCATAAACACCTTGCCGCCACCCCCTTCTTCGGCCGGGCAACCAAAATACCTGATCGTTCCGGCCGTACCGGTTTCACCCATCCACTGCTTAACAGACATTGCGGCCGCAAGCGCACCGGTCCCCAACAGATTATGCCCACAGCCGTGGCCGTGGCCGTTTTGCTCAATCGCTTCTTGGACAGCGATATTTTTCTGCGACAGGCCGGGGAGTGCATCATACTCACCCAAAAAGCCGATTTTGGGGCCACCGGCCGATCCATCGGCTGACTCCAATTTCCACTCCGCCATAAACGCCGTTGTAATTCCCCCGATGTCCCATGTGACTTCAAAACCAGCCTCTTCCATGTAATCCGCCTGCAATTTAGATGATTGAAACTCTTGCCAGCGGATTTCCGGGTGTCCCCAAATGGTGTCTGCCATTTCGATAAATTGGGTTTGATTGCGGTTTAGCCAGTCGGCCGTTTTGATAGTCGTCGTCATGATCTCTCCATGTTGTTCAGGTTTTTGGCAATCATGAAGCCATCCAATCAAAAATGCAAATTAAACCGTGACACGGACCTTTGTAGTGCGAACATGCTTGTCCGCTGTTTTCGCAGACAGGGGGGGCTAGAAAAAATACGCTAATTGCTCAAATACTCTTGCTGGGGTAATCTTCCCAACGTGACTGTGTAGATGGTGGAGCCGCACGTTGACAAATGAGTAAAGGGACAAAAGACGTGTACCAAATTAACCTGCTTGGGCCGTGGCAGGTACTAAAAGATGGTGTGGTGCTAACAGAATTTCGTGGGGATTCTGTGCGAGCACTCTTCACCTATATTTTGCTTGAAAACAAATCCCCCCAAGCCCGCAGGTTTTTAGCAAATTTACTCTGGGAAGAGCTTGAAGAGGAAGCCTCGATGCGCAACGTGCGTGTCTCCTTAACCCGACTCAAAAAAGGCTTAGAAGAAGACGCCTCAAAACAGCCGCTTGTCTACTCAGATCGGCAATCGATTGGGATCGATCCTGGTGCAAAGTACACCTTGGACATCGATGCGTTTGAAGAGGCAATTAGGCAAGCCAGACGCGCCATCCAACCGACCCGGCCGCCCGACCGCCGGGTTATCGCCCGCTTAAAACGGGCCGTTGGCCTATATCGGGCCGACTTTTTGCAGGGCTTTTACCATCCCAGCATGCCGTTTGAAGATTGGATGTTGGTCCGCCGCGAACGGTTCCACAACGACGCATTGTGGGCCCTGCACACACTGGGCCAACATGCACTCCGGGTGCAGGATTGGCATACGGCCATCGGCTTCGCCCAGCGTCAGCTCGACCTCGAGGCATGGCGTGAAGAGGCGTTTCAGCAACTGATGCAGGCCCAGCTGGGATTGGGTGAGCGCACGGCCGCTGTGGCCAGCTTTGAACGCTGCAAGCAGGTGCTGTGGAATGAGCTGGCTCTAGAACCGGCCCCTGAAACTGAGGAGCTTTATGCACAAGCGGTTGCCGGTGCAGAAGCGGACCAAGCGGAGTCACAAGCGTCAGCCAATGCCCATAACCTACCGGCCACCACCGACAACTTTTTTAGTCGCCAAAGCGAAATCGACTTTTTGCTCAAACGCATGGGGGATCCTGACGGCCGATTGACCACTATTTTAGGTGAGGGGGGCATCGGCAAAAGCCGCCTCAGCCAATACGTGGGGCTACGCGTTCTCAAAGATTTTACAGACGGTGTTTGGTTTGTTCCCTTTGATCATCTTGAAAGTTTAGAGACAAGAGAAGAGAGACAAGAGGCCGAAATCGAAGCCGACATGATCCAACTACTGGTTGATACGCTCAAAGTTCCTTTGGCAGGCAACCGGCCGGTGCGTGATCAGCTTTTAGGGTGGCTTGAACGCAAAGAAATTCTGCTCATCTTCGACAATTTTGAAACGGTGATCGGAGCCGCCCCGTTTGTCAAAACGATTTTAGATTCAGCCGAAGACGTGGTCATCATCGCCACCTCACGCGAAACGCTCAACCTGAGCCAAGAAGTGCTGCTGCCTCTACGCGGGTTAGATGTGGCACCACAAGACGATGGGGCTGAGCTAGCCCCGGCCGTGCGTTTGTTTGTGGACCGGGCTGAACGGGTCGGTGCCGCCTTTGAGCAAGATGAGGCTACGCTCCAAACCATCACTCAAACGTGTGAGCTGGTAGACGGGAACGCGCTAGCGATTGAACTGGCGGCCGTTTGGATGCGCCAGATGTCGGGCCAAGAAATCCTAACCGCCGTTCAGGAATCGATCGACTTTTTGGAAGCCCGACACAGCGACATCCCTGAGCGCCATCGCTCGATGCGGGCGGTCTTTGACCAAACGTGGACCATGCTCCCGCTTGAGTCTCAACATGCACTGGCTCGCCTCTCGATCTTTCAGGGGGGCTTTGCCTCGGCCGCCGCCAAAGAGGTGGCTGGCTGTGACCGCAAGATGCTGGCCCAGCTCCACGATCGCTCGCTGATTCAGCGGTACGCAACCGGCCGGTACGAACTCCGGCCGCTGGTGCGCCAGTATGCGGCCGAGCGTTTTACCATCCCCCACATGGTGCGCGGCTATGCCAATGGCAAACTCGATCCTGAAGTAATTGAGCAAACGCAGCAGGCACACGCCAGCTGGTTTTTGACCTTTATGGCGGAGCAAAAAGCGGACCTGATGGGGGCCAAGCCGTGGGACGCGATCCAGCGGATTGAGCTGGAAATTGACAACATCCGGCAGGGATGGGAGCAGGCGTGTGGCACTGTTGAAGCACACGCAGATGGGTTGCTAGCCGCGGCTGAGCCGTTATCAGAATATTTCAATATTCGCGGCCGGTTCCAAGAAGCGCTCGATTTGTTTGAAATGGTTTCTAATGGGCAACGGGCAACAGACAATGGGCAATTGGCATCCCACGCAACGATGCATCGTGCTAGGTTCCTCGTGCGACTAGGGCACTACAAAGATGGGGAGAGTACGGCCGAAGAGGCTGTTAAACTCGCAAGAAGAGTAGATGACGATTGGTGCGCGGCGATGGCTTATGTTTGGTGGTGCCAGGCGTTTTGGGAGCAAGGGCTGACGCAAGGGGCGTTGGCGGTGTTGGAGAAGGGTGAGCCGTTTAAGCAAAAGGCGGGAGATGAGTATCTGAACGGCCGGTATTTTCATCACCAGAGTGTTATCTATTCAATTCAAGGTGAAACAAATCAAGCCTTAGAAAACTCTAATGAAGCACTTTCTAAATTTCAACAAACAAAATCACTCTTGCACGAAATTTTTTCTTTAAACACTCATGCATCCGTTTTACTGCAAAGAAGTGATTCTATTGCCGCCACAAAAATCTACGAAAAGATTCTCAAGATGATTGAACCTTCATTTATGCCAGCCATCTACGGAATGGTTCTTGGAAATTTGGCATGGTCCCTTCAAGAACAAAACTTTTACACTGAATCTCGGATTAAACTTGACAAAGCTATTGAAGTTTTTGGGGAGAATGGGCATCGATATCGACAAGCTCTTTTATTTAATAATTTAGCCAGCCTGCTTTATGATTCTGGTCAGCTTAATGAAGCACAATCTGTCGCTAACAAATCTCTTTCCATGGCAAATGAATTTGGAAATACTGCAGTTGAGACGAATTCGATTATTACACTTGGAAATGTGAGTTTAAAGCGGAAAGAATATAGAGAGGCTCTGAGCCATTATTTACACGCAGCTGAAATCTCAGATCAAAACCAATTTCAACAGAGTAAGGTTGAAATTCTTTACGGAATTGCGCAGTGTTTTATAGGCCTTGAGGATAAATTACAGGCTAAATCATATGCAGAAAATGCGCTAGGTGTTGCTATATCTACGCATCAGCTTGATTTGCAGTACAAAATTGAAGAGTATTTGGAAACGATAGTCTAATTTTCTTTGAAGGCAGAATTCATCTATTGTCAATAAAAAAGGCGGTGTTGAAAAATCAACACCGCCTTTTTTATTGACAATATTTAGTCTCAAAATTAGCCACCTGTGTGTCCGCCAATGCTTCCTGCAAAAGTTACGGTTGGCTCTACCATCATCCAGAATTGAGCTAGAGCGATTACTGCGATTGCGACTACGGTTGCGATTTTTTTGTTGTTCATTTTTGTCTCCTTATGACTGTGCCGTGACCGGCGTGTTGTTCAATAGCCACAAGGTAAAATTCGAACGTCTCACTATCGTCTCAGAGCGTGAGACGATCTGAGACGATAGGAAAATCGCGAAGAATTTTCGGTAGGGGTTAGGCATTCGCATGGGAAAAATTCGCAACAGAAATCAAACCACAGCGAATGTGCCAATCTTTGATTGGCCTGTAAGCAGAGCGCCAATGTCTCACCCCAGCATGAAAACATGTGTGGTTGCGTGAATTTTCTGCTATTTCGGGGTGAGACATTCGCAGTTACAGTTGGCATAAAGCTAATTGGCTCGGTGCGAATGCCTACGCCCTACCGGGTTGCAGGCACAAAAAAAGGCATCCACATTGGGATGCCTTGGCAAATAACTTATTTAATTTTCTTCGTAGGAAACTGCTAGCTCACCCGTAACCACAATGACAGACGCGCCACCGGCACGTCTCTACCGGCCGTCGTTCACCATCAACTCTTGTAGCACGATCACCCCATCATTCCGGCCGCTAACCTGCAACCGTGGAAACCCTTCCTGTCCGGTGTCATACAATCCCGTTGACAAGGTGTAAGGCCCCGCAGGCAGGTCGGCCGTTGGCAAAAACAGCCGATCCTCGATAATCTGCCCGGCCGCCAATTGGCCGGTCGCCCACGTATTATTCCCCGGCATCGCATCATGCTGTGCGGCCGGTTCCGTCCCATCTTGGGAGATGAGATGGACAAAGTGGGTATAGTCGGCCGGAGGGGCGACTAAGGCTTCCCAAAACAGGCTTACGTGCAACCCATCCTCAGCTTGCTCTGTCACAAATCCGCGTAGGGCAAGCACATCTTCACCCTCGGCCGAAAGCGTTTGCTCAACCGGCATTAGATCGGCCGGCAACGCCAAATCATTTTCGGGCGGTTCAAAAGTCAGTTGATCAGATGGGCCGTTCAGCGTTCCCAAACGTCTAAACAAACGGGGCTGTCCGCTATCCACCTCATACAAAACGACCAACAGCGTCCACGGCCCTTCAAACGGGAGCGGTTGCGGCAGGCTCATCCCCATCACATCAAACACAGGTTCATTCGGCCGCCAGCCAGAAGTCGGCCGATGGCCAAAGCCTGGTTGAAAGTCTTGCTGAGCCGCATGAATCTCCATCCCATTGGCATCGGTCAGCCGGAACGAGGCGACTAGATTCTCGGCCAATGGCTCAGCCGTGCGCCATGCCAAATGCAGGCGCAATTTGGTGGGTTCTGGTTGGGTCACAGCAACCGCCCGCACATCTAGCCCCGCATCAGCTTGGCTCAACCCGTCAGCCGGGAAAACACGAATCGGCCGCAAATAAATCTCTCCCCGATTCTCGCCGCTGGCCGTTTGGGCCAAACTCTCGTCGTTTAAACGGATGCGAGGAGCAAACAAGCCGCTTGGCGCGTCGGCCGGGATTTGGAGCAAAGCGGAACCGTTTTGAATCGGGGCTGTAGCGATGGAGAACGCCGCATCGACAAAGTTATCGGCTGGATCGATCAGAGCAATCTCCCCAGTTAAGTTCCCATCCAAATTAATTTCAAGCGTTTCTCCCGCAGTCACCCCATCCTGCCCAAAGCTGACACCGGCAAGTGTTTGCCCGTTGCCAAACACAATTTGCTCTTGCGGGTGCAACCAGCCCAGTTGGGCAAAATCCTGGCTGTACGGCACATCGTCAGCTTGTGGGATGGCAGGTGCCACGACGAAAGCGAGTCCGATAGTGACCAAGGCCAAAGTCGGGATAGCCAGCATGATCAAAACGGCATGGTTTAGCTGCCAGCGGCGGGTGTCTGTGGCAAAAACAGCCACAATCAAGACCAACACGCTCAGCGAGATCAGCTCGGCCGTGCGGCGCACACGGGTTCGCTCCAGCACAAGGCCAATTTCATGTTCACCCTGCGGCACGTTCAGCCGCATCAAACCAGATAAGGGAGTAGCGGTCAGTTCGGCCAACTCATCATCGATGACGGCCGTCCAGCCTTCCCAAAACAAGGTAGGGAAAACCAGCTCGGCCGATTCGCTAGAGACGTTGACCCGCCATGTTTGTCGTTGCGTTTTACGGTTCAACAGATCGGCCGTCGCCGCCCCATCCACTACAATAACCCGATTACGCTCACCCGTTTCAAGCCACGGCGATGTAACCGGCCGAGGCCACGCAGCAGGCGGCAAATATTCAGCACTCACCGTCGTGCCGATGTTGCCGGTAAACCATTCATATTGGGCGATGGCTTCGGCCGTGACATCGGTTTGTGGCACCGGCAAAAAGTTCAAATTCAGCTTACCCAACGCCACAATCACAAGTAGCACCGAGATCGCCCCAGAAACAAGCGGAGCGACCCACACCGGCCGTCTGCGAATGATCTGCGACGCTTGCGGGCTTTGCCCAAAGGTGCGCACCAATCCAAACACCGGCACACCGGCCAGCATAGAGGTAAAAAACGCCTGAACCGACAAAAAGCGCCACGGGAACTGGGTAAATGGGAGCAAGGGCAGGTTGTCCCACAAAATGATTGAGAGCGGGTTGAGCATGAAGGTCGAGATCGCCAAGCCCAACACCATGAATAGCCAGATCCCCCAGCCCAACCGCTTGCGCACCGGCCGCCACAGCAGGGTTAACAACGCGATTAGGGTAACAGCCGCCTGCACCAACCCCATGCGGAACGCCTGTAAATTTTCGAGTGATGGATCAAACAGCAGACTGCGTTGTACTAGGTCTGGAAAACAACGAAAGTGAACCCCATCATTAAAGCCGTAATTGAAATACCCCTGCGTCATGTCAGCGATACTGGTCAAGTTCTGCTCGCTGAGCGCCGGTAGCCAAAACCATGCTGAAGCCGCCACGCCCAGCAAAATCGCCAACACAAATAGGGCCATGTCGGGCACAAGTTTGAAAATAGGCACGGCCGGTTTGCGGTTCCGTTTGAACAGTTTGGGTGCCAAGCGACAGACTGCAAACAGCAAAACAAAGGGGCTGAAAATCATCGCTGAAATATTGTGGCTAAGAACCAAGCCCCCATAGGCTAAGGCGAGCCACGCAACCCCGTTTAGCCAGTTGATTCCGGTCCGGCCGCGGGTGCGATCAGTTGTGAGCAGTTGGTCGGCCGCCAAAATGACAAGTGGGTAAAAGGCCATCGCCCAAAATTCAGCGATCGAATCGCCACGCACGTAAACGTTTACCAAATGGAACGGGGCGGTGGTATAGGCGGCCGAAACCACCAGAGCAACCCAATCCCGATGATACCAGCGGCGGGCCAGCCCAAACGACCCCCATGCGGCCGCAATAAAGGCGGTTAGCTGGCTTAGTTGGATGGCTTGTACTGTGCTGACTCCCAGCAGTCGATAGAGAAAACCGACGTAAAAGGCAAGCGGAGCGTAAAAATTAAAAAACGGATAGCCGTACCCATAAGCAGAGTCCGGCATCCAACGGACCGGAAAATGGCCATCACGGATAGCGGTTTCTAACTGGTGTAGCCGTTGAATCAAAAATGGGCTATCCCCGCCGCCACGTGTGTTAATCAGCCCGCCACCGGAGATCAGTGGCCAAGCGGCCACGACAGCGATTATTAGGGCGGCCAGCAGATACCAGTTAAATTCGATTTTGCGCCTATCGTCGGTGGAGGGGATCATAGCAAGGGGGAAGGATCAGGTAGAAAGGATAAAAAAAGAGTGCTGACAGCCGGGGCGATCAACACTCTTTCAATTCGTTTTGTTTCGTCTATGAACTACTCGTGATTAACGATCTAACTTGTTGGTATCCAACTCGTCAATCGAAAATCGTCATTCGTAAATTGATACTATTTGTTTTGGCGCATCAGCAGATAAACGACTGCACCAAGCAATAACACAGCCAACGCCATCACACCAATGATGACCATTTCAACGGTGCCAAAACCGCCGCTTTCGGCCGGTTGTACCGCACCGCCAGTTCCGGCGTCAACAGCATCAACCGCTTCTCCACCACCGCCGCCACCGGCATTGCCTGTGTCAGCCACCTCGGTTACAGGTGTGTTGGTTGGGATAACAGGGGCCGATTGACGTACCCGACTACCAAATTCAAGACCGATTTCTTGACCTTGAGCCACATCAATCAGTGTGTTTCCGGCCGTCGTCATCTCTAATGCATCTGGCAAAATTTGAGCCACTTGATAGCTGCCAGGTTCTAACTCGCTGGCACACACCGCGCTTTCAGTTCCGGTTGAAACCCCTTCGGCCACAACCGAGCTACCGCGTGCAATCGTAAAGCGAATACCCGCCATGTACCCTTCATCTGAATCCCGGATACCACTGGCATTGGAGTCTGAAAATGCGTTAATACAAATCGTTCCACCGGTAGGAGTTGGAGTCGGTGTAATCGTTGGTGTATTGGTTGGCAACGGGGTCGCCGTTGGCAGTGGCGTATTGGTTGGCAACGGGGTCGCTGTTGCTGGAGGAGGTGGTGGTGCAGTTGGAGCTGGAGGAGGTGTATCGGTAGGTGCTGGCCCAACAACGGTGAGTGAGCCAGAGTCGTACCACATATCCATGTGAGCTTGACAGTTATTGATACCACCGAAGTTTGTGTCGATAAACACAGTTACGCTGCCACCTGTTGCAACGGCATCGACCGTAGCGGTTTGCCATGAGTCACGAGGGGTGATGTTACCGCCCCACACAACTGAACCAGAGGTCCAGTTACCAGCACCGGCCGGGTCGATTCCTACACGGCCGAGCATCGCTCCACCGCTAGAAGCCGCAGGCCACTGTTCGTTTGAAATACGGCCGTACATGCTGACCGAGAAGCGATATGTTTGCCCGGGGGTAAGTCCGTTCACCGTTTGGAAAACGCCACCGCGCCAGGTATCCCATTGGTTACCCACATGCTGCGAACGTGATCCATCACGAATCAATTCAGATGATGCGAGCTCAGAGCTCCAAACTGGGCGAGCATAATATACTTCGGCCGAACAATCTTTTTTCTCGTTGCTGTCTTGATGCCAAGGGGCCCAACTGCCTGCGACGCCGTTGGTGTAGGGTTCTTCAAACCCCGGGTTAGGCAACACGTTGTCTTGTGCTTCGACTGTTCCACTGGTTGTTAAAAACCCGCCTAGTATTGCGAGCAATAACCCCAAGGTCCAAACTGATTTCTTCATCATCTTCTTCGTCTCCGGTTTGCGATGGTGCAAACAAAAATTTTTATATCGGGCGATCCTTCTCCAAAAGAAATCGCCCGATTGTTGGTCAAAAGGTTGGTATTAATCGATAGTTGCTCTGCGGGCGCTCATAATCACTAGGGCAACACCGATGATCAAAATAATGGCGATTGCCAAAATGATCCAAACAAGCCACGACATGATGCCACCGCTTTCTGCATCAGCTGCCGCTTCTTCAACGGCGCCTGTAGCAGTAGAGTCTGCCATTTCAGCCGAGGTGTCAGCCATCGCTTCAGAGCTTTCTGCATCAGCAGCATCAGCGGCCGATGTGTCAGCAACTGCCATTGCGGTTTCATCGATGCGGCTACCAAAGTCAAACTGTTGACGTGTGCCATCTACGATCGATGCACCCCAATCAGCCCCATTGGTTGCAACTTCGTTTGCGGTGAATGACCGACTAATACGATAGTTTCCTGGTTCAAGACCTTCAATACAGAACGGTTCGTTAACGCCGTCAGAAATATAGTTACTAACTACGGCTTGGTCTTTTGCGATTGTAAAGGCAACAGATGAGCGTAAGCTTTCGCCTGCACCGTATTGTCCGTCACCATTGACATCATCAAAGGCCAATAAACAGATCGCGCCACCTTCAGGCAGTGCGGTTGCAGTTGGTTGTGGAACGGCCGTTGGCTCTGCAGCGGCAACCGCTTCGGTTGCGCCCTCTTCAGAGGCATCTTCGGCCAGTGCTGCTTCGGCAGACTCTTCGCTCGTAGCGGCTTCTTCAGCTGGGGCAGCCTCGGCCGCTTCCTGTGCAGGGGCTGCTTCAGCTGCGCCTCCGCCACCGCTACCTTGTGCGCCGTCAGCGTATCCTAAAACGATGCGATCACCCCATCCCAATAATGAGTTGCGGTTCAAACCTGGGTTAAGGGCCAAAACATCATCCAAATCCATGCCGGCCCGAGCAGCAATGCTCCATAGCGTATCACCAGACTGAACGATAACTTCGATCACGCCACCCGCATTTGGGGTTGGTGTTGGTCCTGCAGGGGCAAAACGAACGCTGCTGTTTACAGGAGCAACGGTTGCAACGGCACCGGTTGTTGGGTCAACAACGGTTTGAACTTCACTACCATCGGTCGTTACTAAAGATGCTTCGTCCCAGTAAACGTCATTGTGTTTACGTGGCTCGCTTGGGCTTGAGAACATAAAGACAGTAACCTTGTCACCCTGAGCGGTTGCCACAACTTCAAACAGCCGATATGCGTCATATGAATCAGCTGTAGGGCCCCAAACGATGTTGGCCGACCATGGGTCAGTACCACCGGTAGGATCGATACCAATCTTCATGTTCATCGGACTTGGCCCTTCAGATTTAGCGCTATCACTGCTGGTAGACCATGCTTGTCCGTAAACTGAATATTTTAAAGTCGCGTTGTTCGGGACAGTCACTGTTTGGTACATACCACCGGTATGTTTACTCCAAAATGTGAAGTATTGAGCAGCTTGACCGCCACCTTGTAATCGATTTTGGAACTTTTCAGGACAAGGGGAATAAGGGCAAACCGGCTTGTATTCAGGCATCCGATTGGTGTATTGATCATCGTCACTGCTTTGAGGCGTCCACCATGGTAGCCAGCCGGGCGGCATTTGCGCAGTGGTGCAAACTCCTGCTTGGCAAGCGTTTTGCTGATACCCAAAAATCGGGGTGAATGTTTCATGTGGCCCGTTAAATCCTGGATTGACCAACAGGTTGGTCTCTTGTGCACTAACTGTCGCCCCGGAATTCATTACCAAAAATAACGCTACCACGAGCAACGTCACAAACGTGGTAATAAAAGTAAAAGTCTTCTTCATAACCTAGAGTCCTCTTCGATCGTCGATCGATTTTTTTCGCATCTACAGCGCATGTGCTATCCCCAAATCAATTTATCCAATGACATTTTTTGGGAATGGCGTTCAGGGTGATGCATCTAAATTTGCGAATATTTTTGATCACCCATCACCGCATTTATCGACTGACAATTCTATCCAATTCATAGGGCTGTTTCAGCGACTATTACTTTATAAGCTCCGTTTTTTAACGTGCGTCAACGAATTTCAACCGTATTGCCACCTGTTTGCCCATTTGGCATTCTGATTTGTAATCGATTTTGCGGATTCTGAGCCGGATATATGCCAGCAAGCAGTTGAAACTGTGCAGGATCCCACTCTTGATCAAACAAAATCTCATGTTGATCATGAATTTGCATGTTTGTGCGCCACTCTTTTACCGGCCAAAATCCCTGCCCTGGCACCGAATCGCTCTGGGCCACAACCTGCCCTGTCTGCCGATCGAGCACATGCACAAAAACGATGTCGTCACGATCCTCTACCTTCTGTTTCGCTGACCAGAGTAAATCGACAACCAGCTTCCCCTCGCTCTGTTTAATGCTAAGATCGGCCGCATGCAGGTTGTAAAGCGCTTCCCCATCTTCTTCCAATGTTCCAATCAAACCCTCTGGTGGCGCAGCTTCAGCCACTTCAAACAGTATGTATAGCGGATACGCAGAAGCCTCTAAATCCCCACGGGTTAGCGGACCAGTTTGAGTAGACACCAAAATCTGTTGATTGCTGATCGACTGAACTCCTTTAATCATTTGTGCCATATCAAGCCCGGCGATGGGTGACACATAAAAGACAAACGGGCCGGTAAACCAGCCTTCAACAAGGTTACGATGGTCTAAGCGGATCAGTTCACGATCTGGGTTTAGCAAATAGGCTTGTGAAGGCCAGTTGTCTTGGTAGCGTTGGTCTACAAATATCGGCCGGTCTGCGGTGTCTGCATTGATGCGTTCTGCCATTTCGCGCGGTGCAGATTCAAACAGGTAGTCGGTTGCGGGTTGAGACCGGTATTCAACAAAGTAATCTTGAATGGTGAACCACAAAGAACCGAGCAAAATGAAAATAACCGCCCCTTTTCCCAACCAGTTCTGGCGTGGCAAACGCCATCCCCATGCTAGGCCCAAAGCGGCCGGGAGCAAGGCGGCGGGCAAAATACCCGATGCCCGCAAAAAGTGAGGGGTATCTTCGGCCAAAATTGTGGCAGCCAGCATGACAGCGATCCAACCGACTACAGCCACGGTTGTGTTTTTGTGCCAGTCCCGGCCGAGCACAACCAATCCCACCACAAATGGAACCGCCATAAGCGGATCAAACAGCGGTCGGCCGGGCGGATTATGGCGCACAATCGTGTCCCCTTCTATAAAGAAGAGACGCAGAGCAGACCAAACATTGCTGAAAAAGGTACCGATAAGGTTCCCCTGATTAATATCTGGATTCAGGATCGACACTTGCCCCGTGCGGCTGCCGAGCAGTTCTGGACTAAGCCACCACAAGCTGAGCAACGGTAGCATCATGACGCCCCATCCGGCCAAAGCCCAAGCCAAGCCGCGCCATGGCAAGCTTTTGTGCTGGATGGCAAGCGCAACAATGACCAGCAACAGCACGGCCGGGAGCAAGCGGGCTGAAAGATAGGTGTAAAAACCCAGCCCGACACAGCCGCCTGCCAAGGCCCATAGCCAAGGTTTGTTTTTCCGATAAGCGAGCGTACCCAGCCACATCGCCAAAGCGGTCACAGGCACCGCTACGATCACCCGCAAACCCAAACGGCTTAAATGAATGGGCAAAACGGTAACGGCCCACAGCCAGGCGGCAAACAGCCCGACCAAACGGCCGTACCAGCTTTTCCCAATCGCAAACACAATCAAGGTGGTTAGCGTACCCAAAACGGCGGCGGCCAGTCGCACGGCCAAGGGGGTTCGGCCGAATATCGCTACAAAAATTGAGCTAAGATAGATGTATATCGGCTCCCGGCCGTTGTTGGCGGTAAAAAACAGCGCATGTTCCCCGTTTAAGATTCCCAATGCATCCAAGCCGTTGAACGCTTCGTCCCTGTATAATCCCGGCGGAAGGTCACTAAGTTGCCAAAACCGTAGTCCGGCCGCAATGGTGCAAATGGCCATCAACAGCCCGGCAAGAGCGATTTTTTGAGATCGGTTAAGTTGTGTTTCTGTCGGATCGATCAAAGCGGGCGGAGTATACCAGTAGCCAGTTGTCAGTTGCCAGTCCGCTTCACAGCGGTATATGGTAATCGGTGGTCAAGCGCCAAAATGAAGGTGATTGTGCATGGCTGAGGGCTTATAGCCAACGGCTAAACGCGAACAAAAATGAAAGTCCTAATGGTCTCAAAAGCGTGCTTAACCGGCACGTACCAATCTAAGCTGAGCGCAATCGGCCGCCACCCCAACGTGGAGCTGGCGGTGATGGTGCCTGCGTATTGGGACGATCCGGCCGGGCGGATTGAACTTGAGCCCCTGCATACAGATGGGTATCAGCTGTGGGTCGAGCCGCTTCGCCTCAATGGGAATTATCATCTGCACCATTGGCCAACCCTCAAACGGCGAGTGCAAGAATTCCGGCCAGACATTATCCATATGGATGAAGAGCCATATAACTTAGCCACGTGGCTGGCATTGCGCACGGCTAAACAAGCTGGGGCCAAGTTTTTATTTTTTTCTTGGCAAAATATTTTGCGCCACTATCCAATCCCGTTCGCATGGATGGAAAAGCAGGTTTTAGCTAAAAGTGATTTTGGGCTGATGGGGAATCGGGATGCGGCCGAGGTCTTTAAACAGAAAGGGTTTTCCGGCCGTCACGCGGTTATCCCACAATTTGGCACAGACACAGACACGTTTAAAAAGGGAAAGGGTCAAGGAGAAAGGGAAAAAGATGGCCGATTGCGAATAGGCTTTGCAGGCCGCTTGATTCGGGGAAAAGGGATCGATTTATTGCTCGAAGCCTTGAGCCAGATCCGGTCTGATCAACATTGGGAGCTATTGATCGCGGGTGAAGGCCCAGAAAAAGAGGGGTTAGAAAAACAGGTTGGGGCCCTTGGCTTAAAGAATCTCGTGAAATTTGTCGGCCGCAAAGGATCGGCCGAGATGCCTGCTTTTTTGCAACATTTAGATCTGCTCGTACTCCCATCCCGAACATTGCCAAACTGGAAAGAGCAGTTCGGCCGCATATTGGTTGAAGCGATGGCGTGCGAAATTCCGGTAATCGGCTCAAGCTCGGGTGAAATCCCAAACGTTATCGGGGATGCGGGACTCATCTTTAATGAAGGTGACACAAACAGCTTGGCCCAGCAGCTGCAGCTTCTGATCGATGATCAAGCTGAGCGGGAAAAGCTAGCCGCTCTAGGCCGGGAGCGGGTGCTGGCGAACTTTACACAAGCCCAGATCGCACAAGCAACCGTCAAGGTCTACCAGTCTCTGGTGAAATAAAAAAGAGCTACCGAGTTTTTAAAACCCGATAGCTCTAGCTTTTTAATCTAACTTTTGGGGCCAGCCAAGTAACTACGCTATTTCCAACGCCTTGGGACCAGCCTCTAAAATAGCCTCGCTTACTTCATACTTCGTAAAGTTATTGACAAAAAGTTGAACCAGCTCTTGAGCCGTTTTGTCGTAGGCTGCTTTATCAACCCAAGTGTTGCGCGGGTTCAGCAGCTCGTTTGGCACTTCGCGACAATCTGTTGGAATGTGCAGACCGAAGTGTGGTTCTTGCTCATAATATTCGTCCGCCAGTGTCCCGTCTAGGATTGCGTTAATCATGGCACGGGTATATTTCAAAGACATCCGTTCACCAACTCCATATGGGCCGCCGGTCCAGCCGGTGTTTACCAACCAAACGTTTGCACCGTAGGTGTCTATTTTTTGGCCGAGCAGGTCTGCATAAACGGCCGGATTAAGCGGCAAAAACGGTTCGCCAAAGCAAGTGCTAAAGGTTGCTTCTGCACCTGCGCTCATACCAGCTTCGGTTCCCGCAACTTTGGCCGTGTAGCCGCTTAAAAAGTGATACATCGCTTGTTCACGCGTTAACTTGCTGACCGGTGGCATAACGCCAAACGCATCGGCCGTTAAGAAAATCACGTTTTTAGGATGCCCGCCCATCCCAGAAAGTTTGACATTAGGAATGCTAGTAATCGGATATGACAGACGGGTGTTTTGCGTAATCGACCCATCGTTATAATCAATTTCGCGGGACCCAGCGTCAAAAACAACGTTTTCGATGATGGTGCCAAATTTGCTGGTGGTGCCATAAATTTCAGGCTCTTTTTCGGCCGAAAGATTAATCGCTTTGGCATAACAGCCACCTTCGATATTAAAGACCCCATCTTCGGTCCAAGCATGTTCGTCATCACCGATCAAATGGCGTGACTCATCAGATGAAAGGGTTGTTTTACCGGTGCCAGATAGTCCAAAGAACAAAGCGGTATCTCCGGTTGGCCCTTCGTTGGCAGAGCAGTGCATCGAAAGCACGTTTTGCAATGGCAACCGATAGTTCATGATGCCAAATATCCCTTTTTTGATTTCACCGGTATAGTAGGTGCCACCAATCAAAATCAGTTTGCGTGCCAAATTGACTAGGATAAATGCTTCTGAACGGGTGCCATCTACTTCTGGATCTGCTTTACAGCCAGGGGCCTGCAATACCGTAAATTCGGTCTCGAAATTATCAAGCTCTTCGTCTGTTGCTTGCACAAACATGTTGCGCGCAAACCAGCTGTGGTAAGCCATTTCCGTAATGATGGTGACCGGCATACGATAGGTTTTATCTTGACCCGCAAAGCAATTTTGAACGTAAATGTCTTTGCCAGCTAGGTAAGCCTGTACTTTACCTAACATCCGATCAAAAACATCTTCCCCAATCGGCTGATTGATGTCGCTCCAATAAATGTTGTCTTTTGAAGAAGGCTCCTCAACAATAAAGCGGTCTTTAGGGGTCCGGCCGGTGTATTTTCCGGTACGAACCATCAACGGCCCATCTTTAGAAACATATCCTTCACGATTTAAAATCGCTTTTTCGTATAATTGCGGGGTCGTTAACTGCCAATATACATTCGCAACATTTTCTAAACCTAATTCTGGGGCGACTAAATTAGTAGCTGGACGATTATTTGTACTCATATCTGTTTTTTACTCCTAAAACTTAACGTTCAGAAGAGTTAACTTGCAGCTATCCGGCGTTGTCTGGCAAATTAAGGTGGGAAGTCTTCTGATTAATTTCGAGTAGCAAAGTGAGCCACTACGAAAAAAATATTTTTAATATCAATGTTGTTGAGCATAGAAGATACGAGATACGGCAGAGTTACAAGAAGCAGATCGATTCATTTTTCGTTAGGGATATTTAATGTCTTGTTGTAAAATTTAGGAAACCGTAATTGTTTGCCTACACAAAAATTAATGAATGATCCTGTGTAAACAGTTTTAGTTGCACACAACATCCATCGCTAATCAGTCCATATGAACATCCCATTGTCACACACTTCCGATAAAGACCTTGTTGGCCTTCTTCGGAAAGAACTGAAAAATTATCATTTGGCAGATGAATTGCCGGATTCAACCCTTTCACAATGTCGATCTGTAAATGACCAGTTAGAGACTCAGTCTCAACCCAATGCGTCATTTGCAAAAAGACTGGCTCTCAACATTGTTATTCAACGTGCGCTTGATGAAACCTACAAAGAAAACAAAGAGTTAGCCGACCTGCTCCGCAAACGGTATCAAGATCGTGAAACAATCCCAGACGTAGCTGAAGCGTTCCACATGAGCCAAGCAACTGTCAGCCGCCGCACCGATAATGCGCTAGAGGCTCTGGCGGTTCATTTTAGAAAGATCGAAGAGCAGGCTTGGGAATCTTGGTTTAATCGTCTTGAATCACATTTACCGGCCAAACGGTATACCAGCTTGGTAGGTGTTGAAAAACTTGAAGCGCATGTCATTGATCGCGTTACGGCAGATGAAGGTCCCGGCGTGGTTGCCTTAGTCGGCATTGGTGGCATTGGTAAATCTTCACTGGCTGATCTGGTCACTCGCAAGTTAATCCGTGCAGGCACGTTTGGCAATGTGGGATGGGTTACGTTCCGGCCGAATGCGGATGGCTTTCTAATCGCGGCCAATCAGGCCAAAGCCCAAGTTGTTAGCTTGCTGGCACAGGCCTTGCTCCCGAATGCAGGCATGTTATCGGCCGAACGGCAAATGGAGCGCTTGGCCGACCGACTCAAACGAGACCCGCATCTAATCGTCGTTGACAATCTAGAAACCCAAGATGATGCTGACAGCGTGGTGCAATATCTAAATGGATTGGCAGAGCCAAGCCGCTTTATTGTCACAACCCGTGCCAAGCCTGAACGTGGCACCTGCCATAACATCGATCTGACTGAGCTAAATCAAGAAGATTCGTTGCGCTTAATGCAGCTCTATTTAGAAACAACCGGGCAAACAAAAGTAGGTGAAGTTGATACAGTCACCTTAAACAAAATCTTTAAAATTGTGGGCGGTAACCCGCTCGCCCTAAAAATCACGGCCGGGCTTATGCAATGGATGCCGTTAGACCGCATCTTCATCGACTTAGAAAAAGGGAGCGGCGACGCTGGAAAAATCTACCGTGTCATCTTCATGAACACATGGGAAACCCTTTCCGAAGAATCTCGCTTATTGCTTCAAGCGATGTCGATTATGGGTGCCACGTCTGGTGCGGCCGCTGCACAAATGCAGCAGTCCAGTGGCTTGGCCGATGATGCGTTTTGGAAAGCGGTAGATGAGCTAATTGTCCGGTCTATGCTTGAAGTTCGCGGATCAGCCAGCGACAGGCGCTATGCGATACATCGATTAACTGAGTCGTTTATCGAAACTGAAATCACCCATTTTGACAATGATTAATATCGAGGGTGGGGCCAAAGCACAATCGAAGAGCAAAAGAAAGGTGACACCCTTTGAACTGGTTGTAAAAAACAACCTTGGTTATTGGCTGCGCCGTTTCCCTTGGGACAAAATGCCAGATGTGGCAGAGCTTAGTGTAGAAAAAGAAAACATTATCAAGGCGATTGAAGCGGGATTGCGCTTTAAATCTACCTACAATTTAGCCACCCATTTTCTCTTTATTGCGACAGACATGATGCTGCATGTCGGGTCAAACCATGCTTGGAACAACCTGATTCAGTTGGCCGTAGACAAGCGGCTGCCAGAATCAGACTTTGTTCGCGGCCGCCTAAATCTGTGCAAAGCCAAGTCGATGATGCAGGATGAGCAATATGTTCCTCTAAAAGTAATGCTTGAAAAAATGACCGATTTGGCTGAGTCAAAACAAGACATTGATTTGCTGTGGGAGATCAAGTTTATGCAGGGGCTGGTTGAATGTCATTTCCAAAACTACGACAAAGCAACCGAATGTGTGAACGATGTCTCGCAGCTGCTTAATAACTTCACCCTGCTAAACCCTGATTTATGCAAAGGCAAAATTGCGACTTTGGGGGGAGAGCTTGGCATTGCGGTTCAAGATTGGGAAAAAGCGGCCTATTTTCTGCACACCTCTATCCATCATCTAGAAAAAAGCGGGTCAGAATATGCTCAGGCGATCGCTCTAGAGCTTTTCGGCCGGTACTACGAACATCAGAATGATTTGGATCATGCGCTGGAGATGTGGGAAAAAGCGGTTGAATTAATCCCCAATGGGTTTAGCTTTGAAAATCGCAGTGATCTGCAAATTAATATCGCTCGCCTGTATTTAGCAAAGGGAGATAGCCAGCGTGCCAAAAAGATTTTGGAAGAGCTAGATTACGGGATGATGCGAATCTTGGGATGCTTGCCCTTGCATTTAAAGGCGATCTCGCTGTTGAGTGAAATTGTTAGAGAGCAAGGCGACCTGAAACAGTCTGAGCTTATTCTAGAAAATGCTGAAAATTTGATAGCAGAAATCGCGCATCAGGCTTAAACATAGCAACTTCCCCAATTTAGAAATTTCAGCTAAAAAAATTGTATAATGACCCTATGCTTGAGTTTGAATTACCCATCCTACAAACTGAATCAAAAACTGAGCGACGAGATGCGGCCGAAAATCGCCATCTGATTTTAAGCACGGCATCTCAGTTATTTGCGGACCGTGGCGTTGAGCAGGTTTGCATGAGCGAGATTGCAAAAGCGGCCGGCGTAGGCAAAGGCACGCTCTATCGGCGGTTTTCAGGCAAAGGTGATCTCTGCTTGGCTCTGCTAGACTCAGAACTAAAACAGTTTCAGAATGATGTTTTTGAGACATTCCGCAAACAGTTTGAAGCAGGCAAAAGCATTAAACAGCGGCTAAATTGGTTTATAGATCAAGCGGTTAAATTTACCTATGCCCACTTGTCCCTAATGGTTGAAATTAGCGATTTGGGCACAGACAAAGCTATCCAAGATGTTAATGTGCCTCACTTTTGGATGGAGATGACGATTCGCAGCCATCTGCAAAAAATGGCTGAACAAGGCCAGGTTCCGGCCGATATCGATTTAAATTATTTTACCAGCGCATTACTGGCCTCCTTAGACGCCCGCATCATGAAAGGCCACCTGCAACAACATGCCTTTACTGTGTCACAAATTAGCTCCGGCCTACAAAGTCTCATCAATAACACACAAACAAGGGCAATCCTAAACACAATCACTACCTAGCGGAACTTTTTAAATCCCCCTGTCGTTTTATGAAAAGCCTCTACGAGGAGGCTGATCATTTCTAACCGATTTTTTCCTGTATGGGCACTTGGCAACAAACGACCATAGCCCATTTTGACCAACGCAAATATTGGAAGTTGCGAAAAATTATGTTTATGAAACAAAAACTTACCTCTGCATTTATTTTATCGATTGTTTTATTGGTTGTAGCCGCATGCGGTTCAGAATCACCCGAGCCAGAGCCTGTGCCAACGGCCGAGCCGCTCCCCACCTGGACCCCAAGACCAACCAACGAGCCTGCCCCAACGCAAGAACCTACAGCAATACCTACTTTAAATCCTTCAATGTCTGAACAAAATTTTGATTGGGAGCCTCAGCCAATTCAGTTTAGCCCCGCCCCGGGTGACGAAACCTTGTTAGATGGGGCGATCACCATCCGTTTTGACCAGCCGATGGATGAGGCTTCGGTTGAAGAGGCTTTCGCCATCCAACCGGCCGTCGACGGCCAATTTTCTTGGCCCCGACCCGACCTAGTAATTTTTACCCCGTCTAATCAACTAGAGCGGGAACAAACGTATGATGTGCGCTTAGACGCAACGGCCAAAGGGCAAAACGGCAAAGCGCTGCGTGAGGATGTGAAGTTCCAAGTTCAAACAGTAGGCGCTCTAACTGTGAGCAATATCATTCCGGCCGATGGTACAGCCGATGTGCCAACCGATGGGGCGATTACCGTCTTATTTAACCGGCCGGTTGTCCCGTTGGTTGCTACGCAAGATCAAGACAGCCTGCCGTTCCCGATTGAGCTCAACCCACAGGTGCCGGGCAAAGGGGAATGGATTTCGACCAGCATCTTTAGATTTACCCCAGAAGGCGGATTTGCAGGAGCAACCACGTATCAGCTTTCAGTTCCGGCCGGATTAAAAGATGTTACCGGCGCTGACTTAACCGACACGGCAACAAGCAGTTTTTCAACCATTGTGCCACGAGTTGAAACGGTTACCCCGTATGAAGGGAGCGGCAACTGGCGCTTAGAAGATCCGTTGCAAGTGACGTTCAACATGCCGATGAATCGTGCGCTTACAGAGCAAGCGATTGGGCTAAATCCGGCCGTTGATCTCTCGTTCGAATGGTCGAACAGTGACCGCACGGTCAAAATCATTCCGGCGCAAAATCTACAAATTGACACCAACTACACCTTAAACGTGGCGCAATCGGCCGCACCGGCCGGTGGTCAGGGTGGCTTAGATCAAGCCTATCAATTTGACTTTGCAACCGTCCCACTCCCATCGGTCATTATGACCGAGCCAAGCCATCGAGCCCGAAACGCCAACGTATGGGGCTGGGTTAGTGTCGAGTTCGCTTCGCCGATGGATTGGAGCACACTTGAGGATCAACTGATTATCGATCCGGCCCCGGCCAAATATCGGCTCGACTATAGCGAAGGGGCAACTTGGATGGGGATCAGTTTCTTTACCTTGCCGAGCATCCGCTACGAGATCACGATCCCTGGCACAGCAGCAGACCCGTATGGGAATACGCTGGGAGACGATTACACATGGCATTTCACCACGGCCGAATCTGATCCGTTTTTGCGACTCAACATCCCATTCAGCCTGAACATGTTTAGCGACAACTTCGCACCGCAAATTGATGTTCGGTATTTAAATATTAATGAGCTTGATCTGCGGTTAAGCACCTATGAAGGCAACTATCGCGACATTTTTTACGGCAGCTGGTGGAACGATCAGAGCGACGGCAAACTTGTGCGCGAATGGACCCGGCCGGTTGAAGATGTTCAGAATGAGGTTGGGCTTGTACGGCTTGACTTAAACGATGGTCAACCGTTAACCAACGGCATTTACCAGTTCCAACTCACATCTGAGCAGTTAAATTATTACGAGTCGGGTCGCTATGCAGAAAATCGACTGCTGATTGTGGTTGATACCAATTTGGTGATTAAAGAAACGGTTGATGGGGTGTATGTCTGGGCAACCGATTTGGCATCGGGTCAACCGGCTCCCGGCCGTGAGATCACCCTGTTCAATCAAGATGGTGCTGAAATTGGAACAGCAACAACAGGGGACAATGGGGTTGCGTTTTTTGCTGACGCCAAGCCAAACCAGTATGGATTTGATGGTGTCATGGCTCAAACAGGTCAGTCGGGCGAAGCTGGGTTTGGTATCGCAGGCTCACTCTGGAATCAAACGATCAGCCCGTGGCAATTTAATGTCCCATATGAACCTGCACCAGAGCAGCGTTTAAAAAGTTATCTTTTCACAGACCGGCCGATTTACCGGCCGGGGGACACCGTTTACTTTAACGGGATTTTACGCCGTCAAGACTACGGTCGCTACGCTGTGCCAACTGAGCAGAAAATGTTTTTGCAGATTCAAGAGCAAAATTACTACACCGAAAACGAACCGTTTTTCGAAGAGCTAACCCTCACAACCAATCCCGATGGGTCATTCTCAGGCGAGTTTGTTTTGCCCGAAGGGTCAAATCCAGGTAGCTATGAAATGTTTGCCCAAGCGAGTGGTGACACCGGCTACAGCACGGCGTTTATCCAAGTGGCAGAGTTCCGTAAACCGGAATTTGAGGTCAACATTGAAGCGGCCGAAAGCGACGTGTTACGGGGTGAGTCGGCCGAGGTGACGGTTCAGGCCGATTACTTCTTTGGTGGCTCTGCCAGCGATTTGCAGGTGAACTACACAATTTTTGAAGAGACGTTTAACTTTGGCATCGCAGAACCATTCTTGTTCTCGGCTCAAGACCGCTACTTCTGGGAACCGTATACCCCACCCTATCAAAATCCGATTTTCTCTGGCAGCGGCATCACAGATAAAGACGGGCAACTTGTAATCAATATTCCGGCCGACTTGTTGGCCAACAGTGAGCCTGGCAGTCGGAACGTCATCGTCGAAGCTACGGTGTTTGATGTGAACTTCCAACCGTTCTCAGCCCGCACCAATTTAACCTTCCATGCGGCCGAAGTGTATGTTGGCATCCAATCTGATCAATATCTGGTTGAGGCGGGCGACAGCGCCAACTTCAGCGTGATTACGGTTGATTGGGATGGGGAACCGCTTGGTAATATCGCGGCCGAAGCCATCCTGTACAAACGGGAATGGGAGCGCAGTGACAACGGCTGGTATGAACCGGTTGATACCCTAGTTGAAGGGACAGCGGTCCAATTCACAACCGACTCGGCCGGACGTGCCAACCTTGAATACATTATTTCAGACGGTGGCACGTACAAAGTTGAAGTCACCGCTACCGATCAAGGGGGACGGACCCATCAAAGCAGCAGCTTGGTTTGGGTTACGGGGCAAAATGCCCGCTGGCGCATCGATGCAGAGTCAAAAGCGATGCAGTTGATTCCTGACAAGGCTGAATATGCGGTGGGAGAAACGGCCCGACTGCTGGTCCAAAGCCCGTTTGAAACAGAGCAGGCGGCGTGGCTCACAATTGAACGTGGAGGGGTGCTTGAGCAACAGCAGATTGTGCTAAACGGCACGGCTGATTTTGTTGAAATCCCAATTACGCTCGATCATTTGCCCAATATTTTTATGACGGTGACCACCATCAAGCCCGAGCAAACGGGTGACAGCCCCTATGCTGATATGCGTTTGGGCTTGCTCAACCTGCCGGTCAAAATCGATCCGTTTTTGTTGAACGTAGACATCACCCCACGCTTGCCCGACAGCGGCCTTTTTGAACCAGGCACAACGGCGGAGTTTGATGTCAGCATCACCAATCAAAATGGACAGCCGGTGCAAGGCACCTTATCGATTGCGTTGGTAGACAAAGCGATCTTCTCGCTTGCCAGTGACTCAACATCCCCCATTGAAGAAGCGTTTTACAGCCAGCAGCCACTCCGCTCGCAAACGGGCGCCACGCTTAGCTTCTCGGCCGAAGGGTACGAACAGCCAGAAGAAATCGAGTCTGGCCGGGGCGGCGGCGGTGAACCTGAAGTTGCCGCGATGGCGGCTGATGCGGTGGAGGAAGAAGCTGAGTTTGCGATGGATTCCGCTGATGAAGGGGCAGTTGCCCGCAATGCGGCCGCACCTGTTGCACAAAAATCAGCTGAATCACCCCCTGAAGGGATCGAAGTCAGAACTGATTTTAGGGACACTGCGTTTTGGGAAACAACCTTGACGACAGACGGCAACGGATCGGCCGTCATCAGCATCCCATTACCCGACAACCTAACAACATGGCGATTACATGCCAAAACGATTACGGGTGAAACCCTAGTCAACCAAACCAGTAGCGAAATCACGGTGCAAAAACCGATCTTGGTCCGGCCGATCTTCCCCCGCTTCTTCACCGTCGGTGACGTGGCCCAGGTCGGAACGGTGGTCAATAACAACACCGATCAAGATGTTGAACTAAACGTTCTGGTCGAAATAGAAGGCGGCACCTTTGAAGGTGAGCCAAACGGCACACTGACCGTACCGGCTAACGGCAGTGCGATCTTCCGAGCCCCGCTACGGATCGACAATCGTGAAACTGATTTTGTGAATGCAACGATCACCGTTTGGAACGACACCTTTAGCGATGCCAGTAAACCATCCTTTGGGGTTGGCCCGGATCAGCTGATACCGGTTTATCGTTACAACGCAGAAGATGTGGTGGCGACGAGCGGCGTTTTGACCGATGACCAAACCCGTCGGGTAGAAGCTGTTCTGCTTCCTGAAGGGGTTGACACCGATTCAGGCGATATCCGCTTTAAGCTAAACGGGTCGCTAGCGGCCGTTGTGTTTGAAGGGCTCAAGGTGATTGAGCGTGAGAATATCGATTTGGCATGCGCCCATTCAGTTGCGGGCAGACTGATGCCAAACGCCACGACAGACCGAGCGATCACACAGCTGAAATTAGACAAACCTGATCTAGCGGCTCAGCTAGCAGAGCTGATTCCAACTGATATTCAGGCTCTGGCTGATGCACAACGAGAGAATGGTGGTTGGGGCTGGTGCTATAGCAAACAAACCTCCCCATGGTTTAGCGCGTATGTGCTTTTGGCTCTAGATCGTGCGGCCGATGCCGGATACGATATCCCGGCCGACACGCTAAACAGCGGGCTAAGCTACCTAGAAAGCCACACAGAAAACCCATCCCGCTTGGGCGGCAACAAATGGGAAGCGAACGGGCAGGCGTTTTACCAATATGTGTTGGCCGAACACGGCCGGAACAACATTGATGCTGTGATCGAGCTATACAACGAGAACAAAGACAATCTCGACAGCTATGCCAAAGCGTTGTTGATTTTGGCTCTAGATGCGGCCGAGGGTGATGCGATTACCGCTCAAACGATTTTTGCTGACTTAAACAGCAGCGCGTTTGTGAGCGCAACCGGTGCCCATTGGGAAGATGATGACTACACCAACCTCAGTAGTGATCAGCGGGCCACAGCCATTGTGCTGATGGCGTTCGCCAATGCAGACCCATCTGCCCCATTTGCACCGCAAGCCGTTAACTGGCTGATGGGTGCTCGCCAAGCCCAAGTTTGGCGCAGCTATCATGATACCGGTTGGGTGCTAACCGCCTTAACCGACTGGTTGGTGGAAACGGGTGAACTGGATGGGGATTTCAGCTACGGTGTGGCTCTGAACGGTCAGGATCAAATTGATGGATCGTTTGCACGTGCCAATATGACCGAGACGGTTGATCAACGTATTCCGGTTGGTCAGCTGAACGAAAGTGAGGTCAACTTCTTCGACTTTAGCCGCAATGGAGACGGCCGGTTGTATTACAACGCCTGGCTCGACACCTTTATTCCGGCCGATTTGGTTGGCCCGATCGACCGTGGTTTAAGCATTGAACGTCGCTATTATGATGCTAGCTGTGACTCAGCGACAGAAGAATGTCTGGAGATCAGCGAAATTGCGGCAGGGCAACAGGTGCGGGTTGAACTGACGGTGATCGCAAAACGTGACTTGGTTTATGCGGTGATTGAGGATTACTTCCCGGCCGGTGCTGAGGCAAACGATCCGAACTTAGGCAGCGCCAGCCAGTCGGCCGAGGATGGCATTACCCGAACGGGTGACAGCTATTATTGGTGGGGCTGGTGGAACTTTGACCGGATCAGCTACCGCGATGAACGGGTGACATTTACCTCGAACTTCTTGCCATCTGGCACGTACCGTTACACCTACACACTCAACGCGATCTTGCCGGGTGAGTATCAAGTTCGGCCGACGTTTGGCTATGAGGAATTTACCCCAGAGGTCAACGGCCGAGCGGCCGGTGCGGTGTTTAAAGTCACTGAAGAGTAGTGCATTGTCTCAGAAGCCTTGAACTGTTTAGTGTGGGTGTCATACCCGCGAAGGCGGGTATCCAGTGCTAGATTTGGCGCTGGATTCCTGCCTCCGCAGGAATGACGAGTCTGAGAAAATTTCTGGGACAGTGTATTAGAATTCCCAATTCAAAGTAATCCGTTATACAGACCAGTCTGGATTTAAAAACCAGACTGGTCTTTTACGTTCTGCTTCTATTTTTTTACCCAATCTTTTGCCAGAACAATTATAATTAACATAAAATATAAGGATGCCTACCGATCATCTGGACTCTGCAGAGTTTGAGTCAAGAAGTAACTGACTAATTTATCAATCAATCACTATGCTCGATCAACCGATTCCAAATCAGCTTCCGGCCGAAAACAAACAAAAACTACGCAAAGAAATTGAATCTGCTTTTACGCTGGATGAGTTAAAAACGCTCAGTGTTGATTTAGATATCGTATTTGAAAATTTACCCGCCGACACGTTAGAGGGGGTTGCTCGGGAACTGATTGAGCTGATGGAGCGCAACAAACGGCTGGCAGACCTGTTCAAGGAGTTAGAGGCGGCTCGGCCGGAAAGTGATTGGAACACCCCGCTAATTATTGATCCCGCAACGCTAGACGAACCGATTGAGCTACCGGCCGATTTCGTTGAATATATTGACCAGCGCCAAGTAGCAGAATTTGATCGCTCAAGCGACCAGATTCGGGAAGAGATCACCAACTATTTTGCCGAGGTAGATAATCGGGTCAATGGAAAATATAAGTTTGGCTTTTTGTCTCCAGCGCAGAACAATGCCAAAGTGAAATTTGAAAGCGAGAAACTGGTGAACTCGCTGCTCAAGCTCAACATTACCCTCACTGTGGCTCTGCAAATTTTGGCCGAATCGGTGATGACGTTGGATGCGATTCTAATCACTGAGCGTGTTGACATCACCAATGGGTTAAAAACGTCTCACATTCGTGATGCGGTGGTCCAGTCGATTTATAGGTTGTCAAACATGTACGGCCGGAATCAGGTCCAAATGTGGGGAGACCGGTATGCACGTCGGTTTGGTGGCACTTATCATCAAATCCAAGTTATCCACACCAATGGAGACGTTGAAGAGCTTTCCTATTCGTTTATCAAGAACGGGCTTATTCCAGATATTTTTCAACAGCTGTTTCATTTAGATTTTGACAAATTTAGAGCAGATATTTTGTCGGCCGAACATATTAGCGCCATGGCAAAATCAGTTGTCGAATATGTACGGGCCATCGACCTGTATCACATCCGCTATGAGTTCTTGGTAGATCTGATTACCGAAATCGGCATTCAGCCCCCCCATCCATGGTTTGCCCCAGATAAAATCGCTGAGATCGTGATTGATTACGATCTAGAACGTATTCAGTATCACAAATTGCGAGCCGACTTTTTCATCGAGCGGAACGATGTGGGGAGCATTGTTCACCACTGTAAAGAGCTAATCCATCACTCCTCATCCGCCCTGCTCAGCAACTACGGCTGCTATTTGGGAAGTTTTAATATGGCATCGCTCGGTATCTTGATCGGCATGATCGAATATCATGCCGGATCACGTTTTGACGAAGATGAAGGCTTTTTTCGGTTCAAGCAATTTTTTGGTGACTTGGTTGCAACGTTAACAATCGATCATGAGCGGTTTGTGCAAAAGCTTAAACAGATTGATCGGATGCTTGAGCAGGACCCGGAGACAGAGGGGCAGGGTGTGGAACACTTGGTTGACAACTGTATTCAGCTAAGTGAAGAAATGACCAGCCTAATCACCCATCGGAAATCGATGATCCATACAATCCAAAATTATGTGGTCGAAATCAAAACCCGACAGCAGCTGCTCCAACTGGCGAAAGATGTGTTAATCCGGGTGCCGGGCGTTCGCTTTGCGCCACGGCAAGACGACATCAAGAAAAACATATTGTGGGCCTATCACGATCTAACTACACCGGTTTTCCAGAGAGTAAGCCCTAAATTTGCCGTCTCGGTTCTGCATGAAACTGACGAGGTAATGCTGGCGGTTGCGATTGATGAGGTCTTGAGCTTTTTGAGCCAGCAACCGTCTACAAATCAAGCCCAACGGACAATCGTTTTTGTCACTCATTTTTCAGAACAGGTGCAGACGGTTATTGCAGACTATCTCAAAAACTACACGCTCCAGATCAACTGTTTTGTGCTTAATTTAAATGATTTAATCGCGATCTCTGAGAATAAAAATCGGCTACAAACGCTGTCAGACCTATTGTTGGAGCAGTAGCTCTTGCCCTTCGATGCGGTCAGTTAGCCAACCGGTTGCCAGTGCCAAAAAGATCGATCCGGCCGCCCACACCCCCGGAATAATGACGCTGTCATTAACCGCAGTAAGCCACACACCAATCCCGGCCAAAACGAGCAACAGTCCAGCTCCCATCTCGATTCCCCGTTTGGCGGTCCCAAAACGCAACACGCCCAACATGACGAGGGGCCACACAGCTGCGGCCGTCAGCGATGAACGGCCGGGGAACTCTGTAAAAAATCCCAACAACGCCGCAACAATCCCCAACCCCAATCCGATCAGCAACCGAACACCTTGATCTTGCAAATCCAACTCACTGCGCGGCCGTTGCCCCAAACCGCGCAGGCTAAGGTACAAAATCAGGGTACAAAAAAGCCCGACGACCCAAAAAATAAAAGCGATGTGGGGCAAGGTATTATGCGCCACAGCTATACCCACAAGTCCAAACGTTGCAAGCAAACAGGGGAGCAACACAGCACCACGGTCACTGACTTGTAATACAACCAAGACAAGCACAAGCCATACGGGCAACAGGGTTTCGGAAAAGATTGTGGCACTTTCTAGCGCTAAAAAAATGGCTGGGATATCCATAAAGATGATGGTAGCTCTTAATATTTCAGATGCAAAAACCCTAATAGTGTCACTGACGATAAATCTTCGGCTCTTAGCTGTTCAACTTGGCCAAAAGCTTTGTGGCCCGTTTCGACACAGATTTCCGGCCGTCACCGCTTAATCGCTCAAGATGGGGTAAAAGCCACTTTACCAATTCAGGGTCATTGTTTGACCAATCGGCCAATACCTGCATCGAATTGTTGAGCACAATCCAATCGGTGTGATTGGCTAAATTAGACTGCATAATGGCTTGAGCCTTTTGCTTCTGATCGGCCGACATACGACTTTCAAGCATGTCAAATAAATTTGCCAATGTCCACTGGATTGAAGCCTGATCAATTTTTGATATTTCATCCGTTAACTGATCAATGTACGGGACCAGCCATTCAGGATGTTCTTTCGTAACCCGCTTTAGACCGTTTGAGGTACGCAAACGAACCACCTCATCGCTACTGAAATAACATTGGACTAGATCTTCTAATCGGCCTGAATCGGCCAATACAATGTCAACCACTTCAAGCGTACGCCCCAAAGAATTAGGATGACCCCCAGTTAACATGTCTTCAAAAGATTCGTTCATAACGATAAATGATAGGCACAGTTTTAGTTTCGTACAACTACAGGCAGATAAATAAATTGATCGAGAATCACAGTGCTCCCTTCCGCTTGAACTGTCACAAAAAAACGTTGTACACGGGCTAAATCAGACTGATCCGTCGCTTTGATTCGCACCTCATGACTCCCAATATCCCCGTTTGTTGGCACACCTGCCAGGGTGTAGGCCTGCCCCGCTGTAACCGTGGTTAGGCTCAACCAGCTTGGCCCCATGGTTAACTCAACCGCTTTCACCGAATCCCCTTGATCGGGATCACTCACAGACAGAGCATAACTGTACTGTGTATTGGCATCGACCACTGTCGGGGCTGAACCAGCAAATTCAGGGGCCTCATTCTCATCAACAACATTGATCGTATAGCTCCGCTCTGTAAACAACCCGCCCGGGTCGGTCCCCCTCACCCTAATTTTCATAGCAGGCTTTGTCTCATAATCGATGACGCCGTTCACAACTAAAAATGTGCCTGACTGAATTCGAAATGATCCATTATCATCATCCCCATCCCCAGAAACCAAAGAAAATGTCCCACTATCTCCATCAGGATCGATTAAGCGGAATTCAGCAAACCCTGTCCCGCGTTCATACGATTCAAGCAGCGCAGAAGCGTTAAACAAAATATTGGCAGGTGGTTGATTATCGGCCGGGTCATGAGCAGGCTCGGCCGCAATCGCCCCACCCCTTATAAAAAATAAAAACAGACCGATACAAAATAGAGAGTAATGTGGAGTAGATTTTTTGAATCGCATATTTATTTTGGCAAGGCTCTAACTTAGATTAAGTTTCGCTTTTTAAGTGATTGGTGCAAAACAGGGCTAATTTGGTCCTGTATTTTGCTATTCGCATACCCGACCCAGCTCACTTCGCTTTCTAGATCAAGCAAACAATTTATAGGTGCCCCTTTTTCATCAGTCACAATCACACCCAGCTCACTCGCTATCAGCTCGGTGCAAATGTCATAAGGATGGCAACAGATGCCCAGTGCCAATCCTCGGCTGGCCAAGGTCTGTTCCATCACCGGCCGTATATCGGCCACAAACCGATCTTTGCCAGACATGAGTTCAAAAAGCTGCCCGCCGGTACAAATATATTGATCTTCAAAACAGTGGGTTTTGCCCCGCTGAACAGGGCCAAGCACACCGATCACAACCTCTTCATCAATTGCAGACAGTTCTTCGCGAACGCCCGGGAAAAATCGTGAGATAGATGCAAAGCCATGCGCAATTGTGTCAGCCTGCGACGGCCGGACACCAATCGATGTCGTCTCGCCCGTTATGCGATTATATCGCTGGGCGGAAACACCTTCCCCACGCACGGCCCAAATCTGATCTGACAAATGCTGCTTGACCAATGGGATTTCTGTTTGGATGGCAAACTCGATATCCTGTAAATTGGTTTCTGGCCCCCGATTTGGCGCAACGCCGGTCAAAATCCATGCGTTCCGTTTTTGATACATCAAGCCACGGGTCCCATCAATCGGATCAACAATAATGCGCCAAACCGCATCTTCCGGACGCGTCCCTTTGGGCAGCACAATCCCTTCAGCGTCCAGCCCTTCGGCAATTAAAATGATGGGGGTGTGCACGGCGATATGGGTTTCAAAGAACTCAA
>JAHDEN010000216.1 GCA_020628815.1 Chloroflexota bacterium | reverse complement strand
ATTTGGTCTGTGGGGGATGGAGCAACTGGTCATTGGCTTTATCTCGGCCGTGATTTTATGGCGGTACAAATCGTTAATTCCATTTATGGCACTTGTTTATTCAATTGAATATCTCGGCCGATTTGCTTCTCACTGGTACACACCGGGTGTACAGTCCGCACAAATGCCGCCGGGGGTCGTGGCAGATAATGTTCTGGTGCCGCTGGCGCTGTTCATGTTGGTGTTATCTCTTTGGTCGCAAAGATGGACCGTGTGAGCGAGACGCTCAATTCGGCCGACATGCTCGCTCAAGATGTCCGCGACGGCTGCCCTAACTTGATTTGTTAAATAGATGGGAGCCTACATATTTTTTGGATGGTTTTTCGCCTTCCGCTCGTTCCCCCGTTTATAGTTCCCCGTGGCACGGGCCATTAACTGTTGCTCCCCAGCAAAGTCTAGTTTTTCAACTTTTTTCAAAAATTCGGCCGCCGGTTTGCCCCGCAACGTTGTCACTTGCCTGCCGTGATGGCTAATCAAAACGGCACCACTTTTTGCGCGTTGATAGCTGAATTCCAGATCAACCTGAGCCGGTTTATGGTCCAAATGCTTGATCATGTTGATCCCCGTGACATCAAACCCCATCCGTTCGTAAAGTTTAAACGCTCGCACGTTGTCACCTGCAACGCGTAATTTGATTTGTTTGACTTCAGATTGGCCAAACTGCTGCTCTAACGCTTTCAGACTCGCCTTGCCTAACCCCATCCCGCGAAATTGTTTGTGCAAAATAAAGTCAAGAATATAGGCCGTTTCCCCTTGGTCGTAGAGCGTGTACCACAAAAAACCAATTGTGATTTTGTCTACGTTTTTGATTGATAGCAAAAATTGATTGGGCGTTTCTAACCCGTTTGGCAAATCATCGGCCAGTTCTTGCTTGGCCTGCGCCATACTGCGTTCGGCCGAGTACCTGTAGTTTGATTCGATCTCGGCCGCATAGTCAGCCAGGAACAGCTCTGCATAAACTTGAAATTCAGTTTGTTCGATGGGGCTTAAAGTGACCATATTGCGTGAGTTTACCTCAAGTTGCATGATTAGAATCGATTTTGATTTTCGGTTTCGCTTTAGACGCAGGGATAAAATTAAAAGATGCAAACTATTTTAATCACCGGTGCCACCAGCGGTATCGGTTTAGCTTTAGCCCAAATTTATCAGCAACAAGGGGCCAGATTAATTTTGATCGGCCGACGGCCGCTTGAAACGCTTTCGGATCCTCTATTTTCGTCTGACGTGTATTGCCAAGCCGATTTGGCTCAGCCAGATTGCCATCTTACCATCGACCGATGGCTAGCTGAGCACCAACTAGAAGCGATTGACCTTGTGGTACACAATGCCGGTATCGGCTGGGTGGGTGGAACGGATGAACATGCCCCGGCCGACATTAGCGAGATGCTACAGGTTAACCTGAAAGCGCCAATTGCGATTACCCATCAGCTATTTAAACGATTAGAGCGTGCCGGTGGCAAAGTTGCCTTTGTAAGCTCTGTTGTGTCACAACTGCCACTCAGCAAGTTTGGGGTGTATGTTGCTTCAAAGGCGGCGCTAGATGGGTTTGCGCGCAGTCTTGCGGTTGAATGGCGCGGCCGTGTGCAGGTTCAGATCTTGCACCCGGGCGCAACCAATACCGCCATGCATGAAAAAGTGGGGACAGAAGAGGCGGTTTATAGTAAATACCCCTCAGCCGAAAGTGTCGCGGCTAAAATGGAACGTTCTCTCAGGCGGAACAAAAGACACGTTGCGATCGGGTTTGCGAACAAAATGATCCGGGGATTGTCGCTTACAGTGCCTAATCTGCTCGAAAAGGTGATGCGGCCCAAACCTGCAGCTAGCGGACCTAATCAAGTTACGCCACACGTGGTTGTAACCGGCGGGGCAGATGGAATTGGTGCAGCGGTAGCCAAACGGTATGCGGCCGAGGGGCAGCAGATCACAATTCTCGATGTAGATGACGCTAGAGGTGAGGCGATAATAGCAGAGCTAGGCGACGGGGCAGCTTTTATCAACGTCGATCTGTCCCGGCCGGAATCTGTAGAAAAAGCGGTTCAAGAGCTGGGCAGTCGGCCGGTGATTACGACGCTGGTCAATAATGCGGGGATTAGCTCGGCCGGAAAGTTTGAAGAGCTGCCGCTTGATCAGATGCTCAGTGTGATCGACATTAACTTGGTGGGAGCCATCCAACTAACAACCCGACTATTGGCTGAAAAAAGGCTTGTGGTTGGTCACCAACAGGTTTACCTGTCGTCGTTGTCGAAATATGTGGGGTATCCGGGTGCGGCCGTTTATTCAGCTTCGAAAGATGGGTTGGCCGCTTTTGCACGCACGATTCAAACGGCCGCAATCGCAGACGGCCGGGTGACCACCGTGTTCCCTGGCCCCACACGCACGGCCCATGCACGCCGCTACAGCCCAGACAACAGCCGGGAAGAGAAACGGATGCCGCCGGAAGCCGTGGCTGACGCTGTTTTTGAGGGAGCACAAGCAAAACGTAGGTTCGTTTTTCCGGGAGCGGGTGCAAAAGTGTTTGCGATTTTCGGCCGGTTGGCCCCCCGTTTGGCGGAACGAGCGATGAAAAGCACGATTTATGACAAGCTTTAGAACCTATTAGCTTAATCAGCATTTCAGCACACTCGCTGCGCTCGTTTTCAGCCAATCAGCCGGTTGTTTTTGAACGGTAGGTTGAAGGTTTTTGAGAACTGTTTTTGGATAAAACGAAACAAGGTGCGCTAGGGAAAAGCTGATCGGCTGATTAAGCTGAAATATTGACATGTAACATTGCGTAGAGGCTAGTCATCTACGAGCGATAGCGAAGTGAAGATGGCTCGCCCGTTGGCTTTACACCTTTGTTCTGCAAATGGGGCGAGCCGTCGGGGCGTTGCCTGACGATGACTAGCTCCTGCGAACGAGCTGATTAAGCTGATCGGCTCGTCAAACTGACAATCATTCGCTCGCTTTCTTCGTCATACGCTTCTTGTTGATAGTTGCCCCACACCGTATCAATCTGTAAATCGGCCGCTGGTAAATAGTCCATGATTTGATCGAGATAGCGATAGTGGAACAGGTTTGAAAATTCAACCTTTTTGCCCCCATCCTGAATACGCCACTTAATTTGAACCTGCTGTTTTTCATGATCGGCCGACCAACCGCTCCACATCGGCAATTTGCGGCCGCCGTCGTCTAACGCTTCATCTTCGGCAAAACCGCCATCTTCGTTTTCAAGGCTGGCCATGATGAACGGTTGAATCACATCGATAATGATTTTGCCATTGGGGGCCAGCAAATGTGCGGCCGCTTTAAGCAATCCCAAAACCGTTTGGTTATCAAACTCCATCAGCGTATTCATGCCGATCAAGATCAGTTCGAACCGCTGGTCAGTTTCCCAAGTTAGAATATCTTGCTCGATGAGTTCGGCCGTTTTTGCCTTTCCCTCAAACTCCTCAGCAATTCGCTTTTGGGCGACCGCAAACATGTCGGCCGAATTGTCGATGCCTGTCACCGCTTTCCCTGCTTCTGCGATGGGGATCACCAGACGGCCGGAGCCACAGCCGATGTCTAAAATCGCTCCGTCAGTTGCTTGAGCCAGTTGGCAAAACAGGTCAATATCGCCGGTATGGGCTTGGTGGATTAGGTCGTAATATTTTGCGGCGATTTTGTACATAAAAGTTTGAAAATAAAAATGAGGACGGCTAAAAACTTTTAGCCGTCTTCATGCTGTGTTAAGAGCGAAACTGGGGGGCTCGTTTTTCTTTAAAAGCGGTCAACGCTTCCAAGTTTGAGTCCCCGCCAAATAATGGCAAAAAATGCTCCGTTTCTTTGGCGTATCCGTAGCGGATATCTTTTTGGCCAGAGTAATGGATAAGTGATTTGAGGGCGGCCAATGAATCGGCCGGGAGTTTTAGCAGCTCATCGGCCCACGCTAAGGCGGCCTCTTGAGCGGTCACACCGTCTGGGCAGATACGGTGGACAAAGCCGATTCTATGCGCCTCGGCCGCATCAATCGACGCGCCGTTCAGCATCAAATTCATGACGGAGCTTTGCCCCAGCAATTGAACCAGGCGCGGAACCCCGCCCCAGCCGCTTGTGAGCCCCATACGGACCTGCACAAAGTGGAACTTGGCCGAAGGAACCGCCACGCGTAAATCACACGCTGAGAGCACCTCGACACCGCCCCCGGCCGCGTGGCCGTTGACCGCACCGATCACCGGGCAAGGCAGTTGGGTGATCTTTATCAACGCATCTTTGACAATCGTATGCAGCTTTTTACCAGCTTCCGGCGATGGATCAGCCGCCAGCTCGTTAAGGTCACCACCCGCAATAAAGGCTTGATCACCCGCACCGGTCAAAATTAAAACGGCCGGTGGGTTTTCAGTTAATTGGTCGATGGCGGCCGCAAAGGCCAGTTGACTCTCCAGATTCAGCGCGTTGCGTGCGTCTGGTCTGTTGACCGTTAATTGGACAACATTGTTTTCATAGGTTCTTGGTAGGATTGAAGACATGGTGTGATTTTAACCCGTTTGCGCTGGATAGCCCTTTTTTTTCGGGTATGATTACTAAAAATCGGTTGGTTAAACGAGAAGTATGGAATATTTAGATTTTAAAATATCTGTGGAGCACGACTCGGCACAGCGATACAAGATATCGGCGAATTCAAAAGAAGGGGGGCAGACACACGTTTTGTCTGATTTTCCGTATGAGCCTAGTGAACTACAACAAACGCTGAAAAAGATTAGTGATGTCCTGCAAGTAACCGGTGTTCGGGCGATGGGGCGCAGAAAAAAGGATGGTTCTGCTAACGAGGATAAAGAGCTAACGGCCGAAGATTTTGAACAGTTTGGGGAAGACCTTTTTAGCTTTCTGTTTCCGGGCGAAACGCTGGCCCATTTGCGTAAGGTGATCGACACTGCGTTTAAAATAAAGGATCAAGGTGTCCGCTTGCAGCTGCGATTTGCTGAAAATGCGGCCGATCTAGCCGCCATCCCTTGGGAGTTTTTACGGGATGCTGCGAAGCGAGATTTTATCGTTTTGGACAACCGTACGTCTCTGGTGCGCTATATCGATTTGGCTTTACCCATCGAGCCATTAAGCACCTCCGGGTCGCTTAAAGTTTTAGGGATGGTGTCTAATCCACTTAAAGATTTAAACGTTGAAAAAGAGAAAAACCGGATCGAAGAGGCGGTACGTGAGTTACAGGCTGACGGCCGTATTCAGCTAACGTGGCTCGAGGGTGATACGGTCGAGGTGTTGCAGGATGCGATTCGCAATGGGGATTGGGACGTTTTTCACTACATCGGCCACGGTGACTTTGATGAGACTTATCAAGAAGGAACATTGCAGCTAAGCGATGGATTGGGCGGGGTCATTAATTTGTTTGCCCGCAGCTTAGGCCGTTTGCTGCGGCCGGAAAAGCTAAAACTTGTTGTTCTAAACTCATGTCGTGGTGCTTCCGCATCAAATGCAGATCTCTTCTCTTCAACGGCCGCCACTTTGTTGAACGATGGGATTTTAGCCACGCTTGCGATGCAGTATCCGATTACCGATTCGGCCGCTATTGAGTTGGCGCGTACATTTTACAGTGCAATTGCGGACGGCGTTTCGGTTGATTATGCTCTAGCAGACGGCCGGAACATGATCAGTTTGAAATTCCCAGAATCGGCCGAATGGGCAACCCCCGTGCTATTTATGCGCTCTAGCGACGGCCGCTTGATGGCTCCAAAGCCCAAGCCAGAACCTGATGTACCCATCGTCATAAGAATACCGAAGACGCCAGATGGATGGGACGAGAACAATCGACTCAAGGTGACCAAGCGAAAATTTAAAGATGTGCTGGAAGGGTTTACGATTGAAGAGCTAAAAAACTTTGCAGACGACTTAGACGTCCCCTATGAAAACTTGCCCGCACAAACAAAGGATGCTGTTGCTCGCGAAATGATCGGCTGGCTTAACCGGCGCAGACGTTTAGGCACATTGGTAGACTTGATCAACGATGAAGGGAAAGAACAGATTTGGGCCGTTTTAGACCATTTGGGGCCGATTGAAATGTAGGCCGAGGTCGTTAATTACGATCCTAGCCTACCCTCCAATCCGGTACATTTCTGCCCCTTTTTGCGGAACCTTTGTAAACGATGTTCTGAGTTCAGAATAGCGGTCTGCACGCTTGTTCCACAGGTTGCCGAGCATTTCGATCATTTCTGCGTCAGTTGTGCCGCCGCGTAAATAGTCACGCAAATCAAGCTGTTTGTTGCCGAACAGACAGGTAAACAGCTCACCGGCCGCTGACAGGCGCACACGGGTACAATCCCCGCAAAACGGCTGAGTCACAGAAGCGATAATCCCGATTTCCCCAGAGCCATCTGCATAGCCGTATCGGTTTGCAACTTCACCCCGATAATTTTCTTCAAGCGGCACAAGCGGTGTTTCCGCCCCAACTTTTTCTAGGATTTCAGAGGCGGTAAGCACATCATCCATCTTCCAACCGTTTAAATTGCCGACGTCCATATATTCGATAAAACGGACAATGACGCCGGTGCCTTTGAAGTGGCGGGCTAAGTCAGCGATGGTGTGATCGTTGACCCCTTTTTTAACCACGCAGTTAATTTTCAGATTATCAAATCCGGCCGCCTGTGCTTCCCCAATCGCTTCAAGAACCCGTGCCACGCTAGACCGAGCCCCGTTCATGATTTGGAATACATCCTCATCTAAAGAGTCTAGGCTGATGGTGAGTCGGTGTAATCCGGCCGCTTTGATTTTGTGCGCAACCGGAGCCAAAAAATAGCCGTTGGTTGTCATCGCCACATCTTCGATTCCAGGCGTTTTAACCCATTCTTCGATGATATTGGTTAGATTTTTACGGATCAGAGGCTCTCCGCCAGTAATTCGCAGTTTGGTCACACCCATCTGCCCAAAAATATGGGCCAAACGGACCAATTCATCGTCAGATAAAATTTCGTCCTTTTCTAAAAAGTTGTAGCTCTCTCCGAAGATATCGGCCGGCATGCAGTAGGGACATCTAAAATTGCATTTGTCCATGACGCTGATTCGTAAATCACGAATCGGTCGGCCGAATTTGTCTCGAATGTTCATCATAAGCTGAGTGGCTGAAAGCTGATTGACTAACCAGCTATTGTGCCGTGTAACCGCCGTCTATCGGCAGATTAATTCCATTAACAAAGCTCGCTCCGTCAGATGCGAGCCATAAAACGGCTGAAGCCACTTCACTGACTTCGCCAAAGCGTTTAGCCGGTGTGGCTCCCATCGCCGCCTGCATAAATTCGGGCGGCGTGCCAGCCATGGCCCGTTCAACCATTGCTGTTTTAACGATATATGGGTTGACACAGTTGACCCGAATCCCCTTACTTCCATACTCAATTGCGGCCGAGCGGGTGAGACCCACCACCGCATGTTTGCTGGCTGAATAGATGGGGAGTGAGTGGGAGCCGGTTAGACCGGCAACCGATGCGGTATTAATGATGCAACCAGATTCTTGCTTGAGCATTTGTTGCAGCTCGTACTTCATACAGGCCCAGACCCCTTTGACATTAACGCCCATAATAAAATCGAAGTCAGCCTCGCTGCCATCGGCCGTCCGTTGGGGTTGCCCTTCGACCCCAGCATTATTAAATGCGATGTCTAACCGGCCGTGCTCAGCCACGATTTGAGCGATCAACCCTTCAATCTCAGCTACGCTGGCCATGTTCGCTTGGATGAATTGACTTTTGCCCTCGCTGCTTTTGATCAGAGCATCGGTCTCCATCCCACCGTCTGGGTTAATATCAGACCCAATGACCGTTGCGCCACCTGCAGCAAAGGCGATGGCGGTTTCGCGGCCGATGCCCGATGCGCTGCCTGTGACTAAGACAATTTTATCCTCAAAATCTGACATTTTTAACCTCTAATCCACTAAGAAATCGGCTTTTAACCACCGAAGATATGGTAACCGTTTAACCCAAACTCGCCCAACGAATCAAACAACTTATATCTCTTTTAAAACAATTTGTTACCAGACCAGGAAGCTGATCTGATAAATAAAACGAAAAGGGGGTTGACATCAAGAACAATTGTTCTATAATCCAGAAACTGTAGTAGAAAACATGTTCTAATTCGGAGAAAGTCAATGAACTGCATGTGTCATGTATGTGTGCTGTAAAGTGAGCTAACTAACTCCAGAAAATAATTGTCTGAAGCAGAAAATAGACCACTTTACAGCACATAGAACATAACCGGGATTTAAGTAAGTAAGATAGAAAATGACAAGTAACGCATACGCATACTCTCCACGAACACCTTTAACCGCTTTGCGGTCGATGTTCCAGCGCATTCCAAGGCAAGAAGTGATCGCCTTTTTATTGGCGGGTGCTCTGCTGGCGTTTGAAGTTTTTAATTTTGATACCACAAAGTTTGCCTTAACCGACCTGTTGGGTGGCACAAACTTTTATGGCATCAGTTGGGCCTCGATTTTGGCATTTGCTTTTTGTAGCATCGACTTTGCTGGGTTAATCAAAATGTTCACCCCTGAGATCGGCCGCGATGAGCCAACCCAAACTTGGTATTTAATGGGGGCATGGCTGCTAGGTGCCACCATGAATGCCATGATGACTTGGTATGCGGTTTCCCTCATTTTGTCTCGCCAGCAAATCGGGACAGAGGTTTTAACCCGCGAACAGCTTTTGGTTTATGCACCGATCTTTGTGGCCGTTTTGGTATGGCTAACTCGGATTCTGTTTATCGGTAGTCTGTCGGTTGCAGGTGATCAGATTTTCAACAAGCGACGTGCTCGAAATACATCAGGTCGTCGGCCGCAAAGCAACTCTGGCTCTTACCGGCCGAAGCCAAAACCGGCCCCACGCCGTGCCGCGGCAACCAGCCCACGTGATTATGAGATGACACAGGCATATGCCCGGCCGACCCGCCCAGTGCAACGTGCGGCTCCGCAAAGAGCACCAATGCGCGAACCGACCGGTGCAAGGACCAGCCGGGTCGTTAGACGGCCGAGTGCTCAGTTTAGTGAGCGAAGGACCAACGGCCGGTATTAGCTGGCATAAATAAACTCATGTCTGAATTAGTTCCTCAGATTAAGTGAAGCGAAAAAGCTCGACCACGGTCGAGCTTTTTTGTTGCCACTGTCCCAATTTTTTTTAAGGAGCCGTTCGGTTTCCTTCAAACCTATGGGTAAACTTGCCCAGCAAAAAAGTACTGATGATATCCTTGCCCCAAGTGGTCACGCATAACGTTGTGATAGCAATTGTCCCCACCACCAAAAGGATTAACGACGAGTGGTTCGCTGAGCGTCACTTTTTCTAGCGTCCAGCCTGCAGGGAGCTCTACGTTTAGATCTGGTGTGCCTGTTTCTGTGGCGTGCATCACATATCGGTTCCCGGCCCGGTCTGTTAAATCGTAAATCTCGTTTTCCCAAATCACTTGATGGCATTTGCGTGTGATAGTTGCAGAGACAACGCTTGGCTCCGGTCTACCACAGTTGGTTTCTCCGGCGGGGAAGCAGTCTTGTGAATCGATGATCGATAGCTGCATCCATTCATACCCCATAAAATCTTCAGTAATCCTGCACGTTTCTCCCTCACAATCTACCGCCGCACCGGGGGAGCGATAAAAACAGTCTTGGGTGAACATCACGTTTCGGTTGATGTTCTTAGCGATGGGCAGATCCGGCTCAAATGCGGCCCACTCTTCGTCCGGCATCGATCCTTCGCCCATTCTCAAAATTACGGTTCGATTTTCAAGGTTGATCAGCTCTTTGGCCAGTCCGTGGCTTCCTTCATTCAAGCAACCACTCCCATCCGGCCGACTCGATTCGACGGTCTGGAAGCTGACTCCAGCTTCGGCCGAGGTAGGGAACTGGATTAGACTGCGCAATTGCAAAA
>JAHDEN010000215.1 GCA_020628815.1 Chloroflexota bacterium | reverse complement strand
GGTCACATTGATCGCACCCAGCGTATAGGTCTGGTTGATCATGCGCACGTCCATTTTCCAGCTCGATGCCCAGTCTCGGAGCCACATTTCGCTGTGGCTTGTTCCGCCCGAAGTCAGCGTCAGCTGGTATTCAGTGTCGCTCACTTTTCCGATCAGACCGTCATCCATCACGTAGCCACGCTCGTTGAGCAACAGCACATAGCGGGTGCGACCCTCACGTATCGTGCCAACTTTAGTGGGATAGATCCGTTCGAGGAATTCCAACGCATCGGGGCCGGTCACGATCATCTTACCCAACGTCGAAACGTCCATGATCGACACCGCTTCACGCACGGCCCAGTATTCTTTTTCAAAATTGCCGTAGTTCCACGGCCGCCACCAGCCGCCTGAACGCTCCATTTGCGCCCCCAGCTTCCGGTGTACCTCGTCTAACGCCGTGCGGGCTGTGGGGTGATAGTGTCCACCGGCCGCAATTTCTTCCAGCGTCAACTGACGGTTAACCGGCCGGGCGGTAAAGCGATCTTGCAGTTCGCCACCTTTTTCTTGGATAAACGCCCGCATGTACGGAATACACCCCATCCCCTGACAGGTTCCGGTTCCGGCTAGGGTCGAGCGTTTGATCAGCTCCATCTCTTGGAAACCGCTCTCCCACGTGTACTCCATGTCGCTCAGCTTGATGCCAGAGCAGGCACAAATCATGCTTTCAGGATCGGTTGGGCATTGGGGCACAAACGGTTCGATGGTTGCTTCACCCACACCTCGTACCGGTAGGTCCGCCCCCATTTTGTGCAACGCGTTGCGCGGGTGCAGGCCCAATCCCATGGCTACACTGTTACAAGGATGGCTAGTTTCCACGCCCAACGCATCACGCATCACGACCGCTTTGACACGGCCGCCCTCACCTTCAAAGCGGACAATGTCGCCGCTCAACGGCTCAGCGTCCAACCTTTCAGGCGGTGTGCCGATAGCCACAAGTTTGCCAAGATCCAACCCAGCCTCAGCAAATTGCTCGGCCGCGCGGCTTGTCATCAGACCCGCCAGGTCGTGACCTGGCGCCACCGGCATAATTTCGGCCGCACCCGTCGCCACAATAATTTCTTCTTTTACATGGATGTGTAGCATCCCGTCGTCGGTACGAGCGATAACGATAGGACCAGCATAGATGGCAACCGCCTCTTGCCCGTCGAACGTGTCTAGAGTGATCACGTCCTTCCCAGCGTCGGCCGCTTGTTGGGCCGCTTCTGAGCCACTTTCTCCCATCCCGATCACACACACATCACAAAAAATGTTGCGGGGATGAATCTCTTCTCGCAGCCGGTCATCAACCGGCATCGGGGGATATGCCCCCCCCGTATGGTGACGTTCAACCACCATCCCCGGCTTGGCCGGAACTTGGCAGGTGCGGATGTACGAAACGCCATCCACAGTGGCTAGACAAAACGGGCAATCACCGCCGCAGCACAGAGTGCCGCCTCCAGTGGGGTGTTGGTCCGCTTTGAGCATCGCCGTCAATACGGTGTCTTTTTCGGAAATAGGCACTGGCTTTCCGTCAACAATTATGCGCATGTGAACCTCTATTTAGTGGGTCAGTGGGTTAGTTAGTCAGTCGATCAGTCGGGTGCTGCCCCACTGAAAAACTGAAAGCAAAGTGTCCTGACAAACTAATCAGCAAAATTTTCAAGAGTTTAAACCGCTTAACCCGATCACACAAGGGTTTTTACAGACCAATTGGACGGTAATTTTTTGTAAAGATTGTCCTTTTTAACCAAACCATTTGGCTCTCAACAGCGTATATAGAATAATGTGAGTGAATATAACCATTCCTAAATAAAGATTCCTCAAAAATTTGTTATCATCGTGTTGACAATTAAAATCTGTACAATATACTGATTTTCGAAGAGGAGATGTGACGCTTTCTCCACCTTGTCCACAAAAGAAAAAGAAAAAAAACTACGCCTATAACTGAGTTAAAGTTAGAATAAAGACTTATGTCGACTGCAAAACCGAGACTTGTGGTAAGACGTGGCCCGAACCCGGACCAAGTTTTCCTCCTACAAAACGATACGACAATAGTTGGAAGAGAGCCGATCAATGATGTGATGTTTCCTGACGCGGAAGTTTCGCGCCGTCATTGCCGCATTGTGTTTCAACATAACGAATATTTCATCGAAGATCTAAACAGCACCAACGGCACCTTTGTAAACGGCCGTCGCATTTCTGAAATCACCCGGCTAAGCAGCGGTGATATTGTAGATTTTGGTGAAACAGTTCGCGTGGTGTTTGAATATCTGCTGCCGATGAGTTCTGAAGAGCAAGAAGTTGCCAACGACCCACGGTTAAGAGGATTTCGCGAAGCTGCCTATGCGCAATCAGGTGGTAGCTACAAAACTATTCCTCCATATTCATCAGCATCTGCTGATCGATCAAGCCGTGATGTCTATGCCAACCTTGAGCCTAACCCGCGCGAAGAAGCGGAAAGAGAGCAAGCGTACCGTTTGACTCGTTGGCAAAGCTGGCTAATTGGTGGAACCCTTGCGATTTTGTTTGTCAGCATGGTGATCTGCGGTGGTGTTTTATATTATCTCGACACCAACTATCCAGATCTGCTATGGGGATTCTTGACCAACAGCAGCGGGTAACGTTCCGGCCCACCACAATCCAACACACGTTAGTAAAATATCTCGTAGCCTAATCAGCAAGCTGAACGATACAGCCAGCTCTGCTCCCATGGGGATCCCCATCGCCTCAAAAATCCAAATATGCCCCCCTTCAACTGCCCCCAAGCCGCCGGGTATCGGCATGAGCAAGGCTAGCCTAAAGACGGTTAGCATGATCAAGGCTTGTGTCGCCGACAGGGGAACCCCTAAAAACTGAGCCATCATCCCATATTCAACCGCTAACAACAGCCAATTGGCGGCCGAAAACAGGCTGGCCCACAGCAGCGCCCGCGGCCGGTTGTGGCAAAAGTCGGCTATCACATTTTCTGTTTCGTTGATGGGGTTTGACCAACGGCTGGGCAAGCGGTGGGCCAAACGGCTCAACGGCCGACGGTTGAAAACCCATCCCCCCAAAAGCCCTGCAAGGGCTAAAACCCCCATTAAGCCGGGCCAAACAACCCAGCGCAAATCGGCCGTGGCAAACAGCTGGCTTTGAACCAGCAGCACAACCCCGGGAATTAAAAAGAGCAAGTTGGTCAGCAACATCAGCATCTTTTCGATGGTGACAGATGCGGCCGCCTGCGCCAGCGGGACATTGTGCTTGCGGTTTAGTTGGATAACTTGGTATGGCTCACCCCCAAACTGGGGGCCTGGAGTAATGTAGCTTATCGCAAAGCCCCCTAGCGAATAGCGTGCCACATCCCAAAAAGGAACCGGTTCCCCTTGTGCCTGCAAAATCACCCACCAGCGGCCGAACATGGGTAGCAGTGCCGCGACATTGGCCACAGCCAGGATCAAAATCGCCCCCCACGTTAACCGTCGCAAGGCCTGCCACGTATCAGCCCATGAAACGTTAAACGCCAAGATGCTGAACAGCACAATGCCGAGCAAAAGCCACCCGTAGCGGCGTAAAAATCGGACGATGACTTGCATTAGATCGAGTTATTCAGGGTCAACCCAATCTAACATGCCCAAAGTCAGCTGTTGGCTAAAGTCTGTGTAGGTTTTAAGCGGCTGCTCGGCCGCAGGCGGCTGAGTTAAATCTAAAAATTTTAGCCCTTCGGTTGTGGACAGGGCCATGATCGGCCGATTGGGGTGGAAGCGGCCGTTGATGAGAATAAGTTCGATCGTATTGATCGGTTCTGGATCAACCCGTTCTAGAACACCAGCCCCAGTTTCAGCGGCAGCTTCAATGGCGGCTAAAGATTCAGTCAAAGATAGCTCCCACCAGCTTGAAGGGATGTTGTGTTCAGTGTGAGCATAGGCAACTTTAATCCCCAGCAATTGTTCAAACAGGGATGCGGTTGGTTGCTCCGGCACAATGCTCATGTAGAGAGATTGCCCATCTTGGCTAAAAATCGGAGAGTCGATATCAAAATATCGCCCGATATCGATTAACAGCTTGGGTTCTGTTCCGTCGATGTTGACAATACCAACCCCCCGTTGCTGTGTGGGGACATCTAAAATAATAAAGCTTACTTGTGTTCCATCAGGCGAAATTTGTGGCCAAATTGAATTGGGGACGACGGGCAATTTTTCACCGGTCTCAAAATCATACCGTTCAATTCCGTAAAACGTGTCGGTTCCGGTTAATCCGTCTCGGTCTGGCCCTAGACGGGTATAAAAGATGTATCGACCGTCAGGCGAAACAACCGGCATATTGTAAAACTCATTGGGAACTTCTCCTCCTAAAATCAGTTCAGGCACTGGATTAGGTTGGGTCAAATCGAGGATTGAAAGAGTCGTCCGGTCAAAGATCCCAGTGTTAACTGAGGGTGATGGAATCTGAGAAAACACAAGTTTAGATCCATCTTGAAACACATCGATCTCTTGAATTTGGGCTAAATCCCCAGCGGTGAAAACAACCTCGGCCGATTCGGGACCGGCCGCCGCATCAACGCGCATGATTCGGTGATTCTGTTCAGCTGGCTGATCAATGTAGTAAACATAACCGGTGGGGGTTACCTGATCGGCCGTTTCAGGGGCGGCCGAATTCCGGCAACCAACAAGCAAAATGAAAATTGGAAAAGCAAAAAAAACGATTTTTGAAAATTTACGCATCCAGTTATTGTACCTCTGACGTATCACTAGTTAGGAAGGCTGTAATTTTACGGTCGGCATCTTAAAGAAACACTTAGGATGAAAATTATCTCCGGTTTCAGTGCATAAAAGATACTACAGAACCCTGTTGATGTAGATGACAGCTTGGAATCAATCAGATAATCTTTTATCCTTAAAATAGTACTCGAGTACGTGCAATTGCGATGAAACATCGCAGCACACCACAAAGCTATGTTGAATCCAACTGCAGAAACTGTGTCCCAGTCGCCAGCTCTCGCCCCGGATATACGCGCACCTCATCAAGAAAAAATCGATCTCATTTCGATCAACACAGATATGTTTGTTGAGGCGTTTCGGGTTGAAAACAGATGGATCAATTGGGGGTTGAAAAAGCTGCTGAAAAGTGCTGCAAGTGATGCGGCCGAGCTTGGTAGCCACTATGAATCACTGATTGTTGAGCACCAAAGCACCAAAGAGGCGTCGATATGGCTGGCCAACACCTTGGCCAATAGCTGGCAAGCGACCGGCACTGAGCGGGTTCCAACAAGCGGGCCTCTATTGCTTGTGGCCAATCATCCAGGAATGGGAGACGCGGTGTCGGTTTTTGCGACCAATCCCCGCAGAGACATCCACACGTTTGTAAAAGTGCGGGCGATGTTAAGCGCACTGCCAAATTTTGTGAAAACCTGCGTGGTTTTAGATGAGGAACGGCCGCGGGGTGCGCTACGCCAAACGATACAGTTACTCAAGCAAGAAAAAACGGTTCTGCTTTTCCCACGTGGGGAAATGGAATCGGACCCAAATATCTATCCGGATGAGGCTCGGGCGAGTTTGGCTGATTGGTCAGCCAGTGTCAACATGCTGATGCGAAAGGTGCCGAACGCAACGCTGCTACCGGTTGCGATCCGTGGCGTGGTGTCACAAAAGGCGATCAATCACCCGCTCACACGGTTGTACCGAAATCCAGCGAACCGGGATTATATGGCGGCGACGTTACAGCTAATCGCCCCCGGCCGCTTTGATTTTGATGTGCACGTGCAGTACGGTCATCCTTTGCGAGGGGCAGAGGCGACATTGGCCAATGCACAAGCCCAAATGGCCCGCATGCTGTCTGCAAGCAGCACGGAGCTGGCGCATGATTAATGAGCCGATTAACAATTTGCACGATCTGGTTGATCAAGACCACATGCAAAACTGGTATGAGCAAACCGGCCGCCCTTTTGTAACACTGTCATGGGCGCAAACACTTGATGGCTGTCTGACCCTTAATCAGGGGGAATCTGTACCGATCAGCTGTCAAAAATCGCTTGACCTGACCCACTTTATACGCAGCCAGCATGATGGGATTTTGATCGGGATTGGAACTGCATTGGCGGATAATCCCCGATTGACGACCCGCTTTTCAAATGGTGCCTCATCAGCCGCCTCTATCAATGGCAACGGTAGAGCACATGCACACCCTCGGCCGATTGTGCTCGACAGCCAATTACGCATTCCAGCAAGATTACGCCTGTTTGATCATCCAGAACGGCCGATTATCGCAGTAGCCGCCCCCACAACTGATACGCAGTTGGCCAAGTACAGCCAATCGGCCGATATTATCCAACTGCCACCCACGGCCGAGGGGCGCGTGTCGCTCGATGCGTTGTTAGATCGATTGGGGGCATTGGGAATTCGTCACGTGATGGTGGAAGGGGGAGGCAGGGTTTTAACAAGCTTCCTCAATGCGAGCTGTGCCAATCAGGCGATCATCACCATCGCACCGATATTTGCCGGTGGCTACAATGCGGTTCATCCATTAAAAGAAAAAAATTGGGCCGAGCTCCCCCGCCTGCAAAATGTGCAAACATTCCCCTGCGGCTCTGACTTAATTGTCACCGGATTCTTTGCGCAACCAGAGAGCTAATTTCTTTCTAAAGTATATAAATGGCGTTTCTGCTTGGAGGCGTCATACCCGCGGAGGCGGGTATCAAGCGCACAGATTGGCACTGGATTCCTGCCTTTGCAGAAATGACACCCATCTAATGAAATTTAGCGTACTCACTTTACAGAGTGCAGTCTCCCACTTACGAAAAAAACAAGCCGACACAGCTTAATCAGCCTCAGTCCACGTCCCTGTAATCATAAAAATAATCCGCTCGCAAATGTTGGTAACACGATCACCAATCCGCTCTAAATTGTGAGCCATCCACAGCATGTAGGTTGGCAAGCGAATCTCTGAGTTACCGGTAGTGACAGGCGATGCCGATACAGAGTCAAGCTCATCAAACATGATCGATGAAAATTGACCATATTGACGATTCATTTTGTTGTCACGGTTGATCACTTTGTTGGCAAGCTCAACATCTGCATTGAGATATGACTGCATCGCCTCACGGATCATTTTGCCGCCCCGTTTACCCATTTTGGGCAGATGGTGCAGCGAATCAATCTCAACAATCCCCTCTTCAACCATACGTAACTGCAAACGGCTAATGCCCGAAGCATGGTCACCAATCCGCTCTAACTCTGTTGCGATATGGGTGATGACGACAACTTTGCGTAAGTCAGAAGCTTGTGGCTGCTGAATGGCCAACACACGCAGACAATCTTGCTCGATTGTGTAGCGCAGCTGATTTATTTCTTCGTCCCCTGCAATCACGGCGCGGGCACGTGTGTAATCTTTACGCTCTAATGCATCTAACGCATTGGTCAATGCATCTTCGACCATGCTTGCCAAGCGGGTTACGTTTTCGTCTAAGTTTTTGAGTTCCGCATCTAGCGAACCTCTGGTTGTGAGAGTTGTCATGGGTCACCTGCTGTTGATTCTGTATGAGTCAGAATTATAGGCTATGAAGGTTAATGGTTTGTAAACAACGAAATAAAAGGTTGTAAACATTCCATCTTTAGGCGTTCATATCGAATCAAATTTATTGCCAAAAGGGATAAGCCTATCTCCCTTTTTATTTGACATAATGCTTAAATTAACATCGGACATTGTAACCGATGATGAGGTAGGTGCAACCCTCAGGAGGGAGTTTGGGGCAGTTTTTTACTTGTTATGACTCAGAGGCATCGACTTCTGTAGCGGCTGTATTAAACGCCTTTAAGAGCTTCTCAAAGTGTTCAGGATCCATTGGTGTATCTGTTTGGCGCTGTTTCCAGAACCCTTTCAGCTTGGTGTGATGCACGGCCGGAATCGCAGATGCTTTGACATCTAGCTCCACATCGTTCGCAGTGAAAACGATGGCGGCACCAATCGGCAATTCTTGTTCAGCCAGTTCTGGAACATTGTGACTAATCCATTTAGCGATTTGCTTCACACCGTTTTCAGCTTCGAGCGTTGGGTTCCCGAGCGTTTGCTGTCCAAAAAAGCGTTGGAAGATTCCGATTTTCTGTTTCCACGTCACATCATCGGCCGAGATGGTGCCACTTTGATATTTGGCCACCAATGCCATGATGCCATTTGGGGTGAGCACCACATGGTTGATCGGGAAAATATAGTGATACATGTGAGAATCATGCCCATATTTACCCAGCTTACGCAGCCCATCGTCAATCGCTTCATGCACAACCGGCTGTTTGATTAAGCGATTAGCAAAGTAAAGGCCAACTTGCGACAAGATCCAACCAAGCGGCAGGCTAAACAGCGACAAGTAAGAAAGCTGGGAGCCTTCTTCGGCCGTAAACGTAAGCACAAAGCCCGCTAGTAATACACCAATCCCCAAAAAGCTGAAGATTTGGCCGATCCGTTTGCGCGAGGCGATATAATTGTCGTTGGTTAGAGTTCTCATGTGCGTATTTTATCTGGAGGGATGCAGAGGGGCGAGAGGTGTTACAAACCAGTAGTTCAGTGATCAGTCCGCTTCGCTAGTCAGTCCGCTTCGCTGGTCGGTGATTAGCTTCACTGATTACCGACCTACCGATTACCGACCACCGCCTACCGATAAGCACCGAGTACCAAACAGGCGTTTTGGCCACCCAGCCCAAATGAATTTGACATGGCGTAGTCAACCGCCTTCGGCCGGGGTTTGTTGGGGATATAGTCTAAATCACAGTCAGGGTCTGGCACGTCATAGTTCCATGTGGGGGGCAAAATCTCTTTTTGCAACGCCTGTGCTGTAAAAATCGCTTCGATGGCCCCCGCCCCGCCTAAGGCATGTCCCATCAACGCTTTGGTGCCACTAACCGGCAGGTCATAGGCATATTCCCCAAATACTTTTTTGATCGCCACCGTTTCAGCTTTGTCGTTAAACGGGGTTGAAGAGCCGTGCGCATTGATATATCCGATTTGCTTTGGCTCGAGCTTGCTATCTTCGATCGCCCATTTCATCGCCCGTATCGCCCCACGTCCTTCGGGGTCCGGTTCCGCAATGTGATACCCGTCTGAGCTGGATGCGTGCCCCATCACTTCGGCATAGATTTTTGCCCCACGAGCCACCGCATCTGACATTTTTTCAAGGACAACGATGCCAGCCCCTTCAGCCACCGTAAACCCATCCCGATTGAGCGTAAACGGCCGACAGGCGCGTGCAGGGTCATGGTTGTGACTAATGCTTAAGCCCCGCATGGCTGAAAAACCGGCCAGTGTCGAAGGATGAATAAGCCCTTCTGACCCGCCCGCAATCATCCGGTCTGCCCGGCCGCGCCGGATCAGCTCAACCGCTTCCCCGATCGCTTGGGTGCCTGTCGCACATGCGGTAGAAACAGTATTAATCGGCCCACGTGCTTTGGCCAACGTGCTAACAAAATGGCTGACCATGTTGGGCAACGCCCCGATAATCGCATACGGTGAAACACGTGAAAATCCTTTGGCCCGATAGGTTTCCATGCTCTTGATCGCATATTCCAACCCACCAATCGCGGTCCCCACCAAAACACCGCTGCGCACATCGTCATCTTCCGACCACGGCTCATAGCCTGCATCATTTAAGGCTTCGGTGGCGGCCGCAATGGCCAAATGGCTCACCCGGTCCATTCTGCGGACTTCTTTCGGTTTTATAAAAAACTTGGGATCGAAGTTTTTGACTGTCCCTGCAATCTTGCAAGGGATGTCAGAGGTATCAAAATGTTCAATGGTAGAGATACCGGATCGGCCGGTCATCAGGCTCTCCCACGCATCAACTGCAGTGTTGCCAATTGGGGTCACGGCCCCAACCCCGGTAATGACCACGCGCGGTTCCCCACGCTGGTCTAAAAAGTTCTTCTCCATTGATC
>JAHDEN010000214.1 GCA_020628815.1 Chloroflexota bacterium | reverse complement strand
AAGTTTGATCTTGGCAGTCGTAAAGACCGGCATCAACACATCGGCAAAGGGTTTTTGGGCGAGCAGGCGTTCGCCAATTTGGTAAATGACCCTCGCTGGGCCGACCATCCTGCCCATTTAGAAACTCCCAAAAGCGAAGACAATGAAGAAACGGGGGAATCTGTTGATATGGACCCGGTGAATTTGGCTACTTTGCGTGGCCTGATTAAATAGACGATAGAGTTTTACTGGCGAATCGTAGGAAAAAAAGACCCGTTTCGAAAGCCTAATATTTAGAAAAATCAGATATAGTTGGAACGTCTACATCCTTCGGGAATGCGGTTAGGTGATCCTCAGATCAACTCAAAGCTATCTGAGATCTGGGTTTTAGTTATGTATCATTTCTAAGATTGCATTGGACCCTTACACATCATTATTTCCCAACTCTACCAACTTATAAAAATAAGGAACTTCACAAATGAAAGTATTAGTCACCGGCGGCGCCGGATATATTGGCAGTGTTACTGTCGAGCGCTTGATCAAAGCGGGCGAAGAAGTGGTTGTGTTTGACAACCTGTACCAAGGGCATGAGGATGCTGTTCATCCTGATGCAACCTTTATTAAAGGTGACCTTGCCAATTACGACGAAATTGAAGCCGCAATCGCCACGCATAAACCAGATGGAATTATGCACTTTGCCTCGTACACCCTTGTCGGCGAATCTGTAGAATTCCCTTGGATGTATTTGAAAGACAATGCGGTCAACGGGGCGAACTTGCTCGAAGCGGCCGTTAAGCACGATGTTAAACGCTTTATCCTGTCATCAACCGCAAACTTGTTTGATGACCCTGAGCACATGCCGATTGCCGAAGATGAGCGTATCGTGCCTGGTAGCCCTTATGGGGAATCAAAATACATCATGGAGCGCTACCTGCACTGGATGGATAAAGTATATGGGATGAAGTACGGCTGTTTGCGCTATTTCAACGCTTGTGGTGCGAGCGAAGAACGTGGCGAAGATCATGATCCAGAAACCCACTTGATCCCAATTGTTTTAGAAGTAGCAATGGGCAAACGGGATAAAATCACGATTTTTGGAGACGATTACGACACCCCAGACGGAACTTGTGTGCGCGACTACATCCACATTATCGACTTGGCCGAGGCGCATATTTTGACGATGCGTGCTCTGGAAGATGGACCAAGCCGTAAATATAATTTGGGTAACGGCAAAGGGTATTCGATTCGTGAAGTGATTGAAACGGCTCGTAAAGTGACCGGCCACCCGATCCCGGCCGAAGTTGGCGCCCGCCGCCCTGGTGACCCAGGAATCCTAATTGCCAGCAGCGAAACGATTAACGATGAGCTAGGCTGGGCTCCACAGTATCCAGACCTTGAGCAGATTATTAGCATGGCTTGGGAATGGCATCAGAAAAACCCAGACGGTTACGCTAAATAATCAGCGGTTTTTTAACCAGATAATAAAAAAGCCCCACTTTGTTTTGCACAAAGCGGGGCTTTTTTGATTTTAGTCTAAAGGCGTTTATTCGCTTACTTAACTCCGCCTAAAGTTAGTCCACCGATAAAGTATCTTTGCAGTGCGAAGAAAACAACTAAGGTGGGCAGGGTCGCGACCAATGCCCCGGCCGTGATTAAGGGCCAATCTGTTGTAAATTGCCCCTGCAAACCGGAGAGCCCTTGTGTAACCGGGAACTTTCGGCCGTCAGACAGGAGAATCAACGCCCAAATGTAATCATTAAAGATCCAAGTGAATTCGAGCGTAGATACGGCCGCAATCCCCGGCAGGGTTAGCGGCATCACAATGCGCCAATAAATGCCAAACTCGTTGGCACCGTCTATGCGGGCCGCATCCATAATCTCGCCCGGAATCGATCGCATAAAGTTGCGCAGTACAAACGTACAGAATCCCATTTGGAACGCAATGTGGATCATGATAACCCCTAAATAGGAGTTATAAAGACAGACCTTGGCATCCACAAAAGGAACATTGAGCACAAATTGCCCCAGCTCATACGCCTCTTGCACACACAAATTGTTTGAGAGCAAGAATACCGGCAGCAACAGGATTTGAAATGGAAGCATCGTGCCTGCTACGTACATAAAGTAGATGAACTTGTTCCCTGCGAAACGGTGTCGGGCCAAAGCATAGGCTGAAAGCGAAGACAAGATAATTGTTCCGATTAAAGCGGGGATGGTGATGATGAAGCTGTTCAACAAGAAGCGACTGACGCCACCACGTTGGATCGCTTCTGGAAAATTCCGAAAGGTTATTTCACGCGGAATGCTCCAAAAACCATTTAGGCTGATGTCATCCGGTGTGCGGAAGGCGGTCACAATTGCGCCTAAAAACGGGAGCATGTAGACCAGCGTAAACACAAGTAAAAATAGGACCATGAGCCATTGCCCAGTGGTTAATCCTTTTCGTTCTGGTTTGGGTGGATTAATAGAAGCCATGTGTTACCTCCCTAATATTCCAGCTCGTCTTGCATCACGCGCCATAGGTAGACGATGATAAAGACTAAGCTGATACCGAATAGAACAACGGCCGTGGCTGCGCCCAGACCAAACTTGTAATTGTTAAACGCTTGAATGTACATAAGGTTGGCCAGCACCGATGTTGAGTTGGCTGGCCCTCCCCGAGTCATGATCTGAACGAGGTCAAACGATCGCAATGAATCGATGACTGAGATCACAATCACAATCGTTGTGACAGGAGCCAGTAACGGGAAGGTGATGCGCCAAAAGCGTTGCCATGGGGTGGCACCATCTACTTCGGCCGCCTCCATGAGCGTGGGGGGGACATTTTTGAGTCCGGCCACATACAAGATCATGATATAGCCTATCTGTCGCCACGCGGCCGCAAATATCACCGCCCATATCGCCAACTGCTTGTCTGCCAACCAGCCTGGTAGATTGTCTTCTGGCCAGCCAAACATGAGTAGAATCTCGTTTAAGATGCCTGCACGCGGGTTGTAAACCCAAGACCAAATCAGCGCGATTACGGCAAAAGAAAGCACTTGGGGCAAGAAAATGCCCACCTTAAACAATCGTTCACCTGGTAGCCCTTGGTTTAGCAAAATGGCCAATCCCAAACCGATGGCGGTTGGAACGGTAATAAATACCAAGAGCCAAACTAGATTGTTGTACAGGGAATATTCAAAGGCCGAGGGCAGCACACTGCCGATGCTCCCAAATAATTTTTGAAAATTTTCTAATCCGATAAATTCAGCATTTGGGGAAATACCGTCCCAATCGGTCATGCTGAGGTAGAAGGTGTAAAAAACGGGGCCAATGATCCAAACAAGATAGATCACAAGCGGTGGCAGGATGAAATAGTACGGTGCCCGATTTACTTTTTGTTTGTTGAGTTTGGGCTTTTCTGCAATGGCCATACGATTCTCCGAACAGATTAATTAATCAAAGATTTCGCACATGCCCGCGTTGATTCCACTTCCAAAACCGACGGGAATCTGCGCAATCTTTGATAGATATAGACAAAAACAGCAGGGTACGGCCGGAGCCACACCCTGCTGTTTTAAAACCGGTCAGATTTTAGGAACCTGACCGGTTCAGGAGTTAATTACTCTTCGCCAAAGATCTCTAAGCGTGCCGCTTCAAGCTCTTCAAGGATTGCGTCGATTTGTGTTGGATCGTCCCAGAACGCCATCATACCGTTCATGCCGACGTCAGCCATTTCTGGTGTGGTGTCGCGGTCAAAGAACTGTACAACCATGTCAGCTTTGTTGATCAACTCGATACCTTTTTGTTGTTGTGGGGTAAAGAGTGAACTATCAACGCCGTTATGGGTTGGGAGACGTCCCATTTCTTCAACCATCAAGGTTTGTGCTTCTAGGCTACCCATGTAACCAAGTAGCTCTTTCGCACCTTCTGGGTTTGCTGCGTTAGCGGCAATGAAGAATCCGTCGGTCGGAGCATCCTCACCAATGGGGACACTAGGATCGATGATTGGGAATTGGAAGAAGTCGATTTTGTCTTCGATTTCATCCGCAATTGGGTCCATCACGAATTGACCCATCAAATACATAGCTGCATCACCTTGGTTGAGCGGGTCAACAGCTTCTTGCCAGCTGTAAGCGGCCGCATCGTCGATAAAGCAGTTTGCATCAAATAGTTCGGTCCATTTGACAAACACTTCTTTTACACGTGGGTCTGTGTAGCTCTCTTTACCCAACATCAGGTCGATGTGGAATTGTGGGCCGTTGATCCGCATGTTTAGATAGTCGAACCACGCTGCAGCGGTCCAGCGGAATTTTGTACCGATGGTGATCGGGATTAAGCCTGCACCGTCGAGGGTTTCACAAGCAGCAATTAGCTCGTCCCAAGTTTCAGGAGGTGTAATGCCATATTCTTCGAAAATGTCTGTACGATAGAAGATCGCCCACCAATACCAGCTGGTTGGTAAGAAGTATACTTCGCCGTCAACTTCAGACATCGCACGGAACCCTTTCGGGAAGTCCTCGTTCCAGCCTTCCTCTTCCCAAACATCACTGATCGGCAAGATTTGCCCTTTGTCGATGAAGAAGCGAGCACGGTTACCAGCAAACCAAGTCAATACATCTGGTGCTGGTTCAGCAACTAAATATGCACGGATCGCTTGTTTGAAGTCTTCGTGGTTAACGATAGTGTGTTGTACAGGTGAGTTTGGATTCGCATCGCTGTAAGCGGCAACCATTTTCTCTTCGAATGCACGAACAACAGGGTCGCTAGAGTAAGAGTTGAAAACAACTGGGTTAACTTCAACAATTTTCTCGACTTCAACCTCGGTCTCAACAACTTTTTCGACTTCGACTTCTTTTACGACTTCGACTTCTTCAACCACTGTTTCTGTTTCTGTTACAACACGGGTAACCTCAACTTCAACAGTTTCTGTGATGACTTGTGGCTGGCAAGCAGCTAAAAGCATCAGCAGAGCTAATACAAATGTGAAATATAGGGGTGTCTTCTTCATTTATCCTCCATACGGATGTAAGACATTCTGGGGCGACGCTAGTCTGGAGTTCGGCTTTAGACTAACTGGATCCTTTTATGATCAGGCCCATTTTCAAATATGAATGTGCAAATGTATTGTAATATTTTCGATTGTCAAGTTTGTGGTAAAGATAAGGCTGAATGTTGGATAAGTTGTACAAACTAATCAGAAAGATGTAGGACTCATCACAATTAGAGGTTCAAAATCGGGCCTGATTTCTTTCTTAAGAATGTGTTGTTCATTGCAATCTGTGAAAAGTTCGCCTAGACTTTTCGGCAACACTTATGTTTATGAAACAGAAAGTCACAATCGAAGATGTTGCACGCGCGGCCGGGGTCAGCAAGCAAACAGTGTCGCGTGCGATAAACGACAAAGGCGATATTAGCCCCAAAACGCGGGAGCGTATTTTGGCCTTGGTCAAAGAGATGGGATATCGGCCGAATCGGATGGCCCAGGCTATGAACACATCTCGGAGCCACATGATCGGGCTGGTTGTGCCAGATATTACCAACCCCTTTTTCCCCGAGATTGTGCGGGCGGTGCAAGATGCCGCGATGGAGAATGGGTACACCACACTTATTTGCAACACGGAAAACAGCTCAGAAATAGAGGTTTTGAACGATCTTGTCACACACGGTATAGATGGCTTAATTACATTTACCCATCGGGCCGATGATGCGGCTGTGTCTGAATTTGCAGATCGTTTTGGGCCGATGTTGATCATCAACCGGGAGTTTGACCATCAAAATGTGACTACGTTGATGGTAGATAACATCGGGGGTGCTTGTTTAGCTGTGGAGCACTTGGTCGGTTTAGGACATGAAACAATAGGGATGTTATCGACCGACTTGGCCACACTGAGCCAGACTCGACGGGTGCAGGGGTACAAAGAAGGGTTGAGCGGGGCAGAGATTCAGTTTGATGATTCGCTGCTCGTTCAGGCTGATCCAACTTTGGCAGGGGGGCTGATTGCCGCCAAAGAATTGCTTACACGCCGGCCGGATGTAACCGCCATCTTTGCCTACAATGACTTGATGGGGGTTGGGGCGATCCGAGCGTGCAGAGATTTGGGGTTGCAGGTGCCAGAAGATATTTCAATCATCGGATTTGATGGAATTCAAATTGCATCGATGATTTCACCCGCGTTAAGCTCTGTTCATGTAGACAAGTATGAAATGGGGCGCAAGGCATTTGAGCGAGTTTACAATTTGATTCAGCATCCTGAAGGCAGCCGTGACATGATCGGCATGAAGCCTAAAGTTATCCAAAGAGAATCAACCGGCCCACGAACAAAAGCGTAGGGCTGAAGATTAGACATTTTCAAGACGGATCCCGTCCCATAGAACCTAACTTTACCCACATGACAATGATCGATCGTTCCGAATTGCCTAGAGATTTTGTTTAAAGTTGGGTAAATCCACCAATAATTGACGAAAATTTGACACATAGCGAAAAATAAAGATAATTCCGTTACCGGTAACGGGACCGGTAACATAACCCCACATCATCGCACCCTTTTCGCTGATCCACAATCCTAGTTAGCGAGGTAAAATGGCTTCCCAATCAACTCCCCATCAATCAGGATGGAATCGAAGAGAAACAGTAGTTGCATTCCTGTTTTTGCTACCAAGTTTAATTGGCTTCACTTTGTTCTTTGCAGTTCCGGCCGTGCGCGGCTTTTGGATTAGTCTTACAGATTGGGATTTGCTTACCGAGCCAACTTGGGTTGGTTTAGACAACTATCGCAAATTAATATCAGATCGAGAGTTTCGCAATTCATTGGTGGTTACAATGCGCTATGTTTTGTGGAACATTCCTCTACAAACCGCAATCGCTGTTGTCATCGCGGTCATGATGGATCGCTTGACCAAGTCAATGGTTGTGCGGGCATTGCTGATTGTCCCTTGGCTCATGCCTAACGTAATCGTTGCGATGCTTTGGCTGTGGCTCATGGATCCCGGTTTGGGCCTAATCAACCAAGTATGGGAAGGGATGGGCTTTGAAGGGTGGAAATTCTTCGGTCACCCAGACGAAGCGATTCAATCAATCGCTGTGATTAATATCTGGCGACATGTTGGCTACACAGCGCTCCTGATTTTTGCCGGTCTACAGACAATTCCTCAAAGTTTATACGAAGCTGCCTCGATCGACGGTGCGACTGAAGTACGGTCGTTTTGGCACATTACCATCCCGCTTCTGCGGCCGGTACTCGCTTTCGTTCTAATCACATCTCTGATTGGGTCATTCCAAATCTTTGACACTGTTGCGGTTACAACCGGTGGGGGACCGATTAACTCGACTGAAGTCATTAACATGTTGATTTTTGAGCGGGCGTTTGAACGCTTTGATATGGGATATGCCACTACCATCGCGAATGCGCTATTTGTTATGTTGGTAGGTATCAGTCTGATTCAACTTCGTCTGTTTAACGCAGACGATTCAGATTATTAGGAGAAGGGACATGTCACCACAAAATAAATCTTTTAATATCGGCCGCATCGCCATGTGGATTTTGATGATCATCATTTTGTTCATCACCCTTTTCCCATTCTGGTGGGTTCTACGAACCGCTCTAACCACTCAAGGTCAAATTTTTGAAAATACAACATCGCTAGCCCCTGTTGGATTTACATGGGACAACTTTGCCCGGGTACTTGGCTTTGTAGATACGTCCGAAGCACTCGCATCTGGTGGGTCTGGCCAAAGCATCAACTTCTTCCGCTTTTTGATGAACTCGTTTGTCTTTTCAACCGTGATTACCGTCTTCCAAGTGTCATTTAGCACGATGGCGGCATATGCATTTGCACGGTTGAAGTTTCCCGGCCGCGATCAAATATTTTTGCTCTATGTCTCGGCACTCATGGTTCCTGGCATCGTTACCCTGATTCCAAACTTCGTATTGATCCGAGGTGTTGGCCAATGGCTAAGTTCATTTAGCGAGGTAATTGACGACAGCTATGGCTTGTTAATGGGGCAGATGGTTGCTCCCTACTTTTTCATGACCCCGTTTGCGGTTTTCTTCCTGCGTCAATTCTTTTTAGGGTTGAATAAAGAGGTAGAAGAAGCCGCACGGATTGATGGAGCAAACTATTTCCGCGTATTTTGGAATGTGGCTCTCCCCATGTCTCGGCCGCCGGTTGTGACATTGGCGATTATCACTTTCATCAATTCATGGAACGAATATCTGTGGCCCCTCATCGTCGGCCGGGATGAGAGTGTTCGGGTTTTGACCGTTGCGCTCAACATCTTCCGTAGCTCACAGCCATCAGGTGTTCCCGACTGGACCGGTTTAATGGCTGGCACCGCACTTGCAATTTTGCCCGTGCTGCTGATCTATATGTTTGTTAGTCGCCAAGTTATCGACTCGATTCAGTTTACCGGATTCAAATAATTTTTTAGAGAAGTGGAAAAAAGAGATGGCTTTCTCGGTCATCTCTTTTTCGCTGTGACAATTGTCCTAGGACAAGTCGCTCAAAAAATGAGTTTTTACAAGCAATGTAAATTCTCGAAATTTATAATGTAAAACCCCACGATCACTTGGTCGTCGGAAATTAGATAGTGAAATTTAAAATTCTACAGGAGAAGATAATGAAAAAACTATCGTTACTCGCGCTTTTGCTACTTGCAATGTTTTTGGTTGCATGTGGTGGCGGTGCACCAGAGGCACCTGCCGATGAACCAGCAGTAGAAGAAGCTGCTGAAGAAATGGCAGAAGAAGAAATGGCGGAAGAAGAGATGGCTGAAGAGGAAATGGAAGAAGAGTCAGGTGCTGGCCTTTCTGAAGAAGACCTCATGTCAGACGCTGTTAGCATCCGTTACATCAACTGGGACATCAACCAGTTCCCTGCATACGAAGAGTGTGCTGCTAACTTCAACGCCGCTAACCCAAGCATTCAAGTTACCGTTGAAAACATCGGTTGGGACGACTACTGGACCGGATTGCAAACCGAAATGGTTGCAGGCAACGCAGCAGACGTTTTCACCAATCACTTGGCCAAATACCCAGAATTTGCAGCTAAAGGTCAAATTGTTGACTTTGCAGCATGGGTTGATCGCGACAACGTTGACACAAGCATTTACTTGGGTGAACTAGAGCAACTCTGGACCCGTGATGGCGCCCGTTATGGTCTTCCAAAAGACTGGGACACCGTTGCATTCATGTACGACGCTGACGCTCTAGAAGCGGCCGGCGTAACTGTTGATGAGTTCAACAGCGCAACCTGGAACCCAGAAGATGGCGGAAGCTTTGCAGAAATCGTTAAAAAATTGACCATCGACGAAAATGGCAACAACGGTTTAAGCGCTGACTTCGACAAAGATTCTGTTGTTCAATATGGCTATGCGGCTGACTACCCAGGTACCGGCGCATACGGACAAACCGTATTCTCAATGTTCGCAGCTTCAACCGGCTGGAACTTTGTTGATGGTTTGTATGCAACCCAATACAACTACGACGATCCTCGTTTCATCGCAACCATGCAGTGGTTCCAAGACATGATCGCTGATGGTTACTTCGCACCATATGAAGACGTAGCAAGCTTAGGTAGCAGCGCTATGTTCTCATCTGGCAACGCTGCGCTAACCACCGATGGCTCATGGCAAATCGGTTTCTACAGCACCATCGAAGACAAAAACGTTGGCTTTGGTAAATTGCCAGAAGGTCCTGAAGGACGCAAATCTATGTTCAATGGATTGGCTGACTCAATCTGGGCTGGATCTCCACACCCAGAAGAAGCTTTTGAGTGGGTTAAATACGCGGCTTCTCCAGCATGTTTAGAACTTGTTGGTACATACGGCGTTGTATTCCCATCAGTTGAAGCTGGTGTTGCTAACGCACTTAGCGTTTATGCAGACCGTGGTCTAGATGTTTCTGCATTCACCGAACAAGCTTTGGAAGAAGGCGGAACATTCTTGTTCCCAGTAACCGACAACGCTTCTGAAATCGCTGAC